>DYDD01000227.1 GCA_020718045.1 Fibrobacter sp. | reverse complement strand
CCGGCCCAGCAGCGCCAGGGCCCGCGCGCGCGCCGACGGCCCCGCCTCGCCGCGCAGCCGCGCCGGCATCAGGACGTTCTCCAGGGCGGAGAAGTCCGGGAGCAGGAAGTGGAACTGGAAGACGAAGCCGACAAAGGCGCGGCGCCAGTCGGCCCAGCCGTCGGCGTCCAGGCCGGTCAGCGGCTTCTCCTCGTAGAAGATCTCGCCGGCGGTCGGGGCGTCCAGGCCGCTGATCAGGTTCAGGAAGGTGCTCTTGCCGGCGCCGCTGGGGCCGATGATGGCGACGTTCTCCCCGGCCGCCAGCGCGAAGTCGCAGCCCTGCAGGACGGTCACGGCCCCCCCGGCGCGGGGGAAACCCTTGTCCAGCCGGCGGGCTTCGAGGATGGGTGCCACCGTCGCCTCTCTAGGTGTAGCGGATGATGTCCATGGGCCGCAGGCGGGCGGCCTCGCCGCTGGGCAGCAACGTCGCCAGCAGGGTGATCGCCAGCGCGGCCGTGGCCACGCCCAGGAAGTCGACCGCCTGGGCCACGACCGGCACGTGGTCCATGAAGTAGACGTCGCCGGGGATGTGGATGCCGACCTTGTCGAGGTACACGGTGCCCAGCCAGCCCAGCAGCGTCCCGAGCGCCGTGCCCCAGAAGCCGACGTAGCACCCTTCGATCAGGAAGATCGTCTGGATCTGGCGGCGCCGCGCGCCCATGGACAGCAGGATGCCGATCTCCCGCCGCCGTTCGCCCACCATCATGGTCAGGATGCCCACGATGTTGAAGGCCGCGACCAGGATCACCAGCCCCAGCAGCAGGAACATCATGACCTTCTCGTAGCGGACCCAGTCGAAGAGGTTGCGGTTCAGCTCGATCCAGTCGTTGGCGGCGTAGTCGAAGGGGCCCAGCTCGCGGCGGATGGCCTCGCCGAGCTCCGGCGCCGCCATCATGTCGGCGGCGCGCACGCCGATCGCCGTCACGCCGTCGGACGCATAGCCGAAGAACTCCTGCGCGGCCGCCAGCGGCATGTAGACGAAGCGGGCGTCGAAGTCGTAGAGACCGGTGTCCAGGAAGCCGGCGACCACGAAGCGCCGGCTCTCCGACGCCAGGTTCTGCAGGTCGAGGTCGCCACGGGGCGCGGTGATCACCAGGGTGTCGCCGAGGCCGGCGTAGAGCGAGGCGGCCAGCTCGGCGCCCACCACCACCGCCGGCGCCCCGGCGGCGCCGCGCAGGGCGCGCAGGCTGCCCTCGGGCGGCAGCAGGTGCTGCGACAGGGGCGTCACCGCCTCCTGCAGGTCGGGCTCGACGCCCCAGACCACGGCGGCGCGGTGCTGGGCCGGCACGCCGCGGCGACCGAAGCTGGCGACCACCTCCTGGCGCACGAAGGGGGCCACGCCCTCGACGCCGGGCACGGCGCCGATGCGGTCCATGACCGCGCCCGCGTCCCGCAGGCCCTCGGGGCGCGTCGAGACGATCGTCACCATGGGCATGTTGTCGACGAAGGTGCGGCGCAGCTCGACGTGCAGCCCGTTCATGATCGCCAGCGTCAGGTCCAGGACCATGACGCCGATCGTGATGCCGGCGATGGCCGTCGCCGTGACCCGGCTGACGAAGCGGGAACGGCGGCGGCTGCGCAGGTGTCGGCGGGCGATGTAGGCGGCGAAGCGCATGGGCCGCTCACTCCTCCGGACGCATGGCGGGGAACAGCAGCACGTCGCGGATCGCGTGGCAGTCCGTGAACAGCATCACCAGGCGGTCGAGACCGACGCCCAGGCCGCCGGTCGGGGGCATGCCGATCTCCAGGGCCTCCAGGTAGTCCTCGTCCATGACCTGGGCTTCGTCGTCCCCCTTGGCCCGCAGGTCCATCTGGTCGGCGAAGCGGCGGCGCTGCTCGCGCGGGTCGTTCAGCTCGGAGAACGAGTTGCAGATCTCGAACCCGGCCACGAAGCCCTCGAAGCGCTCGACCAGGGCCGGGTCGTCGCGGTGGCCCTTGGCCAGCGGCGACAGCTCCTTGGGGTGGTCCATCACGAAGGTCGGCTGGATGAGGGTCGGTTCGACCAGCTCGCCGAACAGCGCGTCGAGGATCTTGTCCGTGCCCATCTCCGGCCGTACCGGCACGCCCAGCCGCTCGGCGTGGGCCCGAACCTCCTCGCGGCCCAGGCCGCGGAAGTCGACCCCGGTGCGCTCCTGCAGGCCGTCCAGGAAGCGCAGGCGCCGGAAGCCGCCGGAGAAGTCCAGTTCGTGGTTCCCGTACGTGATCCGGCCGTCGCGGCCGAACTTCGCGGCGAGCTGCCGCATGAGCTCTTCGACCAGGTCCATCATGTCGTGGTAGTCCCAGTAGGCCGCGTAGCACTCCATCATCGTGAACTCGGGGTTGTGGGTGCGGTCCATCCCCTCGTTGCGGAAGTCCTTGCAGAACTCGAAGACCCGCTCCAGGCCGCCCACGATCAGCCGCTTGAGGTACAGCTCGTCGGCGATGCGCAGGTAGAGGCGCTGGTCGAGCGCGTTGTGGTGCGTCGAGAAGGGGCGCGCCGTGGCGCCGCCGTACAGGGGCTGCAGGACGGGCGTCTCGACCTCCAGGAAGTCCCGATCGATCAGGAAGCGGCGCACGTGGTCCAGCAGCGCCGAGCGTCGGCGGAAACGGTCGCGGGACTCGGGGTTCATGATCAGGTCGAGGTGGCGCTTGCGGCTGCGCAGCTCCAGGCTCAGGTCGTGGAACTTCTCGGGCAGGGGGCGCAGGGACTTCGCCAGCAGCTGCCAGGCGGCGACGTGCACCGTCAGCTCGCCGGTGTTGGTCCGGAAGAGCTTCCCCGCGACGCCGATCAGGTCGCCCAGGTCCAGCAGCTTCTTGAAGGCCTCGTAGTCCTGCTCGCCGAGGTCGTCGCGTCGGGCGTAGATCTGGATGCGGCCCTCGCCGTCCTGCAGCGGCAGGAAGATCGTCTTGCCGGCGCTGCGCTTGGCCATGATGCGGCCGGCTATGCGGACCTCGGCGCCGGACGCCGTGAGGTCGGCCTCGTCCGCGACCAGGCCGGCGCTGGTGTGCGTGCGGTCGTAACGGTACGGGTAGGGCTCGCCGCGCGCGGCGAGCGCCTCCAGCTTGCGCAGGCGCTCCTCGACCAGGCGGTGCAGGGGCTGCGGCTCGTTCTCGGACACGGGGCCTCCTCGGCCGCTCAGCGGGCGGCGCGGCTGGTCTGGCGCAGGTACGCGTCGATGAAGGGCTCGAGGTCGCCGTCCAGGACGCCGACGGCGTTGCCCGTCTCCTGCTCGGTGCGGTGGTCCTTGACCTTGGTGTAGGGCTGCAGCACGTAGGAACGGATCTGGCTGCCCCAGGCGATCTCCATCTTCTCGTCCTCGATGGCCGCCCGCTTCTGGCGCTCCTCCTCCAGCTTCCGCATGTACAGTTTCGCCCGCATCATCGTCAGGGCGCTCTCGCGGTTGCGCAGCTGGGAGCGCTCGCTCTGGCACTGGACCACCAGTCCGGTCGGCAGGTGGGTCATGCGCACGGCGCTATCGGTCTTGTTGACGTGCTGGCCGCCCGCCCCGCTGGCGCGGAAGGTGTCGATGCGCAGGTCCTGCTCGTTGATCTCCACCTCCACCTCGTCCTCGATGAGCGGGAAGACGAAGACCGAGGCGAAGGAGGTGTGGCGCCGGCTCTGCGCGTCGAAAGGCGAGATGCGCACCAGGCGGTGCACGCCGGACTCGCTCTTGAGGTAGCCGTAGGCGAACTCGGACTTGATCTCCAGGATGGCGCTCTTGACGCCGGCCTCGTCGCCCGCCTGCAGGTCCAGGACCTCGAAGGCGAGCTTGTTGCGCTCGAGGTAGCGGCGGTACATGCGCAGCAGCATCTCCGCCCAGTCCTGGCTCTCGGTGCCGCCGGCGCCGGGGTGGATCTCCAGCAGGGCGCCGCGCGCGTCGTCCGGCCCGCTGAGCAGGAACTGCGACTCGAGTCGGTCGAGCTGCCGGACCAGCTCTTCGACGCCGTCGCGCACCTCCGCGGCCGCGCCCTCGTCCTGCTCCTGCTGGGCCAGTTCGGCCAGCACCCCGAGATCAGCGACCGACGCCTCGGCGGCCGCGACCGGTTCCAGCCAGCTCTTCAGCACGCGCTGGCGGCGGGTCGTCTGCTCGGCGGCCACCCGGTCCTGCCAGAACCCCGGCTCGGACTGGCGCGCCTGCAGGGCCGCGAATTCCGACTGCAGCTGCGGGAGGTCAAAGCCCCTCCTTCAGGAGCGCGAGCCGGTCCTGCTGGGCGCGGAGTTCGTCGAACTGCTCCTTCATGGCCCCTCCCGGGGTGGCGCGTCCGGACTAGTCAGCTCCGGCGCGCGGGCGGCGACCAGCGCGCGCACCGCGCGTCGCAGGTCGTCGGGTCCGCCCTCGTTCCTCAAGACGACGTCGGCGCGGGTGTAGGCGCCCAGCAGGGTACGCTGGGCCTCGGCGCGGACGCGGGCCGCCGCGGCGTCGAACCGGCCCGAGGCGGCCAGGCGGCTCACCCTGAGCTCCGGCGGGGCGTCGAGCGCCACTACCAGATCCACCGGTCCGAACGGCGGAAGCAGAAAGTACACGGCGGCCTCCACGACCGCAAGACCCGGCTCCCTGGCCGCCGCCTCGTGCTCGCGCAGGCGCGCGTCGAGGCGGGCCGCCAGGCGCGGGTGCGTCAGGGCGTTCAGACGCGCCAGGGCCCCGGGATCGGTGAAGACCAGCGCGGCGACCGCGGCGCGGTCCACCTCGCCCCCGCGCAGCACGGCGGCTCCGAGGGCGGCCGCCACGGCC
>DYDD01000226.1 GCA_020718045.1 Fibrobacter sp. | reverse complement strand
GCGCGGATCGAGCCGGCGGCGGTCGCTGGTCGGGCGCACCGCGGCGCGCACGGCGTGGCCGCGGGCCAGCAGCAGGTCGGCGATGTGGCTGCCCAGGAAACCCGTGGCGCCGGTCAGCGCCACCAGACCGCGCGTGCCGGCGCCGTCGCTCATGACAGCGGCAGGTCGTAGATCCGGTAGGTCTTGTACACCTTGGCGCCCAGCTTCTCGAGGATGCGGTTCATGGCGGTGTTGTTCTCGAGGATCCAGCTGCACTCGCCGGCGGTGATGCCGCCCTTGACCGCGGCCTTGTAGCTGCGCAGGACCATCAGCACGTCCACGCCCTTGTGGCGGTGCTCGGGCAGCACGCCCATCAGCAGGGTGCGCGCGTAGACGATCTTCTTGCGGTCGGCGAGGAAGCGGAAGATCCCGAAGGGGAACAGGCGGCCGCGGACGCGCTTGAGCGCCAGGTTGAAGTCCGGCACGGTCATGCTGAATCCCACCGGCTCGCCCTTCCACTCGGCGATCAGCAGCAGGTTCTCGTTGACCATCGTCTTCATCTCGCGGCCCGCGAAGTAGAACTCGTCGGGGTCCATGGGGATGAAGCCCCAGTTCTCGTGCCAGCAGCGGTTGTAGAGCCCGCGGATCAGCTCGACCTCGTTGCGGAAGTCCTTCTTGTCGATCGGCCGCACCTTCAGGTCGCTCTCGCCGCGGAAGACCTGCTTCGCGTTCTCCAGCACGCGCTCGGGCAGCGTGAAGCCGTCGGCGGTGATGCGCCAGGCCCACAGGTCGCGGCTCTTGGCCAGGCCCGGGTACGACTCCAGCAGGTCCTGGTACCAGACCGGGTTGTAGGACATGCCGGTGACCGGCGACGACGGCTCGCCGGCGATCAGCAGGCCCGGGTTGTCGTGGTTGGTCGTGAAGTTCAGCGGCCCGCGCATGGTCGTCTGACCCTGCCCGCGCAGCCAGTCCCGGGCGGTGTCGAGCAGGGCGTGGGCGGTCGCGCGGTCCCGTTCGCACTCGAAGAAGCCGAAGAAGCCCGTGGTCTCGTGCCAGTGCTCGTTGTGGTAGCGGTCGACGCAGGCGCCCACGCGCCCGACCACCCGGCCGTCGCGGTGCGCCAGCCAGAGCCGGGTCTCGGCGTGGCGGAAGAACGGGTTGTGGGCGGGGTCGAGGAACTCGCGCAGCTGCTTCAGCAGCGGGAAGACGTAGTGGGGGTCGTCGGCGTAGACGTCGTACGGCAGCTGCAGGAAGGCCTCAAGGTCGCGCTTGCCGGCGACGGGGGTGATCGCGACGCCCATGCGGTCTCCTCGGGGGATCGGGTCAGACGACGCCCAGCTCGCGGCCCACGCGGGTCATGATGTCCATGGCCCGGTGCACCTCGTCCTCGGTGTGGGTGGCCATCAGGCTGAGCCGGATCAGGGCGTTGCCCTTCTCCACGGCGGGGGAGACCACGGGGTTGACGAAGACGCCCTCCTCGAACAGCCGCCCGCACATCTGGAAGGCCATCAGGTCCTCGCCGATGACCGCCGGGATGATGGGCGTGTTCGAGGGGCCGGTGTCGAAGCCGGCGTCCTGCAGGCGCTCCATCATGACCTCGGTGTTGCGCCACAGCTGCTTCAGGCGCCAGTCCTCATCGAGCATCACGTCGACCGCCGCGGAGACCGAGGCCACCGAGGCCGGCGGCATGCTCGCCGAGAAGATCAGCGAGCGCGCGATGTGCTGGATGAAGTGGATGGTGTCCTTGTCCGCGGCGATGAAGCCGCCGACCGAGGCCAGCGACTTGCTGAAGGTGCCCATGATCAGGGGCACGCGGTCGGTGACCCCGAAGTGGTCGGCGGTGCCGCGGCCCTGCTTGCCCAGCACGCCGACGCCGTGCGCGTCGTCGATCATCAGGACGGCGCCGTGGCGCTCGGCCAGTTCCAGGATCTCCGGGATCTTCGCGATGTCCCCGTGCATGGAGAACACGCCGTCCACGACGATGAGCTTGCCGTCGGTGGTGCAGACGTCCAGGGTGTGGGCCAGCGACGCCATGTCGTTGTGCTTGTATTTCTTGACCTGACCGAAGCTCAGGCGGGTGCCGTCGATGATCGAGGCGTGGTCGGTGCGGTCGACGATGACGGTGTCGTTGCGGCCGACCAGGGCGAAGATCGCCCCCAGGTTGACCATCATGCCCGTCGAGAAGACCAGGGCGGCCTCTTTGCCGACCAGCCGCGCCAGCTTCTCTTCCAGCTCGAGGTGGATGTCCAGGGTGCCGTTCAGGAAGCGCGAACCGGCGCAGCCGGTGCCGTACTTGTCCAGGGCCAGCTTGGCGGCTTCCTTCACCCGGGGGTGGTTCGTCAGGCCCAGGTAGTTGTTGCTCCCGAGCATGATGACTTCGCGGCCCCCGATCCGGACCGTGTTCTCCTGGGCCGACTCGATCACCCTGAAGAAATGGTAGAGCCCGGCGGCCTGGAGTTCCCGGGCCGTGGTGAATTGGGCGACCTTGTCCAGCAGACCCATGTTACCGTGTTCCTTGTTGAACCGTCGGCTGTACGTATTGAAAGCCGTTCTCGATTACGGGCGCAGTCGGCCCAGAACATATACGGGTTCGCAGCCGCTTACCAATAAATTTACGTCAGGTCGAGGCCGGCTCCCGGCGTCCGCCGATCGTCCCACCGCTGCGGCGCAGCAGCCCCCGCGCTTCCCAGGCCAGAAACGCGGCCATGACGACCAGCCCGGCGGTGATGCCCGCGAGCAGCCATTCCCCGTCGCGCAGGAAGCCCGCGCACTGCCAGCCCAGAGCCCCGATCGTCGTCACCAGCATGAACAGCGCGGGCACGAGGGTGGCGGCGCGGGGCTTGTGCAGCCCGACCAGCCAGCTCGAGACCACCAGCAGGCTGAGCGCCGCCACCAGCTGGTTCGCGGCGCCGAAGACGGGCCAGATCCGGTGGTAGCTGTCGCTGGCCCCCAGCCAGCCGGCCGCCAGGACCGTGACCAGGGTGGCTCCCCAGCGGCCGCCGACAACCGGAGCGCCGCGCACGAGTTCCTGCAGGACGAAGCGGGCCAGGCGGGTCGAGGTGTCCAGGGTGGTGATCACGAAGGCGTTGATCATCAGGATGCCGAAGAACAGCCCGACCGGCGCGCCCAGTCCCGGCAGGGCGTCGGTCAGGCGGCCGAAGCCCGTGGCGAAGGCGACGATGGGGCCGCCGCCCGCCGGGCCCATCAGCTGCTGCAGGCTGCCGGCGGCGGGCGCGGCGCCGGCGTCCCAGGCCAGGGCCCCGGCGGCGATCAGCACTACCAGCGCCGCCAGGCCCGCCTCCAGGATCATGGCGCCGAAGCCGATGCGCAGCCCGTCGCTCTCGCGGGAGATCTGCTTGCTGGTGGTGCCGCCGGCGACCAGGGAGTGGAAGCCCGAGATGGCGCCGCAGGCGATCATCACGCACAGCATGGGCCAGACGGGCCCCTGCCCCGGCGCGCTCAGGCCGGCGAAGGCCGGCGCCTCCAGCGTCGGGTGCAGCGCGACCAGGCCCAGCACCCCGCCGCCGATGCCCAGGTAGAGGATCCAGGTGCTCAGGTAGTCGCGCGGCTGCAGCAGCAGCCAGACCGGCAGCGTCGAAGCCAGGACGCAGTAGGCCATCAGGATCCAGAACCAGATGGTGACGGCCGGGACCCCGGACACCGTAGGCGGCAGCGCGACGGGCAGCCGCACGCCCAGCCAGACCAGGGCGGCCAGCACGGCCAGGGCCAGCAGCGTGTAGGGCAGCAGGGGCCGTCCCGGCCGCAGCACGCCGGCCCCGAACACGGCCGCCACCAGGATCAGGCCGAAGGTGGGCAGCACGATGCCGGGTTCCTTGACCAGGGTCTGGGCGGTGATCACGCCGAAGACCGCGACCACCATCACCAGCGTGCACCACAGGAAGAGCGACAGGATCAGCCGTGCGCGGCCGCCCAGCGTGGCCTGCCCGATCTCGCCGATCGAAACGCCGCCGCTGCGGACCGACGCCATCAGCGAGACGTAGTCGTGGACGGCGCCCATGAAGACCGAACCCAGGGCGATCCAGCCCAGGGCCGCGGCCCAGCCGAAGTAGAGCACGCCGAGCAGCGGTCCCACGATCGGGCCGGCGCCGGCGATCGAGGAGAAGTGGTGGCCGAACAGGACGGGCGCGCGCGTGGCGTGGTAGTCCACGCCGTCGGCCCGGCTGCGGCACGGCACGACGATCGCGTCGTCGGGCCCGATCAGGCGGCCCGCGATCCGGCGACCGTACCAGCGGTAGCCGATCACGAGCCAGGCGGCGGCCAGGCCGGCGATCCACAGGCTGTTCAACGCGCCTCCTGCACTGCATCGCGGGTCAGTCCCGCGACGGTTCCTCCCCGAAGACCTCGGCCTCGAAGATGTGGAAACGGGCGCCCCGGCGCCAGGCGCCGGCGTCCAGGCCGGCCTTGAGGCTGAGCTGGTCGAGCAGCGTCTTGCGGTCCCAGCCCTGCTCGGCGGCGACCTGGGGCAGGAAGACCGCCCGCGCGCTCCCGCAGGCCATGACGACGCCGTGCCGCGGCACTTCGATCGCGGTCCAGTCGGCGACGGCTTGCAGCGGGGACAGGGCCGAGATCTCCAGCGTCAGGCCGGGCAGCTCGTCCGCGGTCAGGGGTAGGAAGCGCGGGTCGCGGAATGCGGCCGCCAGGGCGTTGGCGATCACGGCCTCGCACAGGGGCGCCGTGCCCGCGATGTCGCCGATGCAGCCCCGCAGCCGCCCGCGGCGGTGCAGCGACACGAAGGCGCCGCGGCGCTCCAGCAG
>DYDD01000225.1 GCA_020718045.1 Fibrobacter sp. | reverse complement strand
ACCTGGAAGGTCTTGGCGTCGACCTTCATCCGCTTCAAGAGGACGCTGTGTGAGAGTTCGCCACCGGCCGCCCCGCCGAGCTTCTTGAGGAACTTCAGGCACTCCGCCTGGAACGGATTCTCCGCCACGTGCGACTGGGCCATGAACAGCATGCGCTGGGCCTGGTGCGTGACGAACCGCCGTGCCCATTCGGCGGCCGCCCGGCCGATTTGCGGCTCGACGTGGTTCTCGCTGATGGCATAGAGCAGCGCCAGCTTGCGGGCGTGCTCGCTCACACGCCCCCAGACCGTGGTGCCGGCTTCGTTCTCGGCCGCCTCGGCCCGCGCGTACTCGGCCTCCCCTTCAATGCGTGTCTCGACCAGGATCTGCCTGGCTTCCTCTGTCTGTGGGATCACCCGGGGCTCCGGATGCCAGTCCTCGAGATTGCCCGTTCCGGGCCGGAACTCCGCCCACCAGCGGGCAGTCTCCAGGATTCGCGCCGGCAACGGCTTCAGTCTCGGTTCCTGTCCCGGCGACCGCCCGCCGCAGTCGAGAATGATCATGCGCGCGAAGAACCCATTGGTCAGCATCCGCTCAGAGAGCGCTTCGTAGTAGTGGCCTGGGATAGCGGTCCCGAACACGACCAGACACGGTTGGTCGATGGCACCTGGCGCATCTTTTCCCGCCTTCCGCCTCATGGGGAACACCGAGTCGGCAGACGAATAGACCGTCAGCATCGTCCCCATGATGTTCTCGTGGCGAGCGTCGCGAGACTTGTTGATCGACTGCAGCATGCCGTCGATCTCGTCGGTCTGGAACAGCATGGTGGGCTCGATGTAGAGAGCGTCCTGGATGCCCTCGCCCGAGGCGAACCGCCCACCGAGTTGATGCGACAGCCCGACCGCGTGCAGGATCTCGGTGTTGAGCTTCCGCGGCCGGTCCTTGCCGGCAGCCGAGTGCGCCAAGCCCAACAGGTACAGGTTCGTTCGGTTGTCCCCCGGGTCGCGGACCTTGCGGCCGGCGAGCGTCGCCTGCAGCGCCAGGGCGCCAGCGAAACTCATCACCAGGTTTGGGTACGGAGCCGTGGCCAGGCAGTGATCCATGACCTCAGACACAAAGCCCGGGATCCGGAACAGGTCATCCGGCATCGGGCCGGGGTCCCGGACATCAAGAGGTCTTTCGTCGATCGTACCGGCGTCAGCTGTATCCTGCCCCCAGTGGTTCTCCGCCACCGCGACGGCAACCTGGTCCGGCTCATAGCGGGCAATGCTGGCGGCGGTCCGCTCGACCTCACGCTCCGGGAGCGGTGGCCGGCAGCGGTCCTGGTTCGCCCGGATCAGGGCGGCCAAGATCTCGGTCTGGCTCATCCCCACTCGGCGCATAGCCCCGCCCAGGCGCGCCAACGTGGCGTTCCGGTGGCCGGTTGGTATCACATTGCCAGCGGCCGCCGTCGTCGCGCCCTGGGGCGCCACGGGCGCACCCAGGGGCGCCACGGGCGCACCCTGGGCCGCCACCTGGCCGTCCTCAGCGGGCCGGCTGCCTCCCTGGACGAAAAGGTCCGCTCCGCCGTCGACCTGGGCCGCGAGCCACGCCGGCGGCTCGGGCAGATCCGCCGGGCGCACCGTGAGGTCGTCCGCCCATCGATATGGCTTCCCGTTTACCACCGAGGGCGGCAGGACGATGTAGCCGCCGTTGGCCCGGGTGTCGACCTTCGGGGCGATCCGGCTGGCCGTGCTGCTCCAGACCTTACCTGCCGGCTGCCGGAAGATGTAGTGCCGGCCGCCCCGGGGCGTCAGTGAGACCGGGCAGCCGGACAACGCGTCCACTAATTCGCCGGGCCAGGGGTTGTCTGCTCCGTCGACGTCCACGACCAGAAGTCCCTCGGTGGACATCCCGATGTTCGCGTCCGGGCGCGCCGACCACCACGCATCGATCTGGCCGGCATCCGTCGTGGCGTCCAGAAACCCATGCGCTGTCGCGGGGGCCTTCCCTCCCGGAACGCACGGAAAGACCGGGTAACCGAGCTCGGCATACCTCAACGCCGCCTGCAGCATCTTCCCGTTGGATTCGCCCACAAGACACCTGCTTCATGGTCAGAAGGGTAGATCGTCATCATCCAGCGGGTTGTAGGCGCCCGCGGGACCACCGGCCACAACTCCCGCCGGCTCGAGGTCGTCGTCCATCCCCGGCTCGCGCCAGGCGGGCCGGTCATCCAACTCGTAGCCGATGATCCGCGGGTATTGGTCGCCCACCACCGTGCGCACGGTGATCGCGCGGGTCCTGCAGAGCGCGCCGTCGTTGGCCATCAACGCCGCCTCGTCAGCGGTCAGCGGCACCGGAGCGCTCGACCTGCGTCGCCACCACGATTCGGCCTTCTGGCGGGCCCAGCCGGTATGCTCGAAGCAGATCCACTCGGACTGGTGCTGGTGGAAGCCGGTCCGGTACTCGACCCGCAGGGTCTTCGGCGCATCTTCGGGCGCGCCCTTCTTTGCGTGGACGCCGTAGAAGACATCGCGGACTTCGTGGACGTTGGTCGTCACCTCGCCCGAAAGGATGCCTTCGGTGGATGCCGTGGCTTCGTGCTGCCGACGCTCTGGAGGCGGGAACTCATAACCACAGTCCGGGCACACGGCGTACCCGGCAGCGATCAGGCTCTGGCACTCGGGACACTGCTTCGCCGGAGCTTCGCCGGTACCGCGATGATTGACGGCCTGGATCCGGATGGCGTCGACCGGTCCGTGCCGCAGCACGTTGCCCCCGAAGTCCAGGACCAGGCAGTTCTCCTTGCCCTCGTTCAGACGGAAGCCGCGCCCGACCATCTGGTAGTAGAGCCCAGGCGATAGCGTCGGCCGTACCATCGCCACGCAGTCGATATTCGGGGCGTCAAATCCCATCGTCAGCACGTTGACGTTGACCAGGTACTTGATCCTGCCAGCCTTGAACTCGGCCAGGACTCGGTCGCGCTCATCGGTCGCGGTCTCGCCGAAAACAGTGGCCACCGACTCGTTTGCCGTCCTGCGCAAGACCGCGGCGACATGTTCGCCATGTTGGATCCCGGTGGTGAACACTAGGACCGAATGCCGCGCCTGGGTCTGCTCGGCGATCTCCCGGCATGCCGACTCGACGAGTTCGTTGGTGTCCATGAGGTCCTCGGCCTCGCCGGCTACGAACTCACCCGCGCGCACATGCAGGCCCGACGTGTCCAGCGGCTGAGCGCATCCCTTGGTGATCAATGGGCAGAGGTAGCCCTGGACGATCAGCTCCTTCACGCCGATCTCGTAGCAGACCTCGTTCAGGAGGTTGCCAGGCTCGCAGATCATCCCGCTCTTCATCCGGAACGGCGTCGCCGTCAGCCCGATCACCCGCAGCTTCGGGTTCACCTTGCGGGCGTCCTCCAGGAAGGTCCGGTACATGCCGTCCCCGTCCGGGGGGATCATGTGGGCCTCGTCGATGATCACCAGGTCGAAGGCGTCGAGTTCGCACGCCCGCCGGTAGACGGACTGGATCCCCGCGATGATGATCGGGTGCTCGGTGTCCCGGCTCTTCAGGCCCGCCGAGTAGATCCCGGTCTTCATCCACATCTCCGGGGCCACGATATGGATCTTGTCCAGCGCCTGCTCGAGCAGCTCCTTGACGTGGGCCAGGATCAGGACACGGCCGCCCCAGCGTCCCACGGCATCCCTGCAGACCGTGGCCATGACCGGGGTCTTGCCGCCGCCGGTCGGGATCACTACGCAGGGGTTATCGTCGCGCTCGCGCAGATGGCGGTAGATCGCCGCTACCGCCTCCTGCTGATAGGGCCTGAGCTCAAGCATTCCAGACTTCCTCCAGGCGCACCAGGGTCCGGCCTCCGCGGACGCACCCGCGCATCTCGATGTTCAGCTTCTTGATCTGGCTATCGTCGGCGTACAGGCCGCCGTGTTGGAGCGCATCGAGCAAGCTCTTTTGTAGGTTGTCGATATCGCGGCGCTGGCGATCGGGCGGATAGACCTCGATCTCCATGTGCAGCGCCCCTTCCAAGCCGCCGATCCCGAGGCCGGCGAGGATTGCGCAGACCCGCTCCCGGAATCTGCGCCCCTCGCGGCTGATGAGCGTCCGCGGACCAACCCGCCGGTAGTAGTGATTCACCGACGGCGGGAACGGCAGCTCGATCTCGATCATCGGCGGGCCCAAGGCGGGGTGCTGATCGCCTCCTGCTGGGGCACGCCCGCGGCGGCTTCCTTCCGGGCGTAGCCGCGGATCTCGTTGACGACGTCGCCGGTGTCGTCGCGCTTCTTGCACTTCGCCGTGATCTGCAGGGGCAGGTTGTGCAGTTCGAGCGAGTCCTTGGGCTGCAGCACGCCGACCGCGCGGCAGATCGCCGACAGTTCGCCCTGGGCGATCTGGACGGCCTGGCGGTTCGGGTTGTCCAGGTTGAGCCGGGACCACAGCAGCCGGTTCTTGAACGGTCCGTCGATCACCTGGAACGTCAGCTCGAGGTAGTGGCCGGTGCCATTCTTCGTCGGCTTCATCTGCGACTCGGTGATGACCGTGAGGTACTTGCCTGCCGGCAGCGGCTCGAAATCGGTCGCGGGGTCGACGTTGTTGGCATCGAATCCGTTGAGGTTCGCCATGGCTACTTCGCTCCTTTGCTCTTGCCGCCCTGGGGCGAGCTGACAGGTTCGTGGTTGATGTGCTGGGCGTAGACGTTCCAGTCCAGCGGCATCTCTTCGGGGAGACTCAGGCGGTTCTTGGCCACGT
>DYDD01000224.1 GCA_020718045.1 Fibrobacter sp. | reverse complement strand
GGGATGCCTCATCAGTGGCCTAGGAACTTCAGGCTAGATGAAGTGGATAGGGAAGTCGACCCCCGACTCCCCTGCTTCGGGATGAAACGCCAACCCCGTCACGTTCCCCTGCCGCACCCCCACCGTCTCCCCCCGCCACGTCGCCACGACCTCGACTTTGGGGCCGACCTCGAGGATCCGCGGCGCCCGGATGAACACACCCTGCACCGGGTCGGCTTGCCCGGCGACGGCGACCTCGTCCATGAACGAGTCCACCTGCCGCCCGTAGCCGTTGCGCCGCACCAGCACGTCCAGCAGCCCCAGCGGGTGCACGCCGTGCCGGCGCTCGTCCTCGTCGACGCGCGCCGCCAGCATGATCAGGCCGGCGCAGGTGCCCAGGATCGGCTTGCCGGCGGCGGCGAAGTCCAGGATGGGTTGCCGCAGCCCAACGATGTCCATCAGGCGGGTCATCGTGGTGCTCTCACCGCCGGGGATGACGAGGCCGCGGCACGCGGCCAACTCCTCTGGCTGGCGCACGTAGACGTACGCCACGCCCTGCCGGTCCAGCGCCGCGGCGTGGAGTGTAAAATCGCCTTGCAGGGCCAGGATGCCGATGGGCTGCTCGGTCATGTGCGCTCCGGTTTGATCGTTGGTGCCGCTGGTCCCTGAGATCAGGGATGTGCGGCACGATCCTGCAAGAAAGCCCGGCCCGGCAGTCGCCAGACCGGGCCTACGTTGCGGCGACGGTCGCGGCTACCAGCCGCGCCCCGCCATCTTCTGGTCCTCGGGCATGGTCGCGATGTCCAGCCCGCTCATCGGCTCGCCGAGGTGCATGCTGATCTCCAGCAGCTTCGCGGGGTCCTGGTAGAACGTGACGGCCTGCACGATGGCCTCGGCGCGGGGCTTCGGGTCCTTGCTCTTGAAGATGCCCGAGCCGACGAAGACCGTCTCGGCGCCCAGCTGCATCATCAGGCTGGCGTCGGCCGGGGTGGCGACGCCGCCGGCGGCGAAGTTCGGCACCGGCAGCCTGCCGGTCTTGGCGACCTCGAGCACGATGTGGTAGGGGGCGCCCAGCTCCTTGGCCTCGTGCATCAGCTCGTCCTCGCGCAGCACCGTCAGGCGGCGCAGGCCCTCCTGCACCTGGCGCATGTGGCGGACGGCCTCGACGATGTTGCCGCTGCCGGCCTCGCCCTTGGTGCGGATCATCGCCGCGCCCTCGCCGATGCGGCGCAGGGCCTCGCCCAGGTCGCGGCAGCCGCAGACGAAGGGCACCTTGAAGGCCCACTTGTCGACGTGGTTCTTCTCGTCGGCGGGGGTCAGGACCTCCGACTCGTCGATGAAGTCGACGCCGAGGGCCTCGAGGATCTGGGCCTCGGCGAAGTGGCCGATGCGGCACTTGGCCATGACCGGGATCGAGACCGTGTCCTGGATCTGCTTGATCATCGCGGGCTGGCTCATGCGCGCGATGCCGCCGTCGCGGCGGATGTCGGCGGGGATGCGCTCCAGCGCCATGACGGCCACCGCGCCGGCCTCCTCGGCGATCTTGGCCTGCTCGGCGTTGGTGACGTCCATGATGACGCCGCCCTTGAGCATCTCGGCGAGGCCGACCTTCAGCCGCATGCGCTCCTGGATCTTCTGATCCGTCCACGGGGTCTGCATGGCACTGTCTCCTGTTGGTGTGCGCGGCGAAGCCGCTCCGGGAAACAAGATAATCAAAGCCGGCGGCGTTTGAAAGCGCCCCCCGGCCCGCCTAGTACGACTGCGCGAACAGCGCCCGCCGCCCGCTGGGCTTCCCGCAGCGGATGCAGCTGCCGGTCTCGCCCGGCGCCCGGAGCGGGATGTTCCGGATCGTGACCTTGGTCTCGTCCTGGATGGCCGCCTCGCAGGCGTCCTCGCCGCAGTGATGGCAGTGGGCGAAGCCGCCCGCGCCGTTGAACAGCGCCAGGAACTCCTCCCAGGTCTCCAGCCGGTGCGTGTTGGCCGTACGCCGCGCCAGGGCGGCGTCGAACAGCTCGCGCTGCATGCGTTCGAGGTGGACGGCGACCGCATCGACGAGCCCGCCCAGCGGCGTCGGGAACTTCTGCCCGTCGTGCCGGGTGACCAGGACGCACTTGTCCTCGGCGACGTCGCGCGGGCCCAGCTCCAGGCGGATCGGCACGCCCCGGCGCTCCCACTCGCCGTACTTCCAGCCGGGCCGCATGTTGTCGCGGTCGTCGATGTGCACGAGCCCGGCCACCGGGCGCAGGCTCTCGCGCAGCTCGGCGGCTTTGGCCATGACCAGGGCGCGCTCGTCATCGTTGCGCCAGATCGGCACGATCACGACCTTGCGCTGGGCGACCCGCGGCGGCACGACCAGCCCGTTGTCGTCGCTGTGGCACATGATCAGCGCGCCGATCAGGCGGGTCGACACGCCCCAGCTCGTGGCCCACACGAAGTCCTGGCCGCCGGCGGCGTCCTGGAACTTCACGTCGAAGGCCTTGGCGAAGTTCTGGCCCAGGTCGTGGCTGGTGCCGGACTGCAGGGCCTTGTTGTCCTGCATCATGGCCTCGATGGAGAAGGTCTCCACCGCGCCGGCGAAGCGCTCGCGCGGCGTCTTGGTGCCGCAGATCACCGGCATCGCCAGGATGTCCTCGGCGAACCAGCGGTAGCACTCGAGCATCCGCAGGGTCTCCTCGCGCGCCTCCTCGGCGGTGGCGTGGGCGGTGTGCCCCTCCTGCCACAGGAACTCGGCGGTGCGCAGGAACAGGCGCGTGCGCATCTCCCAGCGCATGACGTTGGCCCACTGGTTGATCAAGAGCGGCAGGTCGCGGTAGCTCATGATCCACTTGCGGTACTGGTTCCAGATGACCGTCTCGCTGGTGGGCCGGATGATCAGCTCCTCCTCCAGCTTCGAGGCGGGGTCAGGCTCGACGGTGACCTTGCCGTCGCGCACGACGGTCATCAGCCGCGAGTGCGTGACGATGGCGCACTCCTTGGCGAATCCCTCGACGTGCTGGGCCTCCTTGGCCAGGAAGCTCTTGGGGATCAACAGCGGGAAGTAGGCGTTGACGTGGCCCAGCTCCTTGAAGCGGTCGTCGAGCTGCCGCTGCATGCTCTCCCAGATGGCGTAGCCGTTGGGGCGGATGACCATGCAGCCGCGCACGGGGCTGTTCTCGGCCAGCTCGGCGGCGGCGATGACGTCCTGGTACCAGCGCGAGTAGTCCTCGCTGCGCTTGGTGATGTCGGCCATGGGGGTCCTTTCGGGGGCCTCACGCGAAGACACGGCGCAGGCCGACTGCCCGCGACCGCCGGAAGATAACATCCAAATCCCGTCCGGGAAAGGCGGGCCGCAACCGGCCCTAGAAGCGGTATCCGAGCCGCAGGCTGCCGAAGCCGAGGCTCTGGTCGTCCTCGTCGGCGGCGTGGCTCTCGGGCAGGTACTGGACCATCCCGTCCAGCCGCAGCCGGTCGGACAAGGTCCAGGAGAGGTTCAACCCGACCTCGACGTAGGTGAAGTCCGTGTACAGGGCGCCCAGGAGGTCGTCCGCGGCGGCCTCGTCGTAGTCACGGCGTCCCACCTCCAGGGTCAGCATGAGCGTGAGCGTCTCGCCGTAGGTCTCCACCCCGCCGCAGGCCCCCCACTGCGCATAACTCTCCCCAGCGGAGTGGGATTCGAGGCTCTCGCGGACCACCCCCAGCTCCCAGAGCGGCCCGAACACGCCGCCCGTCCGCACCGTCGCCCGGCTCTCCAGGCGCGTCTGGTCGGCGTAGGCCCCCCACTCGTCGTCGTAACGCCAGCACTCCAGCGAGGCCGCAACAACTGCGCGCACGGCGCCGGCAGGCGCCGAAGCTTCGCCGTCCAGCACATGGCTCCAGGCGGAGGGCCGCACCGCGCTGACCCGGACCCGCCGCCGCTCGCTGCGCCCGTCGACCCGCCAGGCGAGCCCGTCGAAGGGGTCGTGGGACCAGGCGAGGTCCAGACCCAGGGCGGCGCGGTCGATCTCGGTGGTGTCGGGGTAGGTCCGCTGCCCGTACCTCAATCCGGCGCGCCAGCGGTCGTCACATCCGGCCGCGGACACCGCCGCGAACCCGGCGGACCAGTCGCTGCGCTGCGGCTCCAGTTCCGAGGGATCGGCGTAGCGCAGCGTCGACGCCGACGCGCGCGCCTCCCAGGCCGCGGCGCCGCCGCGCCCCAGCTGCCAGCGGGCAGACAGCGCCCCTTCCGCGTGGTCGCTGCTGAGGTTGTAGGCGGTGGCGTCGTTGTAGCGCACGGCCTGCGCCGAACCCGCGACCCGCAGGGCCGGGGCGAGCGCGTCGGGCCGCAGGACGTACTCCCAGTCGAGCTGGCCGCGCGTGCGCTCGGAGCCGGCCGACAAGTGCGGCCGCACTGTCCAGCCGTGGCGGCCGCCCGCAGGCGTGCGGCCCTCGGCGACGAGCGCCAGGTCGAACTCGCTCACCGACTCGACGGTGTCGTCCAGGGCCAGGGAGTAGCGTTGCACGAAGGTGTCGTAGCCGGGGGACGCCGTGGCGGTCCACCGCCAGCCGGCAGATTCGGTGGAACCGGCGGCGGCTCCGCAGGAGAGGACCAGCAGCGCGACGGCGCCGCAAATACCAGCGCCGTGCGCGATGCCGGCGAATTGCCCGCGCGCGGGCGTCATCGGCAGAGCGCCTCGGTCCGGTGCAGGTGGTCCAGGGCGCTGCGCGCCAGGCGCAGGGCCTGGTCGCGGTCGCCGGCCTCCAGGGCGGCCGCGGCGCGGTGCCGCGCCTCGGTGGCC
>DYDD01000017.1:19540-23648 GCA_020718045.1 Fibrobacter sp. | reverse complement strand
GACTACCGCCGCCGGGTGTGCGGCGCGCTGGTGACGCGCGCGGTCGAGGAGGTCCTGGCGTGAACATCTCCCTGGAACTGAACGGCCGGCCGGCGACCTGGGACGTCGAGCCCGGGGAGGCGCTGCTGGACGCGCTGCGGCGCCACGGCGTGCTGAGCGTGAAGCGCGGCTGCGACACGGCGTCGTGCGGCACCTGCACGGTGCTGCTGGACGGCGCGCCGGTACCCTCGTGCGCGGTGCCGGCGCCGCGCGCCGACGGCCGTGCGGTGATCACGGTCGAAGGGCTGCCCGACGAGGCGGCGCGGCTGGGCGCCTGCCTGGCGGCCGAGGGGGCCGACCAGTGCGGCTTCTGCGCGCCCGGCCTGGTGGTCGCGGTCGTCGCGATGAGCCGCGAGCTGGAGGACCCGGACGAGGCCGCCATCAACCACTACCTGGCCGGCAACCTCTGCCGGTGCGGCGGCTACGTCAGCCAGACCCGCGCGATCCGCCGCTACCTGCAGGAGGCGCGATGAAGCGATCCGGCGACATGAAGGAAGTCGGCAGGTCCCTGCCCAAGATCGACGCCCTGGGCCTGGTGCGCGGCACGCCCGCCTACACCGACGACCTGGCGCCGCGCGAAGCGCTGTGCGTGGTCGCGGTGCGCAGCCCGCACGCCCACGCCCGCATCCTGTCGATCGATGCGGCCGCGGCGCTGGCGATGCCAGGCGTGCTGGCGGTCTTCACCTGGCGGGACGTGCCGCGCGTGGCGGTGACGCGCGCCGGCCAGGGCCACCCCGAGCCGTCGCCCCGCGACCGCTTCATCCTCGACGAGTACGTGCGCCATGTGGGCGACGAGGCGGCCATCGTCGCGGCCGAGACCGAGGAGCAGGCCCGCGAGGCGGCGCGCGCGGTGCGCGTGGAGTACGAGGCGCTGCCGGCGGTGCTGGACTTCGAGACCGCCCTGGACAACCCCGTCGTGCTGCACCCCGAGCCGGAGATCCACGAGAACTTCCCGATCGGCTTCGAGCCGAAGCGCAACATCGCCAGCGCCTACGGCATGAGCGTGGGCGACGTGGACGCGGTCGTGGCGCGGTCGGAGGTCGTGCTGCGCCGGCGCTACTTCACCCAGGCCCAGCAGCACGTGGCGCTCGAGCCGCACTGCGCCTGCACCTGGCTGGACGTGCACGGGCGCCTGAACGTCATGAGCTCGACGCAGACGCCGTGGCACGTGCGGCGCATCATGGCGCGCGCGCTGGAACGCGAGGTGAAGGAGATCCGGGTCGTGAAGCCGCGCATCGGCGGCGGTTTCGGCGGCAAGCAGATGCTCCACGGCGAGCTGTTCTGCGCGCTGACGACCCTGCGCACGGGCCGGCCCGCGAAGATGGTCTACACGCGGCGCGAGGTCTTTGAGGCCACCAACACGCGCCACCCGATGCGGCTGGACGTGACCCTGGGCGCCGACCGCGACGGCACGCTGCGCGCCATCGACCTCGAAGTGCTGTCCGACACCGGCGCCTACGGCGAGCACGCCCTGACGGTGTTCATGGTGGCCGGCGCCAAGACGCTGCCCTTGTACAACAAGGTCGAGGCGGTGCGCTTCGGCGGCCGCACGGTCTACACCAACCGCGTGCCCGGCGGCGCCTTCCGCGGCTACGGGGCGATCCAGGGCAACTTCGCCCTGGAGTCGGCGCTGGACGAGCTGGCCGGCGAGCTGGGGCTGGACCCGATCGTCCTGCGGGAAAAGAACATGATCGCCGAGGGGCAGACCTCGCCCATCTTCGCCATCATGGGCGAGGGCACCGAGGGCGTGGAGATGATCGTCGAGAGCTGCAAGCTGCCCGAGTGCATCCGCCGCGGCAAGGAGCTGATCGGCTGGGACGCCAAGGGGCCGCGGCGCGAGACGGCGCCCGGCGTGTTCCGGGGGCTGGGCATGGCGCTGGCGATGCAGGGCTCGGGCATCCCGACCATCGACATGGCGGCCGCGACGCTCAAGCTCAACGACTTCGGCTCGTTCAACCTGCTGATCGGGGCGACGGACCTCGGCACCGGCAGCGACACGATCCTGGCGCAGATCGCGGCCGAGACGCTCGGCGTGCCGACCGGCGACATCATCGTCTACGCCTCGGACACCGACCGCACGCCTTTCGACACCGGGGCCTACGCCTCGAGCACGACCTACGTCTCGGGGCACGCCGTGCGGACCGCGGCGCTGAAGATGCGGGAGGAGATCCTGGTCGAGGGGGCGCGGTCGCTGGGGTGCGAACCGGCGCGGGCGACGTTCGACGGGAGCAAGGTGCGCGGGCCCGACGACGCGATCACGCTGCGCGACCTGTCGGCGAAGCTGCTCTACAGCGAGCACCAGAAGCAGCTGATGACCACCGGCAGCCACCTCTGCGAGAAGTCGCCGCCGCCGTACATGGCCGCCTTCGCCGAGGTCGAGGTCGATGCGGACACCGGCGAGGTCAAGCTCGTCGACTACGTGGCGGTGGTGGACTGCGGCCAGGCCATCAACCCCAACCTGGCGCTGGTGCAGGTCGAGGGCGGGCTGGCGCAGGGTATCGGCATGGCGCTGTGGGAGGAGGTCGTGTACGGGCCGCAGGGCCACCTGCGGACGCGCGACCTGATGAGCTACAAGATCCCCGGGCGCGAAGACATCCCGGTGATCCGCGCCGAGCTGGTGGCGAGCCACGAGCCGAGCGGGCCGTTCGGGGCCAAGAGCGTGGGGGAGATCGGCATCGACACGCCGCCGGCAGCGATCGCCAACGCGGTGGCGGCGGCGGTGGGGGCGCGGGTGCGGGATCTGCCGGTCACGCCGGAGAAGGTGCTGAAGGCGTCGAGTCCCGACGTGCGCTAACCGCCGCCGAAGACTAGAGCGGATCGGCGGGCGGGCGGTCCTGCAGCTCCCGCAGATGCGCGTATTTCAGGAACGTGTAGACCCCCGCCATCACCGCGATGCACAGGCCCCGGTACCCGTCCAGGTAGGCCCGCTGCAGCACCAGGCGCCGCAGCAGCGCGAACTTGGGGCGCACCAGCAGGTCGGTCCAGCGGGCGCGGCGGCCGTCGGCGTGCATGGCGGCGGCGGCAGCGCGGGCCGAGGCGGCGTTCTTGCGCAGGTGCTCGGCGAGGTCGGCGTAGGTGTAGTGGAGCAGGTCGCCGTCGAGGCGGGCGCGGACGCGGCCGCGGAACTCGACGTACGGATGGGGCTCGCGGCCGGACCAGACGGCGCTTCCCTTGCGGTACAGGAAGGTGCGCCACTCCGGGTACCAGCCGGAGTGGTCGATGAGGCGGCCGGCGTAGACGCCGTGGCGGTTCAGCTCGAAGGCGTCGGCGGCGGGGTCGCCGCCGCGGAAGGCGGCCAGGATCGAGTCGCGCAGCGCGGGGGAGACGACCTCGTCGGCGTCGAGGCAGAGGACCCAGGGCTGGGCGGCCTGCTCGACGCCGAAGTTCTTCTGGTCGCGATAGCCGGTCCAGGCGCGGGTCAACACGCGGGCGCCGCGCTCGCGGGCGATCTCGACGGTGCGGTCCGTGGAGCCCGAGTCGACGACCATCGTCTCGGCGCAGAAGCCGGCGGCGTCGAGGCAGCGCGGGAGGTTGCGTTCCTCGTCGCGGGCGACCACGACCAGGGTGATGGGCAGCTTGGGCGCGGTCACGACGGGTCCCCCGCGCCGGCGCCGCCCGAGCCCGGGGATCCGGTCAGGCGGTCCAGCGTGCGCGCAGCGCGTTCCCGGACGCCCGGCGGCAGGCGGCGGGACACGTAGAGGACCGCCGCCGCGATCACGCCGACGTCGTCGAGCAGGCCGACCAGGGGCGTCGGATCGACCACCGCGTCCAGCGGGAACAGCAGGTAGGCGAGCGCACCGAAAATCGCCAGCTTGGTCCGGCGGGGCGTGGCCGGGTCGCGGGCGGCGTGGTAGAGCCAGAGCAGGCGTTCGGCAACGCCGCGGACCGGTCTCATTCCGGCTTCTTCGACTGCTTCTCCTTCTTCAGCGCCTTCTTCTCCTTGAGGGTATGCTGCGGCTTCTTGCGGGTCTCGCGGTTGCCCTTGTCCTTGCTGCCCTTCTCCGCCATGACGCTACCTCCATGCACACCATGATGTTGACCCCGGTCGCGACCGGGAGCGACACCGGCG
>DYDD01000017.1:15758-19497 GCA_020718045.1 Fibrobacter sp. | reverse complement strand
GACACTCCTAATCGGCCTGCCGGCCGATGGCGGCGGTCCCGCCGGCGGTCTCCACCGACAGGATGTCGGTCCCCGCGGTCATCCAGTCCCGCCACACCAGGGCCTGACGCTACAACACCGGAATCCCCGATCTCGAACGGATCCGTGATCACGAAGGCCCGGCCGTGGTAGGATGGACCTGCCGGACCGCTGCGGCCCGGCCGCGAATGGGAAATCGCTTCCTGGGGGTGGGGCGATGAAGTCGTGGTGGTCGGTCATCCTGTGCTCGCTCGCCTGCGCGGCCGCTCCGGCCGCGGCCGATTGGTTCGCCGCCGAGATCAGCGACAACCTGACCGACGCCGACCGGCCGGCGCTGGCCATGTCGCCCGAAGGCACGGCGGTGGTGGCCTGGGAGGAGGAGGGGGTCGGCGTCTGGACGCAGACCGTCGACGCGTGCATCGGCGACGAGATCGTTCCCTACCCGTCGGTGTTCCAGGGAGCCGGACACGCGCCGGTCGTGGCCTGGACCTGGCGCGGGTTCCTGCTGGTCTGGGCCGACGGGCAGAACCTCGAGTACCGCTACGGCAGCAGCATCGGCTGGGGCGATCCGCCGCAGTCGATCCCCACGGGGCGCGACCTCGCCGGGACTGCGCTCGACCTGCAGGGTTGCACCGTTCCCGGCTGGTGCTGCGGCTGGCTGACGTGCACGCTGCCTGTCGCCGCCGGCGTGGACCACTGGTTCGTGCGCATCCATAAGGGCAGCCACGATCCACCGGAGCTGCTGGCCGTCGGGCTGACGGAGTGGGGCGTGGCCCAGGTCGCGCAGGTGCCGCACAGCCCGCAGCCGTTGCCGCGCGTCTACTACTTCCCGGAGTTCACCCGCCTCGCCCACCGCACCGGCCTGGTCGACGGGGGCTGGGGGCCCGCGGCGACGCTGCCGTACGAGTGGTACGGCGCCGCGTGCGACGTCGCCGCCCACGCCGACGGGCGCCAGGGCGTCCTCTCGCTGGGGCCGCAGCCCACCTGCCCCTGCAACACCATCCACTACAGCGAACAGGACGCCGCCGGCAACTGGTCGCAGCCCGTCACGCTGCTGCACGAACATGACGACCACGACTGGCCGTTCTCGCCGCGGATCGCGTGGGGCGCGGGCGACGAGCTGCACGCCTTCTGGGTCCAGTTCACCTACAACGACTGGTTGGTACCGGGGCGCGTCCACCTCGAGTACCGCCACCGCGTCGGCGGCGTCTGGCTGGATGAGAGCGCGATCCTCGAGACCTGCGAGCGGCGCAGCCTCGGGCAGCACGTGGCGCTGGGCGTGACGGCGCAGGGCGATCCGCTGTTCGCCTGGACGCGGCAGGACACGCTGATCTCGGGGCCGCAGCCGCGGCGGGTGTGGCTGGCGCGGCCGCGGTCGACGGTGGGTGCGCCCGGGATGGGCGGGGATGAGCTGGAGCTGACGGCTTGGCCGAACCCGGGGCGGTCGCGCCTCGCGTTCGCGGGGACCGCGCCGGCTGGCGCGGCGGTGACGCTGACGGTCCACGACCTGGCCGGGCGGCGGGTGGCGACGCCGGCGCTGTCGTTCGACGGACTGGGGCGATTCGCCGCGACCTGGGACGGTCGCGACGGCGCGGGGCGCGAGGCGCCGGCGGGGGTGTACCTGCTGCGGCTGACCGCGGGAGGGCGGTCGACGACGCGACGGGTCGTGCTGGCGCGCTGAGACAGGAGGGTGACGCGCGGGGCGGGCGCAGGCGGTGCACACCGCCGCCGCTTTCTGCGCTCCTACGTGCATGGGACCCTCATCTCGATCGATCGGAACCTCGTGAATCGCGATCGCTACCTCTTGATCAGGGAACTCGTCGAACAGGCGCTGGAACTGCAGCCCGACCGGCGCGAGGCATTCCTGGACGGCGTTTGCGGCTTGGACGACGACATCAAGGCCCAGGCCCGCTCCCTGCTGTGCTACGACCTGGCGGATGCGCAGGACGAAGCCGGTCCCGACGCCGCGGACGGCGCGACCGACATGCCCAGCCTGACCGGCACCACTCTGGGGCGGTTCCGTATCGGCGAGCGCATCGGTGACGGCGGCATGGGCGTCGTGTACTTGGCCGAGCAGACCGCGCCCGTGACGCTGCGGGCCGCCGTCAAGGTCATCAAGTTCGGGATGGACACCCGCGAGGTGATCGCGCGGTTCGAGATGGAGCGGCAGGCCCTCTCGATGATGGACCACCCGAACATCGCCCGCGTGCTCGACGCGGGGGCGACCGCGGAGGGCCGCCCCTACTTCGCGATGGAGCACATCGACGGCCCGCCCCTGACGGTCTACTGCGAGCGGCACCGCCTGGGGCTGTGGCAGCGGCTGGCCCTGTTCACGGCCGTCTGCCGCGGTATCCAGCATGCCCACCACCGCGGCATCATCCACCGCGACATCAAGCCCGGAAACATCCTGGTCGTCGAGCAGGACGGCCGGCCGGTGCCGAAGATCATCGATTTCGGCGTGGCCCGGGCCGTCGAATCCCTCAGCGCCGGGCGGACGAGCCACACGGGCCTCGGGCACCTGATCGGCACGCCGGAGTACATGAGCCCCGAACAGGCGGACCCGCGGGACAATGCCGTGGACACCCGCAGCGACGTGTACTCGCTCGGGGCGCTGCTGTACGAGCTGCTGACGGGCGCCCCCCCGTTCACCCGGCGCGAGATCCTGCGCGCGGGGAGGGAATCGCTGCGCGCGCAGCTGCGCGACCTGAATCCCCCCCTGCCGAGCACGCGCCTCCGCCAGGCGTCGACCGAGGCGCTGCGGGCGAAACGGCCGGAAGGCCGGGACACCCGCACGCTGGCCCGCCACGTGCGGGGCGACCTCGATTGGGTGACCATGAAGGCGCTGACGAAGGAACGCGAAGGGCGGTACAGTTCCGCGGCCGAGCTGGCGGACGACGTGGAGCGGTACCTCCACCACCAGCCCGTGCTGTCGGGGCCGCCGTCGGCGGCCTACCGGATGCGGAAGTTCGTGCGCCGGCACCGGCTCGGCGTCGCCATGGGCGCCCTGCTCGCGATCGCGCTGCTGGCCGGGAGCGTGGGGACGTCCATCGGCATGGTCAGGGCGCGGCGGGCCGAGCGGGCCGCGGTGCAGTCGGCGAGGCAGGCGGAGGCGGCCGGGCTGTACCACGCCGCGCGCAACCACCCGAACCAGACCTTCGCCGCGGCCTACGCGCTGCGGGCCATCGAACTCGACGACCGTCCCCGCTACCGCGACCAGATGATGCGCTCGCTGCTGCAGGCGGGGACCGTGTGGCGGCTGCCGGCGGCGCAGGACGCCCACAACCCCCACTCCGTGGGCATCAGTCCCGACGGCCGGTGGCTGGCGGTGGGTTGGGCGGAGCGGGGCGTGGTCCAGCTCTACGACCGCCGGGCCGGCGGAGAGGCTGAGCTCCTGGCCGGGCACAGGCTGGACGTGCGGTCCCTTTGCTTCTCCGGCGATTCGCGGTTCCTGGCCACCGCGGGCAGCGACTCCACGGTCCTGGTCCGTTCGCCGGGGCAGCCGGAGTCCTTCCGCGCGCTCCGGTGCGCGGGGATGCCGTTCGTCTTCGCGGACGACGCCGGCGGCAGGCTGATCACGGCCGAGGCCGTGACGGGGCTGCCCCTGAACTTCCGGGCCTGGAACTGGGAGAGCGGCGCCTGCCGGGAGCTGGGCCGCGCCGGGCCGGCGCTGATGGCGCCGTGGCCGGAGGCGGCGCCGCAGGTGGACCGCGCCGGCCGCTGG
>DYDD01000017.1:15457-15744 GCA_020718045.1 Fibrobacter sp. | reverse complement strand
CGGCGAACGCGTCGAACTGTACCGTATCCGCGATCTCGCCGCCGGCTGCGTCCGCAACCTCGCGTGCCGGGGCGCGGAGGTCGTGGCGACGGCCCTGTCACGCGACGGTCGTCTCTGCGCGGCGATCGACGACCGTCACGGCGTCTCGATCTGGGACCTGGATCGGCGCGACGAGGAACCCGTGCGCCGGCTGCAGTCGACGTCGCGGACGTTCAGCGCCGCGTTCTCGCCCGACGGTCGGCGGCTGGCCATCTGCTGCGCCGACGGGCTCGAGGTTTGGGATCTGG
>DYDD01000017.1:0-15388 GCA_020718045.1 Fibrobacter sp. | reverse complement strand
CATCCCTGGATCGTCAGCGTCGGGACGAACCTGATGGTCGGCGCCTGGCCGACGGCCGCGACCACGCCGATCGCCCTGCACCTGCCGACGGGACAGGCCGCCGCCCTGGCCTTCAGCCGCGACGGTCGCTGGCTGGTGACGGGGTCGGACGCGGGCACGATCCAGGCCTGGCCCCTGAGCGGAGCCGGCATCGGCGAGCCAAGGACGCTGCTGCATCGCGATGGCTTCGTATGCGAACGCCTGCGGATCGACGACGAGTGCCGGTTCGTCTACGCCACGACCTGCAACGGCGAGAAGGGATTTCTGGAGCTGCTGCGGTTGTCGCTGGACGACGGCGAGCTGCGCACGTGGCGCGACGTGCCTTGCGTGATCGAACTGGACGCCTCCGGTCGCCTGCTTGCCATGGAAGCTGGCGAGATCGTCGGCATCACGCAGGCCGAAATCCTCGATCTGGCGACGGACGGCCGCCGCCGACTGGACGGGCCGGACGGCGGCGCCGAGATCCCGCTGGGATTCCTGGCGGACGGGCGCCTCCTCGCCCGGGGTCCGTCCGGGCTCGGCGTCTGGGATCCCGGCGGCGACGCCGCCGAGCTGCTGCAGCGCGGCCGGCCGTGGGGCGTGCTGGCCGACGACCGGCGGACGTTGCTGTCGATCGACGAGGGCGGCCGGCTGAGCCTCGGTCGCTACGACGACCCGGCGCCGGCGCCGCTGCGCTCCCGCTTCGATCCCTTCGACCCGAGAGCCCTGGCGCTGGACGAGCACGGCACACTGATCGTGTCGTGCGCCGGCACCGAGGTGTTGGAGGTCGTCGACGCCGCCGCCGACATGAAGCACCGGCTGCCGCTGTTCAACAGCCTGGGTTACGACGCCGACTTCGATCCCGCCGGGCGCTGGTTGGCGGCCGCGGGGGACGGCGTCGTCAAGCTGGTGCCGTTGCCGCTGCCGGCTTCCTGGGAAGGAATGGGGCGGGAGGAGCTGTTGTCCCTGTTGAGCGGCTTCACCAACCTGCGGGCCGAGCGCGACGATTCGCTGGCGCAGGGCTACCGGATGGTCGGGTGGGGCCAGCCGGACTGGGAGCGGCCGCTGCGCTGGTAGCCCGCGCGGAGCTAGTGCGGCCCGCCGACGCCCTGGTCGCCGCCGGCGAACTCCCGGCGCAGCCACATGGTGGCGATCCGCCAGTCCTTCTGCACCGTGCGACGCGTCAGGCCCATCGACGCCGCGATCTCCTCCATCGTGAAGCCGCCGAAGACGCGCAGTTCCACGACCCGGGCGGCCCGCTCGTCGAGGCCCGCCAGCTTCTCCAACGCTTCGTGCAGCTCGTAGATTTCGACTTCGTCACGGAAGTCCGGCACGCCCAGATCGCTCAGCGTGATCCGCCGCCAGTCCCCGCCGCGCCGGGCGGCGTGGCGCCGCCGGGCGTGGTCCACCAGGACGCGGCGCATGGCGCGGGCGGCGATGTTCATGAAATACTGGCGGTCGTGCAGCGGCAGGTCGTCGACGTCGAAGAGCTTCAGGTAGACCTCGTTGACCAGCATGGTGGGGCCCAGCAGCGGGTCGTGGCGTTCGCGGCTCACGAGGCGGGAGGCGGCGGATTTCAGTTCCCGGTAGACGACGGCGTAGAGCGCGTCGAAGGCCTGCTGGCCCGACGCGCCGTCGTCCTGGCCCCGTCGCGGAACGGGCGTGTCTTCGGCGCTCATGGCAGGGTCCTGGTCGCGATCACACCGGGAATGCGCGGTCCGATGATCGGTTCTTCGATAAGGTTCTCCCGCAGAGGGTGGCAGACCGGATCGCACCTGTCAATCGATGGCGGGCTGTTGGCCCGAATCCTTCGTTGAGTCGCCACGCCATGTTGTCTGGAGTTGCCCGGCTGCCGGTCGTAGCCGGTTCTTGACGGCCGCTTCTCTGACAACACCACTTTCTGCTGCAACAAGTTAGCGATCACCCGCGGCAGGGGCAGCTTCATCCGGGCCTAATTAAGACAAACGTGGTATACTATTCGCTCGCTTCGAAGGCAGCGCCTGCCACCCGTCCCCGGAGGTATCCCCATGACTTCACGCTCGTCGATCCGATTGCCGATCCTGCTGGTCATGCTCGGACTCCTGGCCTTCTCCGCGGCGGCCCACGCCCAGTGTTGCATCGTCGCGGACAACGGCGCCGGCACCGCCACGCTGCCGCCGATCACCACCGGGGCGACCTGCGTCTACCTGGGCACCTCGGAGATCACGGCGGGCCTGCCCGCCGGCACGACCATCCAGATCGTGACGACCTTCGGCTTCTTCATCAACCAAAACGAGTACGCCGGCGGCTGGCTGGGCGGCACGGTCAGCGAGTGGGAAGGCCTCTGCGAGATGCAGATGACCGGCACCGGCGCGCTGTCGGGTTTCAGCCACACCGTCCAGATCCCCTTGACCGGTGTCCAGAACAACATGATGGAGTGGGGCCCGCGCACCGCCTACGCGCCGGTCCAGTCGGCGGCGGCCGACGTGTACCGCTTCTTCGGCCAGACCTTCACCCACCCGCAGTTCGACCTGCTGCGCGTCGTCGGCGGCAACGACTTCGGCATGCCCTCGCCGGGGCAGATCCAGCTCGTGCAGTCTGGGGGCGGCTGGGCGGTGTCGGGCTACTTCGACCTGGCCCACCGCATCGATTTCGTCGGCTCGTCCACCGGCTCGCTGGCGGGCTACTCGGGCAGCACGATGGTCCAGCGGCGGTTCGAGATCTGTCCGGGGACCGTGGCCGAGCAGGACATGTCATGGTCGCAGCTCAAGGCGATGTACGGGGGCTGATCCCGGCGCGCACGCGCACGCGAGGTGAAGACCCCGCTCCGATTCCGGGGCGGGGTCTTTCGTGAGGGGCCTGGCGCCGGAGCGCGTGGCGGTGGTAGGATCGTGCGAACCTTCGGTCACCCGGTTTTTGGGGTATCATGAGCGGCATTTCCAGAGTCCACCTCATCCTCTACGTCCGCGACCAGGAAGCCGCCCGCGTCTTCTACGAGCGCGTGCTGGGCGCGTTGCCCACGTTGCACGTGCCCGGGATGACGGAGTTCGAGGTCGCGCCCGGGACGGTGCTGGGCCTGATGCCCGAGCGGGGCATCGCCCGGCTGTTGGACCTGGGGGCGGCGGAGATGCCAGGCGGCGGGATCCGCGGCGAGGTGTACCTGGTCACATCGTCGCCCGAGGCGTGCCACCGGCGGGCGCTGGCGGCCGGCGCGAGGGAGCTGAGCGCCATGGCGCCGCGCGACTGGGGACATCGGGTGGCCTACAGCCTGGATCCCGACGGGTACGTGCTAGGGTTCGCGGAGCCGATGGCGGAGCTGGCGGGCGGTCCTGCGGATTGAACGTCACCGGCTGGGCGGAAGCCGAGGACGGGATAACGAGGGAGGACATCATGCTCCTGCTCAGGCGGATCACCGGCGCGGCGGTCGTTTCGCCGGTGAACCTGGTGTCGGTCGGCCTCGGCTTCTGGGCGTACCATCTGCTCGGCAGCCGCGAGCAGATCGCGGCGCAGATCCCGGTGGCGCTGGTGACGGGCACGCACGGCGCGCATTACGCGGCCACGGAATACCCGATGTCGTTCGGGATCATCGTCGGGGTGTGGGCAATCCAACTCGCCGAGAATTCGCTCGCCATGCCGGTGGCGGCGGCGTGGCTGCGGAGCCGGCGGGAACCTGCCTGATCAATCCTACCGTCACCAGACGGCCTTCAACCACGCGATCGTCGCTGTCAGGTCCAGGCTCTCGGCGTAGTCGACCATGTAGGGGATGCGGTCGACGCCGTCCATGGGGATGGACATGCCGCGGGGAAAGACCGGGGCGAGGCGGTGGTAGCGGTCGGCGAGGAGCTGGCGGCACTGGTAGTCGGCGATGCCGGCGGTGCCGTCGAGCATGATGCTGACCAGGGGCTTGAGCCACTGCACGTAGCCCCAGTTGTGGACGGCGCCCTTGATGTAGTTGAGGCTCGTGCCGGTGCCGAGCGACAGCAGGACGACCTCGTCCAGGGACGGGGTGGGGTCGTAGCGGCGGTCCTGGGACTGGGCCAGGGCGCACATCGCGGGGTTGGCGGCGAACACGCCGCCGTCGATGTGGCCGTCGACCGAGGGGAAGTAGGTGGGGGCGGCGCTGGTGTAGAGGGCGACGTCGCGGGCGAGCATGGCGCGGTCGTGGTCGGGGCCGGGGAAGTTGTGGAAGAGCTTCGGCTTCCAGGTGCGGCGGCGGGGGTCCTCGTTGTCGAGGTCGAAGGCGGTGATCAGGACGCGCTGGCGCAGCCGGCCGAGGGTCGTGTCGCCGAACAGGGCTTTCGTTTCGCGTTTGAGGTTCGTGATGGAATAGTCGGCGCCGCGGAGCTTGCCGAGGTCCAGGACGTCGTCGAGCCAGGAGTCGTCGAAAATGCGCGGCCCCTTGTCGATGTAGGTTTGGCGGATGCGGGCCAGATCGAGGCCGTGGGCCAGAGCCAGGGCGAGCAGGCCGCCGGTGGAGGTGCCGGCCAGGAGGTCGATGCGGGGGATCAACTGCTCGAGGCCGGGGGTGGCGGACAGGCGTTGCAAGACGATGGCGGGGATGAGGCCGCGGATGCCGCCGCCGTCGATCGAGAGGATGCGGTACGTGGACATGGTTGCCTCCCGTCCCGGCGGGCGCGCTGATACGGGGACAGGATAAGCGAAATGGGTGACGAGGGGAAGAGATGTGCGGCGACGATGCTTGTCGGCACGTGACTGCGGGGAGGCGCAGGCGGTGGGGAGTCGACCGACGTGGATGGGCGTTTTGTTTAGTGGGTGACACTGGAAACGGCGGTTCACGGCTGTTATCGGTATACAGTGCAGATGAAGTTTGGTAGCTTCGTAGCGATGCGACGGGTGTATGTGTGAACGATCATATTTCTTGTGTTTCCAGGACATGGCTGAGGGGCGCGGGATAACTCGCAGGTTTGATTGGATACGTGGGTCAGTATAACAGGCGTTCGGGAACTCGGAGGTGAGATGAGAATACGCGAGACAGGAGCGGCGATCTTCAGGCTGAAGGTGACGCTGCGCGGGTCAAAGCCCCCGATCTGGCGGCGGTTCTTGGTGCCAAGCGACATCACGTTGAAGCGCCTTCACGACTGTTTGCAAGACGTCATGGGTTGGACCGACAGCCATCTGCATCAGTTCGAAGCTCAAGGCGTGTGCTACGGCAAGTCGGATCGTGATTTCGGCATTGCGCGGGTTAGCGAGAACAAGACGACGGTCAGCCAGTTGCTCCGTCGCCCCAAGGACCGCCTGACCTACGAGTACGACTTCGGCGATGGGTGGCTCCACGATGTCGTTCTCGATGAGGCTCTTCCGGCGGGGCACGGTGGCGGCCCCTATCCGACTGTCGAGGCGGGAAGGCGCGCCTGTCCGCCCGAAGACGTCGGCGGCATCTACGGATATCTCGGCTTTCTCGAAGCCCTGGCCGATCCAAAGCATCCTGAGCACCAAGACATGATAGAGTGGGCGGGCGATCGCTTTGATCCCGAGGCCTTTGATGTTGGCGAAGCAAACCTCGCAATTCACGGGGGCTGGGTTCGGCGCAAGGAATGACGCAGAATACCCGCATGTACCTGCCAAAGCCCTCTGTCACGCCCCGCGCAGGGCACGGGGTGCGCCAGTCGGCTTCGCCGACCGGGCTTTGCAGGCGATGCAGGCGTTGGACGACTCAAGAGGAGAGGAGCACTTGCCCAAACGCCACCCGCTAGGCAGGCTAGTCACGGCCGCAGCCTGCCTGAGCCTGCTCAGCGCCGGCTGCGCTTCCCTTCGTGCCACCACCATGACTCGCCTCGATGGTGGAACCATCGCGATCTATCGATCAGGGATTGGACACCCCACGGTGGTGCTCCAGTCCGGGCTCGGCGACGGCAAGAGCACGTGGTCATCCATCGTCGAGAGGTTGGGGAACTGGGAATCGGTCTTTGCGTATGATCGGCCAGGCTACGGCGAGAGCGAGAAGTCCGAGAACCCTCGAGACCCCTGCCGCATTGCCGAAGAGCTTCACGATCTGCTGCACGCGTCAGCTGTGCCACCTCCGTATCTCCTGGTAGGTCATTCGCTCGGTGGGCTGTATCAGTATGCGTTCGCGCAGCTCTACCCGCAGGAAGTTGCGGGGTTGTTGCTCCTGGATCCCACACATCCACAGCACTGGAAGCGAATGCAGAAGGACGCGTCCGTACAGGCAGCGGCCATGAGGATCATGAGAGCCGCCGTATTCGGTTCGGCGATGCGGCGAGAGTTTGATGGCCAGGACAAGTGCGAAGATCGTCCGGAATCGCAGCCGCCCCCGAGCTGTCCGGTCCGTCTCCTCACCCGTACTCGTTTTGCAGACACCGAGCGCGGCGGCTTCGAGAGAATGTTGCGCTCGCTCGAGGTCGATTGGCAACGATTACTGGGGGCCCAACCGATCGAGCGCGTGCCAAATTCCGGCCGCTACATCCATCGAGACAAGCCGGAGGTCGTTATCGCGGCCATCAGGGAACTGCTCGCCGAAGCACGCGCGCGGAGCACCCCAACGAGTCGTCCAGCCAGCCGCTGAACCTGCCGGCCGCCGCCGCCGTCCGCAGGTTATCGGCAAGGCGGCGTTGGGTAGACGTCGCCCGCGCGGTCACGTCGACCCGCCCATGCCCGGCGGCACGACTGCGACTTTCCCGGCCACGCGTCCTGTCTCGACGCGACGGTGCGCCTCGGCGAGCTCATTCCAGGTGTACGTGTGCTCGACGACCGGCCGAACCTTCCCCACGTCGATCATTTTCGCGAGACCATCGAGCAGCTCCCCCGAGGTCTTCACGAAGAAGACCACCGTGCGCTGCGGCGAGATGAGGTTGCGGATCCACGCCAACCCGACGTCCCAGGGATAGCCGTTGATCGTCACGAGCACACCGTCGGAGCGCAGCAGCTTCCGCAGGCGCGCGAGCGACGTTCCGCGGACGGCGTCGAGCACAACGTCGTAAGTGCCTTGGTCGGACGTGAACGGGTCGCCCTTCGTGTAGTCGACGACGTGATCCGCGCCGAGCTTGCGCACGAGCGCGGCCTTGGATCCGCTGCACGTGCAAGTCACCTCCGCGCCGAGCGCTTTCGCGATCTGGATGGCGTAGGTGCCAACCCCTCCGGCGGCCCCGTTGATGAAGACGCGCATGCCCGGCTTGAGGGGTGCGTGGACCGTGAACGCTTCGTAGGCCGTCGCCCCCACGCCGGGGACCGTGCCCGCTTCAGCCCAGTTCAACGAGGCCGGCACGCGCCCGAGGTACGTCTCCGGCAGAACCAGCAGCTCCCCATAGCCGCCACCCAGCTTGATGCCAGTGAACGCGAACACGCGGTCGCCGGGTGAAAAGCGCGTCGCGCCTTCACCGAGTTCGGCGACCTCCCCGGCGACATCGACCCCGAGCACGGCCGGCAGACGAAGCCGATTGAAGCTCTTGAGCATCCCAGCCCGTATCCCGCAGTCCACAGGGTTCACGCTCGACCCGCGCACCCGCACGAGCACCTCGCCGCGTCCTGGCCGCGGCGTTGCGATCTCGCCAGACTCGAAGAGCTCCGGTCCGCCGTAGCGGTGGATGAGCATCGCTTTCATGGGGTCACGCTCGATGGTCGTCGATGAGAGGAAAGGTCTCGCCGAAGACGTGCGGCCGCACCTGCACCAGGAAGTCATGCGGAAAGCCGAGTTCGATCTTGCTCGCCTCCTCGAGCCGCGCCAGCGCCTCGTGGGGTAGCGTGATCGAGATCGCTGCGAGGTTGTCCTGAATCTGGCTCAGCCTCCGCGCGCCGATGATCGGGATGATGTTGGCGCGCTCACGCTGTGCGAGCACCCAGGCGATCGCCACCTGAGATGGAGTCCGGTCGATCTCGGCCGCGACCTCCTTCACGACCTGGCCGATCCCGAGGTTCCGATCGGTGAGAATGGATGCGCCCCACGGCCCCTCCGACAGACGATCGCCCTTCGGGTACGGCTTGTCCTTCTCGTACTTGCCCGTGAGCACGCCCTGACCGACCGGGCCCCAGCTCGTGACGGCGACGTCGAGCGTGCGCGCCATCGGCAACAGATCGCGCTCGGGCGTCCGCTCGATCAGGGAGTACGGAATCTGCAGACCGACGAACTTGCTCCAGCCGCGCAGCTCGGCGAGCGTGTTCGCCTGGGAGACGATCCACGCGGGCACGTCCGATACGCCGACGTAGAGCACCTTGCCGGCGCTCACCACATCGTCGAGCGCGCGCATGACCTCCTCGACCGGCGTCATGAAGTCCCACGCGTGGACCCAGTAGAGATCGATGTAGTCGGTGCCGAGGCGCTTGAGGCTCGCGTCGAGAGCCTGCACGAGGTTCTTGCGGTGGTTGCCGCCGCCGTTCGGATCCTTGGGCCGCGGGTTGAGCGTGTACTTCGTCGCCAGCACAAGCTCGGCGCGGCGCTCGCGAATGAGTTCGCCGACGATCTTCTCGCTGGTGCCGTTCGTGTAGTGGTTGGCGGTGTCTAGGAAGTTGCCCCCCGCCCCGACGAACGCGTCGAAGATCTTCCGGCACTCATCCTTGGCTGCCCCCCAGCCCCAGTCCTCACCGAAGGTCATCGTGCCGAGGCACAGCTCCGAGACCCGAAGGCCGCTCCTGCCGAGTAGCTTGTATCGCATGGTCATGTCCGTCCTCCTGATGCTGGGTTAACGCCGATCGATCCCGCGGACGAGCGGCTCGGGCTGGATGTTGTGCGACATGGGCCAACCGCGTTGAGACAAGTACAGGGCAAGATCGAGGGTATTGTCGGACACGTCCCAGCGGATGATCTTGCCCCCTTGATGGTGAACACGAAGGTCTCGACGGACGCGCCTTCACGGCCGGTCGGCTGCGCAGCCCCAAGGGGGGGGGCGCAACCTGATGGGGAAAGCAGCAGGGCCGCGATGACTGCTATCGGGGCTGCGCGTGTCATCTCACCATCCCGTCCGCTCACTTCATGAGCACCTTGAAGGCGTGGTTCCAGGTCGGCGGCGTCGAGGAGAACGCGTGGAGCACCCAGACCAGGCACATGGCCTCGAGGTAGCGCGAGCTCTCGATCCCGCCTGAGTCGATGACCCCCCAGCCGAAGTCCTTGAGGATGCCGGCGACCTGCTTCTTGGCCTCGGCGTCGTTGCCGCAGATGAACATGTCGGGCGGTCCGCCGGGGAAGTCGGGCCGGAACATGTGCAAGCTGCCGACGGTGTTGAACGCTTTGACCACGCGGGCCTCGGGCAGGAGAATCTGCACACGCTCGCCGGCGGAGTCGTGGCCCGAGACGGCGAGGGTCGGCGGAACGCCCTTCGAGAAGTCGAGCGGGTTGGTCGTGTCGATCACGACCTTGCCGCGAAATCGGTCACACCCCGCCATCGTAAGGGCGCTCTCGTTGGCAATCCCAAGCGTTGCGAGCACGACGATGTCGCCGAACGCCGCCGCGTCGGCGAACGTGCCGGCCGAGGCCTTGGGGCCGGTCTCCTTCGCCCACGCGAGCGCCTTGTCGTTCTTGGCGTCGCGCGAGCCCATCTTCACCTCATGGCCAAGCGCCACGAAGGCCTTGCCGAGCGTTTTGCCCACATCACCTGTTCCGAGGATTCCGATCTTCATGTCGTTGTCTCCTTGCGTTCCGTTGTTGATCACGCCTTGAAGGCCGGCGCGAAGTCGCGGGCGAAGGCGTCGAAGGTGCGCGCCCGCCCGGTCACGTTCTTCACGTCCGGCGAGACGGTCGCCGCGTAGCCCGCCGCGAAGACCTCCATCAGCTTGAGCAGGTCCTCGACGAACCACGCCGGGATGCCCTGCGCGATCATCGCCTTGCGCGCGGCGTCGGGAGGTACGTCCACGTACTTGACCGGCCTGCCGATCGCGGCGGCGAGCTTCTGCGCCGCCTCGGTCATCGCCAGCGCCTCGGGACCGGTGAGGGTGTAGGACTTGCCCTCGTGGCCGGAGCTCGTGAGCACCGTCGCGGCCACCGCGGCGATGTCGCGCAGGTCGACCATCGGGACCTTGCCGTCGCGCATCGGCATGTAGAACGCGCCGTCGCTCTTGATGGTCGGCGCGTGGCCGAGGAGGAACTGCATGAAGAGCGCGGGCTTGAGGAACGTGTACGGGATTCCAGAAGCCTCGATGTCCTTCTCCGTCTGGGCGTGCAGGCGCCCGACGGTGATGGGCGAGTCGAGGCTCGTGCCCGCAGCGCCGAGCTTGACGATGTGCCGTACGCCGGCGCGTTGGGCCGCCTGGACGACGTTGCCCTGCAGCACGGCCTGCTGCTGATCAACGCTCGAGAGCACGAACACGCGCTCTACCCCCCGCATCGCCGCGTCGAGCGACGCGGGATCGCCGAGGTCCCCACGCGAGATCTCGACGCCGGGGGCCGCGAGCGCCACCCCCTTGGCCGGATCCCTAACCAGCGCTCGAACCAGCGCGCCCTTCTTCGCGAGCTGCGCCACGAGCTCGCGACCGACCTTCCCTGTCGAACCGGCGACCAGAATCATCGTTTTCTCCTCGTGATTGGGCTGTGCATGGCGTACAATATTGATCGGAAACGCGGGACCACCAATGACCAGTCGTCGACGTATCATGCTCGATCGTCCATACTGTCTGGACGATGAGGTGCAGGAGGGAGCATCCTGGATGACATGAAGAACAAGGACGCCTTGGCCCTGGTGGACCCGCTCGGCGAAGCGCTGCACTTCCTGCGGATGAGCGGAACCTTCTACGTCCGCTCGGAGCTGACCGCGCCGTGGGCGCTGGCGCTGCCGCCGGCGCAAGGCTGCCTCAGCTTCCACGTCGTGACCTCCGGCCGCTCTTGGCTCGAGGTCGAGGGCGCGGAGCACCGGCTCCTGCAACCTGGCGACCTCGCGCTCGTCCCGCACGGAGAGGGGCATCGGCTTGCGAGCGAGCCTGGCATCCCTGCACCGAGCGTTCACGACCTTCGCCACGAGCACGTCAGCGATCGCTACGCGATCCTGCGCCACGGCGGCGGCGGTGCGGCCACGAGCCTCGTCTGCGGCGCGGTCCGCTTCGATCACCCCGCCGCGCACCACCTCGTCAAGCTCCTGCCGAAGATGATCCACGTCGAGGCGTCGCTCTCGCCGCAGATGGAGTGGATCCAGAGCACGCTCAGGTTCATGGCCGCCGAGGCCAAGGAGCTGCGGCCGGGGGGCGAGACGGTCATCACCAGGCTCGCCGACATCCTCGTCATCCAGGCGATCCGGTCCTGGATCGAAGCAGACCCGGCGGCCAAGACCGGGTGGCTTGGCGCGCTTCAGGACAAGCAGATCGGCCGCGCCATCACGCTCATCCACCGCGAGCCCGCGCGCGAGTGGACGGTCGCGTCGCTCGCGAGCGAGGTGGCGATGTCCCGCTCGGCGTTCGCCGCGCGCTTCACCAAGCTCGTCGGTGAGCCGGCGATGCAATACGTCACGCGCTGGCGGATGCACATCGCGCTGACGTGGCTCAAGGAGGACGACGCGGGACTCGCGGACCTGGCGAACCGCCTCGGTTACCAGTCCGAGGCCGCGTTCAGCCGCGCGTTCAAGCGCTTCATCGGGGTCTCGCCCGGCCGGATCCGCCGTGGGAAGTGGTCCACAGCGTCGCGATAATCCCCATCGTTCGGCGTCACCGTCGCGCGGACGGCGATCGGTGCGGACGCGTCCCGACTGGACCGAAGCCGGTCCCCGGTGCTACGTTGTCGGTCCGATCCTCCAGTCGACCGCCATCCGGCCCCGGGAGCCGCCCCATGCCCGCACCCCCCGACCGCCGCCACGTCGGCGCTCCCCTCCCCCGCCTAGACGCCTGGGGCAAGGTCACCGGCGCCACGACGTTCCTGTCTGACGAGCCCCGGTCCGACGCCTGGCTCGGCGCCGCCGTCCGCTCGCCGCTCCCGCACGCGCGCCTGGTCTCGGTCTCGAAGACCGCGGCCTTCCCGCCGCAAGCCGTGCTGCTGACCGCCGCGGACCTGCCCTGCGCCAACCTGGTCGCCATGGTCCGCGAGGACCTGCCGCTGCTGGCCGCCGACGAGGTCCGCTTCGCCACCCAGCCCGTCGCCCTGGTCGCCGCGCCCGACCGCGAAACGCTGAAGGCCGCACTGGCCGCCGTCGCCGTCGAGCTGGAGGAACTGCCGGCCGTCCTGGACCTCGACGCCGCCCTGCGCGGCGAGGGCCCGGTCTGGGGCGCAGACAACGTCGTCGCCGAGTACCGCATCGACCGCGGCGATCCCGACGCCGCCTTCGCGTCGGCCGTGACGGTCGTCGAGGGCACCTACTCCACCGGCTACCAGGAGCACATGTACCTCGAGCCGCAGGGCGTCGTCGCGACGCCGCGCCCCGACGGCGGCGTCGAGATCCTCGGCTCCCTGCAGTGCCCCTACTACATCCACAACGCGCTGAAACGCGCCTTGGGCCTCGACGGCGACCGCGTCGTGGTGCGGCAGTCGCCCACCGGCGGAGCCTTCGGGGGCAAGGAGGACTACCCGTCCATCCTGGCCCTGCAGGCCGCGGTGCTGGCCCTGCGCTGCGGGCAGCCGGTGTCGATGATCTACGAGCGGCGCGAGGACGTCGCCTGCACGACCAAGCGGCACCCGTCGCGCACGCGCTACCGCTCTGCCTTCGACGGGGAAGGCCGGCTGCTGGCCGTCGACATCGATCTGGTGCTCGACGCCGGCGCCTTCACGACCTTGAGCCCGGTGGTCCTGTCGCGCGGCGTGCTGCACGTGGCCGGCCCCTACCGCGTCCCGCACGCGCGCATCCGCGGCCGCACCGTGGCCACGCACACCCCGCCCAACGGGGCCTTCCGCGGCTTCGGCGTGCCGAAGGCCGCGTTCGCCTGCGAGCGGCAGATGGACCGCGCGGCGCGCCGGCTCGGGCTGGACCCCGCCGAGCTGCGTCGGCGCAACCTGGTGCGCGACGGCGACACCTTCGTCTTCGGGCAGACGCTGCGGCCAGGCATGGCTGCGGCCGACCTGGTGCTCGAGCGCGTCCTGGATCGATCCGGGTACGAGCAGCGCCGACGCGAGGCGCGCGCGTTCAACGCCGGCGGCGGACCGCTGCGCCGCGGCGTGGGCGTGACGCTGACCATGCACGGCGGCGGCTTCACCGGCGACGGCGAGGACCGCATCAAGGGCAAGGTCGCGGTGAGGCTCGATCCCGACGGTTTGGTGACCCTGCTGGTCAGCAGCGTCGAGATGGGCCAGGGCGCGGCCACCGTGCTGCCGCAGATCGCGGCCGAGGCGCTCGGCTTGCCCGTCGGGCGGATCCGCTTCCACCAGCCCGACACCTCGGCGGTGCCCGATTCCGGCCCGACGGTCGCTTCCCGCACCACGATGGTCGTCGGGCGCATCCTGGTCGCGGCTTGCAGGCAGCTCGCGGACAAGGCCCGCGCGTTCGCGGGCGACAAGGCCGCCGACCCGCTTTTGGCCGCCGGTCACGCCGGCCTGACCGCGACAGCGGTCTACGAGTCCGACCCCGACATCGACTGGGACCAGTCGACCATGCACGGCGACGCCTACCAGGGCTGGTCGTGGGCGGCGGCCGTGGCCGAGGTCGAGGTCGACGTCGACACCATGGAGGTGCGGCCGGTCAGGCTGACCCACGTCGTGGAGATCGGGTGCGCCGTCAACCCCGTGCTCTGCGTCGGGCAGGTCGAGGGCGGCGCGCTGCAGGGGCTGGCCTGGGGCCACCTCGAGGAGATGAAGCTCAAGGACGGGCGCTACTGGAACGACCGCATGTCCACCTACATCATCCCCACGAGCCTCGACGCGCCCGACTTCGACGTGGAACTGGCCGAGCTGCCCAGCCCGCGCGGCCCCTTCGGCGCCAAGGGACTGGGCGAGCTGCCCCTGAACGCCGGCGCGCCCGCGCTGGCGGCGGCCGTCGAGGACGCGCTGGACATCGAGGTGTTCGAGGCCCCGGTCACGCCCGAGATCCTGCTGGCGCGATGGCGGGAGGTGAGCCGATGAAGATCTCGATGTGGGTCAACGGCGTGCACCGCGACCTCGAGGTCCCGCCGCTCAAGCGCCTGCTGGACGTGCTGCGCGAGGACCTGGACCTGGTCGGCGCCAAGGAGGGCTGCGGGGAGGGGGAGTGCGGCGCCTGCGCCGTGATCCTCGACGGCCGTCTGGTCAACAGTTGCCTGCTGCCGGCGTACCGCGCCCACGGCCGGGTCGTGCGCACGATCGAGGGGCTGGGCACGCCGGAGCGCCCCGATCCGGTGCAGGCCGCGTTCGTCGCTGAGGGCGCCGTGCAGTGCGGCTACTGCATCCCCGGCCTGGTGATGGCCTCGCGCGCGCTGCTGGACGACGAAGCCGGGCCCTCGCGCCCGCGCATCCGCGAGGCGCTGGCCGGCAACCTCTGCCGCTGCACCGGCTACGAGCGGGTGGTGCGCGCCGTCGAACTGGCCGCGCGGGCGCCGCAGCGCGCCTGCGGGGACGAACCCGCGGCCGGTCCCTGGTCGTCGCCGCAGGCCTCGACCGGCGACGACGTGACCGTGCACCTGCCGACGACGCTGCGCGAGGCGTGCGAGCTGCTGGCGCGCGGCGGCGTCACCGTCGTGGGCGGCGCCACCGACCTGGGCGTGCTGCTGCACGAGGGGATCGTCTCGCCCGCGGCTCTGCTCGACCTGAGTCGCGTGGCAGAGGTGCACGGCGTGCGCCGCGAGGGCGGCGCCCTGGTGATCGGCGCCGCGACGCCCTACGCCGACCTGATGCGCGATCCCGACGTCGCGCGCGATCTGCCCTGCCTGCACGAGGCGGTGCGCACCGTGGGCGCGCCCGCCATCCAGAGCCTCGGCACCCTGGGCGGCAACCTCGTGAACGGCTCGCCCGGCGCCGACGCCGTGCCGCCGCTGTTGGCGCTGGACGCGCGCGTGCGGCTGGTCTCGGCCGCGGGCGAGCGCGAGGTTTCGGCCGACGCCTTCTTCACCGGCTACCGCGCGACCGTGCGCCGCGACGACGAGCTGGTGGCCGCGGTCGTGGTGCCGGTCCCCGCCGCGGGCACGCGCCAGTCGTTCCGCAAGGCGGGCACGCGCCGGGCCCAGGCCATCGCCAAGGTGAACCTGGCCGCCTGCGCGCGGATCGAGGACGGCACGTTGCGCGAGGTGCGGCTGGCGGCCGGGAGCGTGGGGCCGACGGTCGTGCTGCTGCGCGTGGCGATGGCGATCCTGGAGGGTGGGCGGGTCGCCGACCTGGAGCGATTGGCCGGGGCCGCGGCGGCCGCGGCGCGGGACGAAGTGACGCCGATCGACGACGTGCGCTCGACGGAACGGTACCGGCGCGAGGTGACCGGGAACCTGGTGGCGCGGTTCGTGACGTCGCTATCGAGTTGAAGACAACGCGACTCGAACGTTAGTCTGCGTTCGCTATTCACTGGACAGTGCCAAGTTCTCAGCGCCCGACAGACCGCTCAGTCATCCGTCT
>DYDD01000223.1:2766-4823 GCA_020718045.1 Fibrobacter sp. | reverse complement strand
ACGGCGCCGACGAGCCGCTGCCCCTGCCCGCCTGGCTGCAGGCGGCGCGGGATCTCGACGCGCTGCTGGCCGAGCGGCTGCTGGAGCGCGGCGAGGGCAGGGTGTTCCTGCACCGCCTCGACGCCGCCTTCCGGCGCTACCTCGCGGCCCGCTACCGCTTCGCCGCCCTCGAGATGACGGCCACCGAGGTGGCCGCCGCCCTGGAGGCCCTGAAGCACCCCGCCGCGGCCCGGCGCGCCGCCGCCGGCATCTTGGGACGGTGCGACGCGCTGCGCTTCGCGCCGGCGACGGCGCTGCCGGCCGACGGGCGCGAACTCCTGGCCCTGGTGGTCGGCGAGATCGGCGAGCGGCGCGAGCCGATCCGCTACACCCCCGTGCCGCCGGCGGTGCTGCTGGAATCCGAGCGCTGCTGGGAGCGCGTGCAGGTCGCGGTCGCGGGCGGGAGAGGGGGCGGGCATGCTTGAGTTCGCCCATCCCTGGCTGCTGCTGCTCGCGGTGCCGCTCCTGGCCGCGGCCTTCCTGCTGCGGCGGCGTCGGTCCGACACGTCCGCGCTGCGCCACCCTCACCTGGCCCTGCTCGTGCAGGAACGGTCCGGGCCGCGGGTCCGGGCGCACCGCGCCCTGCCCTGGCTGGGCACCGCGGCCCTGCTGCTGCTGGTGGTGGCGCTGGCCAGACCGCGGGACGTCCACTCCAGCCGCGAGGTCGAGGGCGAGGGCATCGACATCGTGGTGGCCCTGGACATCAGCGGCAGCATGCTCGCCCTCGATTTCCAGCCCGACAACCGGCTGGCGGTCGCCAAGCGCATCATCCGCGACTTCATCGATGCGCGCACGACGGACCAGGTCGGGCTGGTCGTCTTCGCGTCGCGCGCCTTCACGCAGTGCCCCCTGACCCTGGACCGTTCGGTGCTGAACGGGTTCCTGGACCAGGTGCAGGTCGGCCTGATCGAGGACGGCACGGCCATCGGTCTCGGGCTGGCCACGGCGGTCAACCGGTTGCGCCATTCCGAGGCCAAGAACCGTACGGTGATCCTGCTGACCGACGGCAGCAACAACATCCCGACCCTCGAGCCGGAGACGGCCGCCGAACTGGCCCGGGCCCTGGGCGTGCGCGTCTACACGGTGGGCGTCGGCAAGAAGGGCAAGGTGCCCTACCCCGAGGACTCGCCGCTGTTCGGCCGCCGCACCCGCATGGTCGAGGTGCCGATCGACGAGGACCTGCTGCGGCGCATCGCCGCCGCCACCGGCGGCAGCTACTTCCGCGCCGAGGACCCCGCGGCGCTGGCGCAGATCTTCGCGACCATCGACCAGCTCGAGACGAGCCGCTACAAGACGTGGGTCACCACCTGGTACCGGGAACGGATGGCCTGGTTCGCCGTGCCGGCCCTGGCGTTGCTGTTGCTGGAGGCCGCGCTCGCGGCCACCTGGCTGCGCCGGGCGCCGTGAGGCGGGGATGACATGAGTCGTCGAAGAGGAGAGACCCCGTGAGGTTCGCCGCCGAAGCCTGGCTCTGGATGCTGCTGCTGCCGCCGGCGCTGTGGGTCCTGCTGCGCTGGAGCGACGGGCGGGCGCAGGCGGACCTCGGTCGCCTGCTCGGCCGGCGCGCCGGCGAGCACGTCGAAGGCCGGCCTGTCACGGCGCTCGCCTGGCGCCGCTTCTTCCTGCTGACCGGTCTGTGCTGGCTCGTGCTGGCCCTGGCGCGCCCGCAGTGGGGAACCCACGAGATCGAGATGCGCCAGCGCGGCACCGACGTGGTCATCGCGCTGGACGTCTCGAACTCCATGCTGGCCCAGGACGTCGTGCCCAGCCGTATGGCCCGCGCGAAGGCGGAGCTCGCCGGGTTCCTCGACGATTACGACCAGGGTCGCGTGGGGCTGGTGCTGTTCGCCGGCCAGGCCTTCGTGCAGTGCCCGCTGACCCTCGACCGCGGCACCGCGCAGCTCTTCCTGAGGATGGCCGACACGGACATGATCTCCACCCAGGGCACCGCCATCGCGAGCGCGTTGCAGACCGCGGGCCAGCTGCTCGTCGGCGGCAGGGGCCCGGGCGCGGCCGGC
>DYDD01000223.1:0-2760 GCA_020718045.1 Fibrobacter sp. | reverse complement strand
CAAGCCATCCTGCTGGTGACCGACGGCGAGGATCTCGAAGGCGGGTGGCGTGAAGCGGCCGCAAGCTGCCGCGAGCAGGGGATCGTGATCGTCCCGGTGGGCGTCGGCGAGGAGAGCGGCGGGCTCGTGCCCGATCCCGAGAGCGAGGGCTTCCTCAAGGACGACCAGGGCGGCGTCGTGATGAGCCGCCTCGACCTCGCTTCGCTGCAGGAGCTGGCGGATGCGGGCCCGGGCTTCGTGTTCCGCATCGGCCGCGGCGGTCTCGACCGCCGCGCCCTGCACGACGTGATCGCGCGACTCGGCGAGCGGGACCTCGGCGGCCGCCAGGTCGCGCAATACGAGGAGCGCTTCGTCTGGCCGATGGGCTTGGCCCTGGCCAGCCTGTGGCTGGGCGTGCTCGTGCGCCCGCGCCGCCGGAGCGTCGCCGCCGTCGCCGTCGCCGCCTTGCTGTGGTGCCTGGCCGCGCCGCCGGTCCAGGCCGCGCCCTGGAACCAGCCGGGCGGGAAGGCCGCCCGCCAGGGGCACGATCTCTACCGCACCGGCGATTACGATGGTGCGCTGAAGTCCTTCGAGACCGCCCGCGCCGAGGCGCCCGACGATCCCCGCCTGAGCCTGGCGGTTGGCGAAGCCCTGTCTCGGCTCGGCCGCCACGAGGAGGCGGAGCGTGAATTCGCCCGCGCGCTGTCGCAGTCGTCGGATCCGGACCTGCGCTCCGAAAGCCTGTACAATTCGGGCACCAACGCCCTGTCCGCGGGCGATCCGCGCCGCGCCGTCGAGCAGCTCCGACGCTCCCTGGACCTGGACCCCGCGCAGCAGGACGCCCTGCACAATCTGGAGTTGGCGGTTCGGAGTCTCGAACAGCCGCCTCCGGACGAGCAGGAGGAGCAACAGCAGCAGGAACAACAGCAGCAGCAACAGCAACAGCAGGAACAACAGCAGCAACAGCAGGAACAGCAGGAACAGCAGGAACAACAGCAGCAGCAAGAACAGCAGCAGCAAGAACAGCAGCAGCAGGATCAGCAACAAGCACAACCGCAGGCCGGCGATCCCGATCAGGATCAGCTGAGTCGCGAGCGCGCCCTGTCGATCCTCAAGGGGCTCGACCGGGACGAGGAGGAGTTGCGGCGGGCCGTCCAACAGCGTCTGCAGGGCGAGGGGAACAGGAGCGGGAAACGATGGTGAGAGGACACGATGCGCCGCGCTTCTGCCTGGCGCTCCTGCTGTGCTGGTCCGCGTTCGCCGTCGCGGCCGGCGCGGCCGATCTGCAGGCCAGGGTCGACCGCACGGCCGCAGCGACCGGGGACCAGATCCTGCTCACGGTGACCGTCAGCGGCAAGGGCCGGGACCTCGCCATGCCCGACCTGCCGCCCATCGCCGGCGTGGACGCCATGCGCGGCGGCACCAGCACCAGCTTCCAGATGGTCAACGGGGCGGTGAGCAGTTCGCAGACCTGGACCTGGGTCCTGAGCCTGCGCAGCGACCGCGACGTGGTGATCCCGTCGCTCCAGACGACGGTCGACGGGCAGACGCTGCGCACCCAACCCATCACCATCCGCGTCACGGGCGACGCCGGCGCGGTGACCGGCAACGGCAACCGCAGCGCGGCCCCGCGGTCGGAGCCGACGGTCCCGGCGGCGCGTCCCGGCCGCGCGGGACCCGGCAACCCCTATTTCGTCACCCTGGAAGTGGATCGCGACGAGGTCTACGTCGGCGAGCAGGTCGTGCTGATCTTCCGGTTCTTCGCCGACCCCAACGCGCGCCTGTTCGACCGCCCCCAGTACGAGGCCCCGCGGACGGAGGGCTTCTGGCGGGAAGACCTGCCGCCCCAGCGCAACTCGCGCGAGACGGTCGGCGGCAAGGCGTACGAGATGACCGAGATCCGCTACGCGCTGTACGCGACGCGGGCGGGACGGCTGACGGTCTCGCCCGCCAGGGTCACGCTGTCGGGCGACCCCTTCGCCGATTTCTTCGGCAACCGTCGCACCCGAGAGCGCGGACCGCAGACGCTCGAGAGCCCGTCGCTGACCGTCGAGGTGCTGGACCTGCCGCGGCCCGCCCCGCCCGGGTTCCTGGGGCTCGTCTCGCGCCAGGTGGAGCTGGACGTCCAGACCGACCGCACGAGCGTGCCTCGCGGCGACCCGGTGAGCTGGACGCTGGTGCTCAAGGCCGACGGCTCGCTCAAGAGCGTCACCGAGGTGCCCTGGGAAGCGCCCCGCGGCGTCCAGGTCCACGAGGCGGGCGGCGGGCTGGAGATGAAGGAGGCCCGCGGCAGGCAGCTGGCCGTCCTGCGCGCGGAGAAGGTGCTCGTGCCGTCGGCCGAAGGCCGCGTCGAACTGCCCGCGGCGAGCGTGACCTGGTTCGATCCCGCCCAGAAGCGGTACCGGACCGTCGAAGCCGGCGCGCGCGCGCTGGACGTGACGCCGAGCGACAACCCCGCCGTCCAGGACGGCGTGCAGCACGCGGCGGGTTTCCGCGGCGAGATCGCACGCCTAGCCAGCGACCTGGCGTTCGTGCACCCCGCGCCGGCGCGTCTGGACGGCCGCGGCGCGCCGCTGCCGGAAACCTTCGGTTGGTGGCTCGCGACGCTGCTCGCTCCCCTGTCGCTCGCGGGCTGGCGCCTGTGGCTGGGGCGCCGCCGGGCGCTGCTGGGGGATCCCGTCGGTCTGCGCCGGCGCCACGCGTTGCGCACGGCCCGCCGGCTGCTGGACGAGGCCGCGGCGGCCGGCGACGCCGAAGCCGCGAGCGCGCTGGTGATCAGGG
>DYDD01000222.1 GCA_020718045.1 Fibrobacter sp. | reverse complement strand
CGCGGCGCGGCGTCGGGATCGCGGGCCGGGCCGTCGCCGGGACGGCCGAGCATCTGCATCGTCTGCGCCACGATCTCGGTCGTGTAGCGCTTGTTGCCGTCCTTGTCCTCCCACTCGCGGGTCTGCAGCCGGCCTTCGACGTAGACCTGCTTGCCCTTCTGCAGGTACTGCGAGCAGATCTCGGCCAGGCGGCCCCAGGCGACGATGCGGTGCCACTCGGTGCGCTCCTGCTTCTCGCCGTTGCGGTCGCTCCACTGGTCGGTCGTCGCGATGCTGAACGACGCGACCGGGGTGTTGTTCTGCGTGTAGCGGATCTCCGGATCCCGGCCGAGATTCCCGACGACGATCGCCTTGTTCACACTGGCCATGCGTTCCCTCCTGTCGGCGCGGCCCCAGGGCCGCTGTCTTCAACCCGTTCGCAGACCGGGGCGACCGATCGCCCGCCGACGCGAACGGCCCCGCCCGGGGCCGCCTGCTGCGGGTAGGCGGGCCACGCGCCACGATGGGGAAAAGGGGTGGGGTGGATGATGGGATTCGAACCCACGACCACCTGGACCACAACCAGGGGCTCCGCCAATTGAGCTACATCCACCACCCGAGATCCGCAACGCTGGCGCGCCTGGCAGGACTCGAACCTGCGACCGCCGGATTAGAAGTCCGGTGCTCTATCCAACTGAGCTACAGGCGCCAGTTTCGTGCGCCCGCGCTCTCGTCGAGGCACGGACGGACATAATGGTCCAAGCGTCCTGGAGTGTCAAGACAGGCACCGGAGTTCGATGGTCGGGGCGGCCGGATTCGAACCGGCGACCCTCTGCTCCCAAAGCAGATGCGCTACCGGGCTGCGCCACGCCCCGACCTTTCTTCCCCGCATTCGCGTCCGGCTCCGCCTCCCCGGCCGGCGCTTCCGACCGGACGCGCTGCAAGCCCCGCTCCCCGTCCCACCCGCGACGCCGTCGGCTCCATCCGCACCCCGGGCAGGGGTTTGCGGTCGTTGGGGCGGCGCGGGCGCCACACCCGTGCGTCAATCCCCGTTCACGCCGCCGGCCCGTAGACCTTCCGCGCGGCGTCGAGCAGCCGCCGCAGCGCCCGTCCGCGGTGGCTGATCGCGTTCTTCTCCCCGGACTCCATCTCCGCGAGGGTCCGGTCCAGGCCGTCGGGGCGGAACACCGGATCGTACCCGAACCCGGCCCGGCCGGCGGGCGATTCCGTGATCGCCCCGTGCAGGCGGCCGTGCGCTGCCAGCTCCAGCCAGACCGGCGCGCACGCGGCGCGGCCGGGCGCGTCCGCCGGCAGGCCGTCGGGGCTGATGCGGGTCGGGACCGACGCATCGTCGGGCCCGGTCGCCGTCCAGATCCGCACGTCGGGCAGGCGCAGCGACCCCTTCGCGGCAGGACCGCGGGCCTCACGCCGCGCGCCGTCGCAGAGACCCGCGAACACGGACGCCAGCCGCTGCTGGTCCAAGCCCGGCGCCACGCCCGGGGCGCCCATCGCGGCGCGGTAGGACGCCCACACCGCGCGGTGATCGGACAGGCTGTCCCAGTAGGCGTCGGCGTCGCCGGATTCCGCGAAGTGGACGGCACGACGGAACGGGTCATGCACCCAGCGCACGGCCGCCGCACCTTGCGCCCCCGCGGGCGCCACGGCGCCGGGACGGGGGTCCACCCAGACGGCCGCGGTCTGGAACACGGCGTGCCGGAACCCGTCGGGCACCGCGCCCATCAGCGAGGCCAGCAGCCGGCAGTTGTCGGCGTAGGTCGCCCCGGGTCCGGCGAAGCGCGCGGCGAACACGTCCGGCAGGTCGTTCAGGGCGCGGACGCGCAGGCTCGTGTCGTCGGCCACGGCGATCTCGCCGGTGAACGCGGCCGCGACCAGGGCCTTGCGCGTGGCGTTGCCCAGGATCGTCGTGCCGTCCTCGACGACCTCCGGCAGGCCCGGGTAGTCGGCCGCCGAGCGGACCTCCCAGGGGCCGCCCGCGCACAGCTCGCGCATCTCGCGAACCTTGTCCGGGTTGCGGCTCGCGAGCACCAGGATGCGCCGTGCGACGTTCATCGCCTCAGGCCTCCAAGACCTTGCGCTGCAGCTCGATCAGCTTCGCGATGCCGCCGGCGGCCAGGTCCAGCATGCGGTCGAGGTCCGCGCGCGCGAAGGGGCGACCCTCGGCCGTCCCCTGCACCTCGATGAGCCCGCCGCTCTCGGCCATGACGATGTTCATGTCGGTCGAGGCGCGGGAATCCTCCGCGTAGTCCAGGTCGACCAGGACCTCGCCGTCGAGCAGGCCCAGGCTGACGGCGCCGACCAGGCCGCTCATCGGGTGGCGGCGCAGGTTCAGGCGCTTCATCGCGTCGAAGAGGGCCACCGAGGCGCCGTTGATGGACGCGCAGCGCGTGCCGCCGTCGGCCTGGATGACGTCGCAGTCGATCGTGACGGTGATCTCGCCCATAGCCTTCAGGTCGGTGACCGAACGCAGGCTGCGGCCGATCAGCCGCTGGATCTCCATGGTGCGCCCGCCCTGCCCCGAGGCGTTGGTGGCCTCGCGGCGGGTGCGCTCCGAGGTGGCGCGCGGCAGCATGCCGTACTCGGCGGTGACCCAGCCCTGGCCCGAACCCCGCAGCCAGCCCGGCACGCCGTGGCTGATCGACGCGGTGCAGATCACCCGCGTGTTGCCCATCTCGATCAGGACGGACCCCTCCGCGTGGGGCAGGTAGTCGCGGGTCATCTGGACGGGGCGCAGCTGGATCGGCTTGCGGTCGTTGGCGCGTGCGGTCACGGGGCGTCCTTTCGGGCGGGATCGAGGTGCCCGTCCCAGTCGGCTTCGTTCACGTTCACCGTCTGGACCGAGTCGATGGGGTGCCCGAGGAAACGGGCGCCCGTCTCCTGGAACATCCAGGGGATGTCGCTGAGGTAGAAATCCATCCGGCCGGGCGGGCCGCCGACGTCCCGCTGCAGACCGGCTTCGACCAGCGTCCGCGACGCCGCCTCGGCCAGCGCCTCGGCCGAGTCCACCAGTACGGTCTGCGGGCCCATGAACTCGGAGATGATCCGCTTCAGCAACGGGTAGTGCGTGCAGCCGAGGATCAGCGTGTCGACCTCCGCGTCGCGTAGCGGGGCGAGGTACTCCCAGGCCACCAGCCGCGTGATCGGGTGGTCGACCATCCCCTCCTCGGCCAGGGGCACGAACAGCGGGCAGGCGCGGGCGAGCACCCGCTCCGGCCCGACCAGCGCCGAGAGCTGCTGCTGGTAGCGCCCGCTCTCCACGGTGCCGCGCGTGGCGATCACGCCGATGCGGCCGCCGCGCGTGCGCGCCAGCGCCGTCGCCACGCCGGGATCGATGACCCCGAGCACCGGCACCGGCAGCGTGCGCTGCAGGTCGTCGATGGCGAACGCCGAGGCGGTGTTGCAGGCCACGACCACGAGCTTGGCCCCGCGGCTGACCAGGAACGACGCGTCCTGCCGCGCGAAGGCGCGCACCGTGCGCTCGCCCTTGGTGCCGTAGGGCACACGGGCCGTGTCGCCGAAGTAGAGGAAGTCCTCGGCCGGCAGGCGCCGGCGCAGCTCCCGCAGCACGGTCAGCCCGCCCATGCCGGAATCGAAGACGCCGATGGGTCCCACGTCGTCCTTTCGGATCAGCGCCAGCGCTTCAGGATGAAGGGGCGATCGGCGTCGAGGTGGCCGGCCAGGGTCGAGACCGGGGCGCCCTCGACCAGCAGCGTGCAGGTCGCGAGCTCGGGGAAGTTCCAGGACAGCGTGCGCAGGAGCGACGTCAGCGTCGCCAGTTCGGCGGCGCTGCCGCCCGGCTGGCCGGTGATGAGCTCGCGGCTCCAGTCCACGACCACGTGGCCGGCGGCGCGGTCCAAGAACACACCGAGCGGCCGGGAGCCCGCGGGCAGGGCCGCGGCGTTGCGCGCGGCGCGGGGCCCCCGCTGCAGCGCCGACATCGCCGACAGCACGTCCTCGTCCAGCCGGTCGCGGCTGGGCAGCAGCAGCTCTTCGGTGACCATGCCGAGCCCGTCGTCGTCCGGGAAGAAGAGCACGACGCCGCGCGAACCGGCGACGAGCTTCTCGGGGGCCGACTCCGGCGGCGCGGCCACCGGGCTGTGCCCCGGGCTGCGGCTCAGCCAGAGGGCCGAGACGCCGCCCGCCACCGCCGCCACGAAGGCCAGCAGGGCCAGCCCCCACCACAGGCGGCGACTCCCCTCGACCGGCAGGCGCCGGCGTGCGCGCTCGCTCACCACGGTTCATCCCCCTGTGACGCCGGCCGGGCCGCATCGCGGCCCTCGGCGCCGCGGAACGCGTCAACGGCCGCGGCGATGGCGGCGGCCAGCTCGCGACGCCGGCCGCCGTCGAACAGCTGGCTCTCCTGGCCGGGATCGGTCAGGAAGCCGACCTCGATCATGACCGCGGGCATGTCGACTCCCTGCAGGACGCGCGCGTCGAGCCGCACGATCCCGCGGTCGGGCGAACCCGACGCGGCGACCAGACGCGGCTGCACCAGCGCCGCCAGCTCGCCGCTGGCCACGGCGTGCCGTCGCTGCGCGAGGTGCCAGGGCGTGAAGCCGTCCGCCAGATCCGGCAGCGGCGCGTCGTCGGCCACCGCGGCGAAGGTCGTGACCCCCGACGCCTCCGCGCCGAACCAGCCGTCGGCGTGCAGGGAGATGAAGACGTCGCCGTCGGACCGGTTCGCGGCTTCGGCGCGCTGCTCCGGCTCGAGGTCGCGGTCATCATCGCGGGTCAGCACCACGTCGAAGTCCAGGCGGCGCAGCTGCTGCCGGAGGTCCCGGGCCAGATCCAGCATGAGGTCCTTCTCCGGCGTGCCGCTGTCGCCGACCGCGCCGCGGTCCGAGCCGCCGTGGCCCGGGTCCACCACCACGACGCGCACGTCGC
>DYDD01000221.1 GCA_020718045.1 Fibrobacter sp. | reverse complement strand
TCGGTGCGCCGGTCGCTGCGCGAACTGGCGGACCGCGGCTGGGCGGCCGATGCCGGCGGCGACCTGTGGACCATCACCGCCGACGGCCGCGGCGAAGCCGGGCGCTTCCTCGCCGCACGCGCCGCCGACGGCAGTCCGGAGGCCGCGCCATGATGTCGCCCCAGGTCGAGATCCAGCTCATCGCCGCGGTGACCGCCGCCGCCTGCTCCCTGGTGGGCACGTTCCTGGTGCTGCGGCGCATGGCCATGCTGAGCGACGCGATCAGCCACTCGATCCTGCTGGGCATCGTCGTGGCCTTCCTGGCGGTCGGCGACCTCGCCTCCCCCTGGCTGATCCTGGGCGCGGCGGCCACCGGCGTGCTGACCGTCGCCCTGGTCGAGACGCTGCACCGCACGCGCCTGGTCAAGGAGGATGCGGCCATCGGCCTGGTCTTCCCGGCCCTCTTCAGCCTGGGCGTGATCCTGCTGGCGCGCCATGCGGGTGCGGTCCACCTCGACACCGACGTCGTGCTGCTCGGCGAGCTGGCCTTCGCCCCCTTCGACCGCTTCGCCCCCGGCGGCGCCGATCTGGGCCCGCGGGCGCTGTGGATCGCGGGCGGCGTGCTGCTGCTGGACGCCGCCGCGCTGGCGCTGTTCTTCAAGGAGCTGAAGCTCGCGACCTTCGACGCCGGCCTGGCCGCCACGCTCGGCTTCGCGCCCACCCTGATCCACTACGGCCTGATGTCGTTGGTGAGCGTGACCGCCGTGGCGAGCTTCGACGCGGTGGGGCTGGTGCTGGTGGTCGCGCTGATGGTGGGTCCGCCCGCCGCGGCCCACCTGCTGACCGACCGCCTGCCGCGGCTGCTGGGGCTGGCGGTGCTGATGGGAGCGGCTTCGGCGGTCGGCGGCTACTGGTTGGCCCGCTGGCTCGACGTCTCGATCGCGGGCGCCATGGCCGCGACGGTGGGGCTCGTCTTCCTGCTGGCGCTGCTGCTGGCGCCGCAGCGGGGCCTCGTCGCCGCCGCGCGGCGGCGCGCGTCGCAGCGGCTGGAGTTCGCGCTGGCGATGCTGGCCATCCACGTGGCCCAGCACGAATGCGGCCCCGACGCCGGCGACGAGTGCCGCGCCGACCGCGTCCACCTGCACCTGCACTGGGAGCCCGGCTTCGCCGAGGTCGTGCTGCGCGCCGCGGAACAGCGGCGGCTCCTGCGCCGCGAGGGCGGGCTGGTCCGGCTGGACGAGGCGGGGCGGGACCTGGCGCGCGGCGCGCTCACGCGCTGATCGCCGTTCAGTCCCCGCTCTCCATCACCAGCTCGACGTCGTCGGCCGTCTTCGGGATCGGGGCCCCCAGCAAGCGGTTGCCGTCGGCGGTGACCAGCACGTCGTCCTCCAGGCGGATCCCCCCGAAGCCCGCGTAGCGCCGCACGGCGGCGTAGTCGATGAACCCCCCGTGCAGCCCCGCGTCCTGCCAACGCGCGATCAGCGCCGGGTTGAAGTAGATCCCCGGCTCGATCGTGATCACGAACCCCGGCTTCAGCGCCTTGGCCAACCGCAGGAAGTTCAGCCCGAACTGCGGGCTGCGCGCCTCCCCCTCGTCGTAGCCCACGGCGTCGCCCAGGTCCTCCATGTCGTGGACGTCCAGGCCCAGCATGTGCCCGATGCCGTGCGGGAAGAACAGGGCGTGCGCGCCGGCGGCGGTCGCCGCGGCGGGGTCGCCGCGCATCAGGCCGAGGTCCTTCAGCCCCTGCGCGACGGCCAGCGCGGCCGCCAGGTGCACGTCGCGGTTGGTCGCGCCGGGCGTCACGGCCTCGATGGCCGCGGCCTGGGCGCCCAGCACCACGTCGTAGACATCGCGCTGCCGCGGGGAGAAGACGCCGCCCACCGGGAGCGTGCGCGTGATGTCGGAGCAGTAGCCCTCGCTGGTCTCGACGCCGCTGTCCAGCAACAGCAGCTGTCCCGGCTCGAGCGTGTTGGCACGGCTCTCGTTGTGCAGGATCTCGCCGCGCACCGAGACGATCGGCTGGAACGACGGCGGCATGTCGTAGCTGAGCGCCACGCCCTGCATGGCGCCGGCGATCTGGGCCTCGTGCAGGCCGGGACGCGCGTTGCGCAGGGCGAACTGGTACATCAGCGCGCTGACGCCCAGGGCGGTTTCGATCTCGGCGATCTCGGCGTCGCTCTTGATCTCGCGCAGCGCGACCACGGCGCGCACCAGGTCGCGCGAGGCGCCGGCCGCCACGGCCGCCGGCGCCACGCCCAGCAGGTCCGCCAGCAGCAGGCGGTTGCTCGCGCGGTAGGGCGGCAGGTAGTGGACCCGCCCGCAGGCGGCGAGGTCCGACGCCAGGCGTTCGCGCGGCGCGTGGCGCGTGAGCCCGGCCGCCGCGGCGAGGTCGCCGAGGGAGGGTTGCGGCCCGGACCACACCACGTCGTCGGGATGGGGGGCCGGACCGTACAGCGTGCCGGTGCCGTCGGGTAGCAGCAGCAGCGCGAGGTCGGGACGCGCGATGCCGGCGAAGTACAGGAAGTGCGAATCCTGCCGGAAGGGGTACGCATTGTCCACGTAGTTGCGGCTGGCCTGCCCGTTGCCCGGCAGCAGGATCGCGCCCTCGGGCAGCAGGCCGCGCAGGGCTTCGCGGCGCAGGATGCGGGTGGGGGTGTCCATGCGGTCCGTCCTTTCCGGCAGTGGCGGCGCGGGCCGCGGCGGCGGCTCCCATCCGCGCCAGAGTAGCTCAGTCCCGACGCTCAGGCCACGGGTTTGACAGGCCCGGCGCGCCCGCCTACGCTCTCGCGGACCGGACACGCGAACCAGGAGGCGCGCCATGAAGACCATCATCGTCGTCTCGGACGGCACGGGCGGCACGGCCCGCCGCGCCCTCGACGCCGCCCTGACCCAGTTCCCCGACGCGGCGACCGACATCCAGGTCCGCTCCGACCTCCACGACGCCGACCAGGTCGCGGCCGTCGCCCGGGACGCGGCCGTGCGGCGCGCCGTCGTCGTGCACACGCTCGTCTCCCACGAGCTGCGCGCCGAGCTGCTGCGGGCGTGCCGCAGCCACGACGTGCCCACGCTCGACCTCATGGGTCCGCTGCTCGAACGGCTCTCGCTCGAACTGGCCGCCTCCCCGGCCGAGCTCCCCGGGCTGTTCCGCCAGCTCAACGAGGACTACTTCCGGCGGATCGAGGCGATGGACTTCGCCATCCACCACGACGACGGCCAGCGCACCGGGGATCTCGGGCGGGCCGACCTCGTCCTGGTCGGCGTGTCGCGCACCTTCAAGACGCCCCTGAGCGTCTACCTGGCGACCAAGGGCTGGCTGGTGGCCAACGTGCCCCTGGTCCTGGACCTCCCGCCGCCGCCCGAGCTGCTCGCGGTCGCTCCCGACCGCGTCGTCGCGCTGAAGACCGAGCCGCACCGCCTGGCCGCCCTGCGACGGGTGCGGGCCGAGCACCTGGGCTACGCGCTCGGCGACTACGACGATCCGCGCCACGTCCGGCGCGAGCTCGACTACGCGCTGGCGCTCTACGCCCGCAACCCGGGCTGGGCGGTCGTGGACGTCACGGGCAAGCCGATCGAGGAGATCTCCGGCGAGATCCTCTCGCTGCGCGGCCGCCGCGGGTAACAAAGCGCCGCCCCGGCCGAAGCCGGGGCGGCGCCCTCTTGCGCGCTCTCCGTCGGAACGCGCCTGACTAGCGGTACATCGCCTTGACCGAACCCCAATCGGCGTCCTCGTTGCCCACGGGGGTGCAGGCGCCGCTGGTGTTGTCGTCCCAGTTGGACATCAGCGTCTGCTCGCTCGGCGCGGCGTTGCTGATGACGAACGTGCGGTTGCCCACGCTCTCCCACGTGCCGCAGTCGTCCTTCTTGAACTTGTACTCGACCGTCACGGGGATCGCCATCCCGGCCGGGAAGACGATGCAGGTCTGGTACAGCCCGGGGCCGACCTGGACGGCCGGCACGCCGGCGCCCCAGTTCGAGAGCTGGACCACCGAGCCGATGGCGCACACGCCGCCGGTGTTGGCGACGCCGTCGAGGCACACCTGCAGGCAGACCGTGCGATCGCCGACCAGCACTTCGCCGACCCCGCAGCCGATGGGCAGGTTGTTCCAGCTGTCGATGCCCAGGACCACCGAGGTCGTGCCGTCGGTGGGCAGCATGACGGGGCGGTTGGCCGCGCCTTCCCACGTGTTGCAGCCGTCCTTCTTGTACTTGTACTCGAAGTAGGGGTTGTGGCCGGCCAGGAAGGTCACCACGACCTGGTACAGGTCGCCGCCCAGGCTGGTCATCGTCACGCCCGTGCCCCAGGTGCCGATCTCGGGCGCGCTGCCGATGACGCAGGGGGCACCGGCGGTGGGCTCGCCGCTCATGCACAGCTTGAAGGTCACGTTCACGTCGACCGGCAGCACGTTGGTCACGTTGTAGCGCTGCGCGGGCGGGTTGCCGGCCTGGTCGTTGACGTTCACGTACCAGGTGTCGTCGGTCAGGTCGTGGAACTTCACGTGCACGTCGACATACGACGCGCCCATGAGCATGGCCTGCGGGATCTGGACCGTGTACTCGTCGTTGCTGCCGACGTCGCCCTGGAAGGACATCGGGACGGTCGACACCGCGCCGCCGTCGGCCGACATGTCGCAGAAGGCCTCGATGCCGGCGCCCTGGCCGCCGGCGTCGGTGACCCCTCCCTTCCAGCACTGGGCGTACACGTTCACGGGGCCGGTCGGCACGACGATCGCGCCGCTGTTGGGCCAGACGTTGCCGGCCCAGCCGATGGCGGCGGCCGCGTTGCCGGCGCCGAGGGCCAGCAGCAGGACGGACAGCAGAAACACTTTCTTCATGATTCCTCCTCTAAGCTGAAGTTCCCAC
>DYDD01000220.1:4602-4895 GCA_020718045.1 Fibrobacter sp. | reverse complement strand
CGTCCTTCGTCCCCGAGGCGCCCGTGGTCGCCCTGCCCACCGGGCCGCGCGGAGGCCTGCTGCCCGTGACCGGCGACGATCTGGCCGCGCTGCTGCGCCGCCAGCGGGCCCTGGCCGTGGGCCCGGGCCTGGGCGACGACCCGGACACCGACCGCTTCGTGGTGGAGCTGCTGGCCGCATCATCGCAGCCGGCGGTGATCGACGCCGACGCCCTGTCCGCCTTCGCGCGTCTCGGCCTGCCGCCGCGCGGCGGCGCCGGCCCGGCGGTCGTCACGCCGCACGGCGGCGAGCTG
>DYDD01000220.1:0-4592 GCA_020718045.1 Fibrobacter sp. | reverse complement strand
CCGGCCTCGACCCCGCCGAGCTGGCCGCGCGCCGGCTCGACCTCGTCCCCGAACTCGCCGCGCGCTGGGGCGTGGTGCTGGTCGCCAAGGGATCCCCGACGCTGGTGGCCGCCCCGGACGGCGCGCTCTGGTTCAACCCCACCGGCCACGACGCGCTGGCCCACGGCGGCACCGGCGACGTGCTGACCGGCCTGATCGGCGGCCTGCTGGGCCAGGGCTGCGAACCGCTCGACGCCGCGCTGCTGGGCTGCTGGCTGCACGGGCGCGCCGGGGAGCTGGCGGCCGACGGCGGTTCCCGCCGCGCCGTGCTGGCCCGCGAGGTCGCCGACTTCCTGCCCGCCGCCCTGGCCGAGCTGGACGACTTGGCGGGAGCAGGGGCGGGGGCATGAAGGTCCTGGGCATCGAGACCTCCTGCGACGACACCAGCGTCGCGCTCTACGATTCCGAGTTGGGCGTGCTGGAGAACCTGGTCTCGAGCCAGGTCGACCTGCACGACCACTTCGGCGGCGTGGTTCCGGAGCTGGCCTCGCGCGCGCACCTGGTGAACCTGCTGCCGTTGATCGAGGTGCTGCTGGAGCGGCGGCGGCTCGCCTTGGCGGACCTGGACGGCGTGGCGGTCACGGCCGGCCCCGGTTTGATCGGCGCCCTGCTGGTGGGGCTGTCCACCGCGAAGGCCCTCTGCTGGTCGGCGCGCAAGCCGCTGGTCGGGGTCCACCACATCGAGGGCCACATCCTGGCCAACCTGCTCTGCGGCCCGCTGGACCTGCCCGCGGCCGTGCTGGTGGTCTCGGGCGGCCACACCGAGGTCGTGCTGATGACGGAGGTGGGCCGTTACCGTCGGCTGGGCTGGACGCTGGACGACGCCGCGGGGGAGTGCTTCGACAAGTCGGCCCAGCTGCTGGGCCTGCCGTATCCGGGCGGCCCGGTCATCGACCGCCTCGCCGAGCGCGGCCGTGGCGGCCGCTTCGAACTGCCGCGGCCCCTGACCCGCGACCCGCGCCTGGTGTTCAGCTTCAGCGGTCTCAAGACGGCCGTCCGCGTGCTGGCCGAATCGCTGCCCCGGCCGCTGGACGACCAGACCGTGGCCGATCTCTGCCGGGCCCTGCGCGAGGCGGTCGTCGACGTGCTCGTCCAGCGCCTGTTCCAGGCCGCCCGCGAGCACCGCGTGCGCGGCGTCTACCTGGCCGGAGGCGTGGCGGCGAACTCGTGGCTGCGCGACCGCACCGCCCGGGAGGCCGCGGCCGGCGGATTCGCATTCCGCCCCCCCGAGCGCGTCTACTGCACCGATAATGCGGCCATGATCGCCTGCGCCGGCCACGCCCGCCTGGCGGCGGGATTCTCGGATCCCCTTGATCTGGACGGGTTTGCACGCGCCCCGCTCGCCTCCTGGCGCTGATCTGCCTCCTCCCGCCCCGTCGTTCCCGCCCGCGTCGCGTACGTCCCCATGATGGCACGACCCTTGCGACAGGTTCGTCGGTTCTGCCTGTAACCAGTATTCCCGATGCGATTTGCACGGATGGTGCCGATGCGCGAAACCGAGAAGATCCTGGTCGTCGACGACGACCAGCACCTGCGGACGATCCTGAAGCACGTGCTCGAACAGGGCGGCTTCCAGGTGATCCTGGCCGAGGACGGGCGGCAGGCCCTGGCCTGCCTGCAGCAGGAGCTGCCCGACCTGGTCCTGCTGGACGTCATGATGCCGGGCCTCGACGGGTTCGACGTGCTGCGCGAGCTGCGCGGCCGGTTCCGGACCTACCACCTGCCCGTGATCATGTTGACCGCCAAGGGCGAGACGCCGCAGAAGGTGCGCGGTCTCGAGCAGGGGGCCAACGACTACCTGTGCAAGCCGTTCGTGCCGGAGGAGCTGGTGCTGCGCGTGCGCAACATGCTGCAGCTGAGCCGCAGCCAGCGCGACGCCAACCCGCTGACGGGCCTGCCCGGCAACCGCGCCATCGCGCGGGAGCTGGACCGGCGGCTCGAGGCGGGCCAGGCCTTCGGGTTCCTCTACTTCGACCTCGACCACTTCAAGGCCTTCAACGACCACTACGGCTACGTGAGGGGCGACGCCGTCCTGACGATGCTGGCCGACCTGCTCGCGAGCGAGGTCCTGGCCTGCGACGACGCCTTCCTGGGCCACGTCGGCGGCGACGACTTCATCGCCGTGTCGCGCCCGCAGGACGCCGACGGCCTCGCCGAGCGCATCGTCGCGGAGTTCGACCGGCATGTCCTCGGGCAGTACGAGCCCGAAGACCGCCGTCGCGGCTACATCGAGCTGCCCGACCGCACGGGGCGGCTGCGCCGGTTCCCGCCGGTGTCGCTGACCGTCGCGGTCGTCATCGAGCAGCAGGGGAACTTCGGCCACGTGGGCCGGCTCAACGCCGTGGCGGCGGAGCTGAAGAAATACGGGAAGTCCCTGCCCGGCAGCCAGATCATCCACGAGCGGCGCTACCCGGTCGACGCGGCCGCGGCGCAGACCTCGCCGCCGTCGGACGGCCGCGAGGGCGGCGACGCCCCCGCGGCCCGGCGCCCGGAGCAGCCATGAACAACGTGCGCGTGCTGATCGTGGAGGACGAGCCCCACCTCGCGGGCCTGATGTCGCGCGCCTTCGCGCAGGAGGGCTGGCAGGCGGTCGTGGCCCGCAACGGCATCGAGGGACTGAACCAGGTGGCCGCCTTCCGCCCTGACGTGATCGTGATGGACGTGATGATGCCCAAACTCGACGGCATCGACGCGACGCGCCTGATCCGGCGCAACCCCGGCCACGACCGCACGGCGATCGTGGCGCTCTCGGCGCGCCACGACAACGCCGCCCGGGCGGAGATGCTGGCCGCCGGCGCCGACCTGTACCTGGAGAAACCCTTCGTGATGGGCCGCCTGGTCGGCCAGGTCGCCGACGCCCTGGCCGCGCGGCGGGTCCATGCCGGGAAGGACGTGACATGACGTTGCCCTTGGCGAATCTCGGCGCGATCCCGGCCGGCGTGGCGGCGGCGCCCGGCGGTCCGGTGCCCTACGCCGCGGCGATCCTGGCCCTGGCCGCGGGACTGGTCTGGCAGATCTGGCGCGTGCGCCAGCGCTCGCGCGACCTCCACGACCGGCAGGAGCGCGTGCGCGGCCTGGAGAGCCTGCTGGCCATCTCGGCGCGCATCCACGCCTTCCGCGACTCGGAGCACCTGCTCAACGAGATCTCGCAGTCTGTGCGGGAATCGCTGGGCTTCCGCATGGTCCTGCTGCGCATCTACAACGTCGCCGACAAGGTCTTCGAGGCGAAGGCCTTCGCCGGCATCGACGAGGAGGGCATCGAGTACCTGCGCAACACGCCGGTGTCGCTCGCGGAGTTCCGCAAGCTGGCCCTGCCGCAGTTCCTGATCTCGAACTCCTACTTCCTGCGCCACACGATGGAGGGCGCCGAGCAGGCCATGGCCGGCGGCTACGTCCAGTCGCAGGGGCAGCGCCAGGAAGGCGAGTGGGACGAGCGCGATGCGCTGATCATCCCGCTGACCTCCCCCGAGGGCGAGATCCGCGGCTACCTGAGCGTCGACGACCCGATCGACCACCTGATCCCGGGGCTGAAGACGATCCAGATGCTGGAGCTGTTCGCCCAGCAGGCCGCCACCGCCATCGCCTCGGCCGAGCTGTACTCGCGGCTGCATCGGCAGAACCAGGAGCTGACGCGCTCCTCGGATCGCCTGCGCTACCACAACGAGCTGAAGAACAACTTCGTCGCCAACGTCAGCCACGAGCTGCGCACCCCGCTGACCTCGATCAAGGCCTACAGCGAGGCCCTGGTGCACGGGCGCGAGCGCATGGACGACGCGGCCCAGGGCGAGTTCCTGCGCGTCATCCAGTCCGAGAGCGAGAAGCTCACGGGCATCGTCAACAACCTCCTGGACCTCGAGCGCATGGAGCGCGAGCAGGTCACCTTCAACCGCCACCAGACGGACCTCGTGGCGCTGGTGCGCGGCATCGAGGGTTCCGCGCGCGCCCAGGCCGAGACCAAGCGCATCGCGTTCACCACGAACGTGGACCACGAGGAGATCCTGCTCGGCGTCGACGCCGATCTCGTGCGCCAGCTGATCCGCCACCTGCTGGACAACGCCTTCAAGTTCACCCCGAGCGGGGGGAAGGTGCACCTGTCGGTGGTCGACGGCGTCTCGTCGGTCCGCATCGTGGTCGAGGACAACGGCATCGGCGTCCCCGACAACAAGATGACCTACATCTTCGACCGCTTCTACCAGGTCGACGGCTCCAGCACGCGCGAGCACGGCGGCCAGGGCATCGGCCTGGCCATCTGCCGCGACATCGTCACGCGCCACGGCGGCCGCATCTGGGGCGAGCGGGTGCAGCCCCAGGGCGTGCGCTTCAACGCCCTGCTGCCGCGCCGTGACGAGATCGTCCGCCGGGGCCAGAACAACGGCCGCCACACGGTCTTCAACGACGTGCCGGAGTTCGCCGAGCGGCTGATCCACTGGGTCGGCGAGCTGCTGCGGGCGCGCGTGGTTGCGCTGCTGCTGCCCGACGCGGGCGGGGAGCACCTGGTCGTCGAGGCGGCCATGGGCCTCGAGGACCGCGTGGTGCAGGACATGCGCCTCGCG
>DYDD01000219.1 GCA_020718045.1 Fibrobacter sp. | reverse complement strand
GCGCGCCGAGGGCGGGGCTCTCCCCCGTCAGGCCCGAGAGGGCGGCGAGGTCGTCCGCGGTCAGCGCCGGCCGGCGTCCGGCTGGGGCTTCGCGGTGTTCGGCGTCAGCCAACGGATCCCTCCATCTCCAGCTCGATGAGCCGGTTCAGCTCGACCGCGTACTCCATCGGCAGCTCCTTGACGAAGGGCTCGATGAAGCCGTTGACGATCATCAGCCGCGCCTTGTCCGGGTCCAGCCCGCGGCACTGCAGGTAGAAGAGCTGCTCCTCGCCCACCTTCGAGACGCGGGCCTCGTGCTCCACGCTGACGTCGCTCTCGGCGATGTCCATGGTCGGGTAGGTGTCCGAGCGGGCGCGCTCGCCGATGAGCAGGGCGTCGCACTCGACGCTCGTGCGGCAGCCGCGGGCGCCCTTGGCGATCTTCACCATCCCGCGGTACGACGAGCGGCCGTCGTCCTTGCTGATGCTCTTGCTCACGATGCGCGACGTGGTGTTGGGCGCCGCATGGATCATCTTGGCCCCGGCGTCCTGGTGCTGGCCGCGGCCGGCGAAGGCGATCGACAGCACCTCGCCGTGGGCCCGCTCGCCCTTGAGCACGATGGCCGGGTACTTCATGGTCAGCTTGCTGCCCAGGTTCCCGTCGACCCACTCCACCACGGCGTCCTGGTGGGCGTGGGCCCGCTTGGTCACCAGGTTGAAGACGTTGGTCGACCAGTTCTGGATGGTCGTGTAGCGGATGCGGGCGCCCTTCATGGCGATCAGCTCCACCACGGCCGAATGCAGCGAGTCCGACGAGTAGGTCGGCGCGGTGCAGCCCTCGATGTAGTGCACGCTCGAGCCCTCGTCGGCGATGATCAGGGTGCGCTCGAACTGGCCCATGTTCTCGGCGTTGATGCGGAAGTAGGCCTGCAGCGGCACGTCCACCTTCACGCCCTTGGGCACGTAGATGAACGACCCGCCCGACCAGGCCGCGGTGTTCAGCGCGGAGAACTTGTTGTCGCGCGTCGGGATCACGGTGCCGAAGTACCTGCGGACGACCTCGGGGTGCTCGCGCAGGCCCGAGTCCATGTCCATGAAGAGCACGCCCAGCTTCTCGAGGTCGGCGCGGATCGAGTGGTAGACGACCTCGCTCTCGTACTGCGCGGTGACCCCGGCCAGGAACTTGCGCTCGGCCTCGGGGATGCCCAGGCGGTCGAAGGTCTTCTTGATCTGCTCCGGCACCTCGTTCCAGTCGGAGGTCTGCTCGCCCTTGGGCTTGATGTAGTAGTGGATGTTCTCGAAGTCGATCTCGCCGAGCATGGCGGTGTCGCCCCAGGTCGGCATCGGCTTCGCCCGGAAGATGTCGAGCGCCTGGTGACGGAGGTCGCTCATCCACTGCGGCTCGTTCTTCTTGCGCGAGATCATCTCCACCAGCTCGTGGCTGATCCCCTTCGGCGCCTTGAGGAAGTAGTCCTCGGGGTCGTGGAAGCCGTAGCGCTCGGCGTAGTCCTGGTTGATGCCGGCGAGGCCCTGCCGGGTGTCGACGTTCATGCGCGCCCCCCCTCGACGGCGGCGGCCGCGGGCTCCAGGCCGACCTCCCTGGCGATCCAGTCGTAGCCGCGGGCCTCCAGCTCGTGGGCCAGCTCCGGACCGCCGGCGCGCACGATGCGCCCGTCCATGAAGACGTGCACCCGGTCGGGCTTCATGTAGTTCAGGATGCGCTGGTAGTGCGTGACCATCAGCACGCCGGTTGCGGGGCCGGACGCCTTGTTGACGCCTTCGGCGACGACCTTCAGGGCGTCGATGTCCAGACCCGAGTCGGTCTCGTCCAGCAGCGCGAAGGTCGGCTCCAGCATGAGCATCTGCAGGATCTCCAGCCGCTTCTTCTCGCCGCCGCTGAAACCGTCGTTCAGGTAGCGGGACATGAAGTCCTTCGGCACCTGCAGTTCGGCGAAGGCCGCCTGCATCTGCCGGCGGAACTCTCGCACGGGCACGTCGGCGCCCCGGCGGGCCGAGACGGCCGCGCGCAGGAAGTTCGCCACCGAGACCCCGGGCACCGCGACGGGGTACTGGAAGCCCAGGAACATGCCGCGGCGGGCCCGCTCGTGCGGGGGCAGGTGGTCGATCCGCTCGCCGCCCAGTCGGATCTCCCCCTCGACGCGGTAGCTGGGGTGCCCCATCAGCGCGCACGCCAGGGTGGACTTGCCCGAACCGTTCGGCCCCATCAGGGCGTGCTTCTCGCCGGCGCGGACCTCGAGGTCCACGCCCTTGACGATCTCCTTGTCCCCCACGAAGACCCGCAGGTCGCGGCAGGAAAAGACCGCGTCGCCGTTGCTGCTCATCGTCGTCAGCTCCTCTCGGCCGCGCAGGCGGCCAGCACCGTCGGCGGGGATGCGATCCCGCTCCCGGCGTCCGGGTGTTCCGATATTCCGGGCCACAGCGCGGTCATCTGGCGCGACACCTGTTGTTCGGTGCGGCACAGATCCGCCAGGCTGGTCTCTTCCAACACATGCGAGACCCTCGCCTCGAGGTGCCGCCACACCGAGCGCACGCCGCAGTCCCCGAGGTGGGGGCAGCGGGGGTCGTTCGGCCGGGCCGGCGTGCAGTCGCCGCCTTCCAGCAGAGGGCGGCCGAGCGCCTTCAGCACGGCCGCCACGCTGATGCCCGCCGCAGGACGCGCCAGTTCGTAGCCGCCGTGCCGCCCGCGGGCGGCCACGACCACGTCGCCCCGCCGCAGGCGGGCCAACAGCTTGGCGACCGTCGGTTCGGGCAGGTGCTCCCGCGCCGCGAGGTCGGCCAGGGTCAGCTGCCCTTCCGCGCGGGCCAAGCAGGTCACCAGGCGCAGGGACTGGTCTTCCGCTTTTGATATCTTCATAACTGACAGCACTTTCCGTGAGTGATCGCGGGTCTCGCCACCACACGCTAAATACAAATCTATTATTGTCAAGATTTCGAGGGACGGATTCTTCAACGGCCCCGACGGCAAGGGAGGCTTCCCGAGCCGCGAACGCCGGAGAAACCGGGAGGTCCGGCTTGCCTGCGGGGGCAAAGTCCCTATCATGGAGCGGCGCCACCGCGGCGCCGTTCCCCGCTCCGGCCATCCCGAACGCCTGCAGGAGTAGCCATGCCGCTCGCCGTCAACGCGACCGTGATCCACCGCAGCGAGGTCACCCACGGCCTGTTCATCATCCGCGTGCGGCCTGACGCCGGCGTGCCGGACTTCAAGGCGGGCCAGTACGCCGTGCTCGGCCTCCCCGGCGGCGCGGCGCGCGTGCCCTTCGCCGACCCCGAGGACCCGCCGGCCGACCCGGACAAGATGATCCGCCGCGCCTATTCGATCGCCTCGGGCAGCGTCGAGAAGGATTTCCTGGAGTTCTACGTCGCCTTCGTCACCGGCGGCGCCCTCACGCCGCGCCTCTACGCGCTGCAGGAGGGCGACCGGATCTTCGTGGGCGACCGCATCGTGGGGATGTTCACGCTCGCCGAGGTGCCGGCCGGCAACGACGTCGTCTTCGTGGCGACGGGCACCGGCCTGGCGCCCTACGTCTCGATGCTGCGCTCGGACTACGCCTTCCACGCCGGCCACCGCACGGTCGTCTTCCACGGCGCGCGCCACAGCTGGGACCTCGGCTACCGCGGCGACATGGAATCCCTGGTCGCCCACCACGACAACTTCACCTACGTGCCGACGATCAGCAGCCCCGACGACGAGACGGAGGAGTGGACCGGCATGACCGGCCGCGTGACCGCGTTCTTCGAGGACGACACGGCCGAGATGATCCTGGGCGGGCCGCTGGACCCGGCGCGGGTCAGCCTGTTCCTATGCGGGAATCCGGACATGATCACGGGCATGATGCGGACGCTCGGGGAAAAAGGGTTCCGCGAGCACACGCGCAAGCAGCCCGGCAGCATCTTCGTCGAGAAGTACTGGTAGTCAATCCTCCGGACCGTAGGCCGGCACCTGGCCGCGGGCGTGGTGGTACTTGGACGCGTCCATCTCCTGCACGCGCCGCAGGTACTCCTGGTCGGTGATCCCGGTGCGCCAGCGCCCCGCCAGCTTCGCCGCGCCGATCCCCCCGAAGAACACCAGCAGGACCGCCGCCGCGAAGACCGCCGGCCGCACGCGGCGACGCCACGGGGCCGGCCACCGCACCTCCAGCGCGCCGGGCGCCGGGCAGCCGATCACGCACTCCAGGCAGCCGGTGCACTCGGGCGAGGTCACCGTGGCGCCGAGGTCGACCGCGAGGTAGGACGGGCAGACGGCCGCGCACTTCCCGCAGTCGGTGCAGTCCGGCGCCGAGCGCACGACCTTCAACGGCGAGAACCGGGACAGCGCGCCGAGCAGCGCGCCGTACGGGCAGAGGTAGCGGCACCAGAAGTACGGCACCACGAACGACAGCAGGGCCAGCGCGCCCAGCACCCGGACGGTGAGCGGCGACATCCGCGTGAAGAAGTGCAGCATCTTGATGTCGGCGATCCGGTTGTACGGCGAGTCGATGAACAGCGCGACCGAGGCCAGCGTCATCTGCACGAACACCGCGAACAGGAAGTACGCCAGCAGGACGTACTTGAGGCTCATCAGGCCCAGGTCCAGCCGGCGCGGCAGCTTCAGACGCCGCCGGAACACCAGGTGGGAGACGCGCGCCAGGGCCTCGCTGAACGTGCCCACGGGGCACAGCCAGGCGCAGAAGGACTTCTTCAGCAGAAGCGTCGTCAGGCAGATCAGCCCGAACAGCACCAGGCCCGCCGGGTGGACCATCGAGAAACCGCCGCCCGCCAGCCACTGGCGCAGGCTGAGCAGGGCCGAGATGGGCAGGAAGCCCTCGACGCCGGGCGGCCTCACGCCTGCGATCTCCCCCGCCTCCAGGTTGGCAACCCAGCGGGCGAACTGCGCGCCGATGACCAGGATCACCGCCAAAGTGAGCAGTTGGACGCCGGTGCGCAGCAGGTAGGGGCGGTGCG
>DYDD01000218.1 GCA_020718045.1 Fibrobacter sp. | reverse complement strand
ACCGCGACCGCGGCCGCTGGGCGCTGGCCCACGCCTGGGCCGACAGCGCGGCCCGGATCTCGCCCGCCGAGCGCGAGGTCCGCATGCTGCAGGGCCTGTGCCGGGCCGCGCACGGCGACCTGCGGGGCGCCTACAACATCTCGCGCGACATCGAGACCAAGGAGTACTTCCGCTTCGAGTGGCGGTGGATCCGGGGCGTCGCCGAGCTGGCCCGCGGCGACGCGGCGAACGCCTACTACTGGCTGCGCGACACGCGTCCCGAGGCCCCCTGGTCCGCCCGCTTCCACCGCGACCTGGCCCTGGCCTGCGAGCGCGTGGGCGACCCCCTGGAGGCCCGCCGCTTCTTCACCTACAGCCACGACGCGCTCGCGCTGGGGCCGGGCACCTGCCCGGGGCCCGCCGACGTCCTGGTCGACGAGGGGCGAGAGGAGCCCGGTCGCCGCCCCGTCTGGATCGCCTTCGGGCGCCTGCTGGCGGCCGGCTCGCCCTACGGCTGGGCGCTGGCGGCTTCCGACAGCTTCGCGGCGGCCGCCGCCCCGGACGCGCGCGTCGCCTGGGCGGATCGCGCCGTGGACGCCTATGGCATCTGCATCCGTCTCGACGATCACCAGGAGCAGTGCCGGGCCGGGCGCGGGCTGCTGTACGCGCGGATCGGCGCCGACGAGCTGGCGCTGGAGGACCTGCGACGCGTCCTGACCGCCAGGCGCGAGCGCGGCGAAGGCGGGGGGGAGCTCGCGGCGACGTACGGGCGTCTGCTGAACCGCACCGGCCGGGTCGAAGCCGCGGAGGAATGGCTGCGCGAAGCGCTGGCCGCGGCGCCGGAGCAGGCCGAGATCTGGAGCGACCTGGGCTACGCGCTGATCATGACCGGGCGCGCGACGCAGGGGGAGGAGGCGCTGGACCGCGCCCTGGCCCTGGACCCCGGCCTGGCGGCCGCCTGGTTCAACCGTGGGCTGCACCGCTACCAGGCCCGGCGCTGGAGCGAGGCGGCGGACGACTTCGCCCGCGCCCTGGAGCTGGCGCCTGACCACCCCGACATCCCGCCCCTGCTGCAGCAGGCCCGCGCCCGCGCTCGGCAGTGAGTCCGGCCGCGAGCCCGGCGGTCACCGGGCGGCCGGGCTCCGCTCGTGCCGACGCCACGCCTTGGCGATCAGCCACAGGTTCAGCGCCACGATCGCGAGCATGAGCGCGCGCGCGCCCCACAGGTAGGGGATGTTCGCCTCCGCCTCGTCGTGCATGAGCAGCTTGGGCACGGCGTCCTGGTACGTCCAGACGCCCAGGATGGCCAGCATGTAGAGCGGCGTGACGTACTTGATCACGAACTTGAAGAAGCCGGGGACCTTCAGCTGCGCCCCCTTGTGCATCTCCTGCCAGCCGCGCTCGATCCCGAACACCCAGCCGAAGACGATCACCTCGATGATGCCGAACACGACCAGGCCGAAGGTGCCGGCCCAGAAGTCCATCTCGTCCATGAAGCCGTAGCGGAAGAACGCCACCACCGCGACCGTGCCCGCCAGCAGCACCGCGAAGACCGCGTTGACGGACTTCACGCGCGACCACTTGAACTCGTCCTCGACGAAGGCGACCGCCGGCGACAGCAGCGCCACCGACGAGGTGATGCCGGCGATGAACAGCAGCAGGAACCACATCGCTCCCAGCAGCTGGCCCAGCGGCAGCTGCTGGAAGATGACGGGCATGGCGACGAAGCCCAGGTCGAAGGAGCCGGCCGCCGCGATCTGCTGCGTCTCGGCGATGCCGAAGAAGGCGACCGCGGCCGGGATGGCGATGGTGCCGCCGAGGATCACCTCGGCGAACTCGTTGGTCATCGTGGTGGCCAGGCCGTTCAGGGTGATGTCGTCCTGCTCGCGCACGTACGAGGCGTAGCAGTTGATCATCCCCTGGCCCAGGCTCAGCGTGAAGAAGATCTGGCCGGCCGCCGCCAGCCAGACCGAGGCCCGCCCGAGCAGGGCGAAGTCCGGCTGCCAGACGAAGGCCAGCCCCTCGGCCACGTTGCGCTCCGGGAAGGACGGGTCCGGCGCGCCCATGGTCAACACGCGCACCGCCAGCACGATCGCGAACACGAACAGCACCGGCAGGCCGTACTTCGCCAGGACCTCGATGCCGCGGGAGATGCCGCGCGCCAGGAAGAACCAGTTGAAGAACAGGGTCAGCGCCAGGAAGACGACCGCGGGCGCGATCGTGGCGAAATGCTGGTTGGCGGCCACGCCCTGGTAACCCTGCAGGAACGCGCTCATCGCCTCGCGCGAGGTGTTGCCCCAGTAGGCGCCGGTGCCGGAGAACCAGCTGAAGCCCAGCGTCCAGGATTCGATGAAGCAGTAGTAGATGCCGATGGTGAAGGGCAGGAAGATGCCGAAGGCGCCCAGGTACTTGGCCAGGGGGTGCTTCCACATCAGGTGGAACATGCCGGGCGTGGAGCCGTGGCCGCGGGTGCCGCCGTAGCGGCCCGTGGTCCACTCGACCCACATCAGGGGGATGCCCAGCAGCAGCAGCGCGATGAAGTAGGGGATCATGAAGGCGCCGCCGCCGTTGTCGGCCGCCTGGCGCGGGAAGCGCAGGAAGTTGCCCAGCCCGATGGCGTTGCCCGCCATGGCCAGGATCAGCCCGATGCGCGTGCCCCACTGCGCCCGGGCGCCGCCGTCGGCGGCCGCCAGGTCCGCCTTCTTGCCTAGACGCAGGATGCGCGAGAAAGCGAACCACGTGAAGCCGATGATTGTGCCCCAGGCCAGGACCAGGAAGAGCATGGACATGCGCGGCACCTCCAGCGCGGTTGCGGAACGCGACGGGTACGGGCGGGGATCGTAGCGGGAGGGTCGCGGGGCGTCAACGCCGCAGCGTGCGGGGAGGCCGGGATCAGCGGGAAGGCGCGCCCGGCGCGACCGCCGGCCGGACCGGCGCGGGCGCGTCGCGCATGTAGGCGCCCAGGCGCCAGAACAGCAGGACCAGGCACAGGACGCCGCCGACGAGGTCGGCCGCGGCCATGCCGAGCCAACCGCCGCTCAGCGCGCCCAGCTTCAGGCCCACCCAGACGCCGGCCGGCTCCAGCAGCACGCGCATGCCGAAGTTCGGCAGCATGCCCATCATCCCGTTGCCCTGGGCGTGGAACCAGAAGGCCGTGATGTTCACGATGCTGAGCATCGGTCGCGCCAGGGTCACCCAGCGGGCCAGCCCGACGCCGGCGGCGATGACCGTCGGCTCGTCCGTGAAGATCCGCAGCGACCAGGCCGGGAACAGGATCACGGGCAGCGACAGGACACCCATGAGGATCAGGGCGTAGCGCAGCGTCAGCAGGGTCGTCTCGCGCACCCGGTCGCGGCGGCCGGCGCCGTGGTTCTGTCCGACCATGATCATCATGCTCATCGAGATGCCGAGCGTCGGCAGGAACACGAAGCTCAGCAGGCGGGTGCCAGCGCCGAAGGCGGCGATGGCGTCGGTGCCGTAGCCGGCGAGCATGTCGGTGATCAGGTAGGCCGACAGCGGCATCGACAGGTTGGCCACGAAGGCCGGCGCCGACACGTTGGCCCAGCCGCGCACCAGGGCGGGGCTCCACGACCAGGCGGCGCGGTCGTACCGCACGCGGCGGCGGGGGTTGCGCAGCTCGCGCAGCACCATCAGCGAAGCGAACAGGAAGCTGACGGCCGTGGTCACCGCCGCGCCGGCCACGCCCATCTCGGGGAACGGCCCCGGCCCGAAGATGAACAGCGGGTCCAGCACGACGTTCAGCGCCAGCGCCACGGCCATGACCTTGAACGGGTAGATCGTGTCGCCCTCGCCGCGGAACAGGGAGTTGAGCACCATCGGCAGCAGCGAGAACGCCGACGAGGCGAACGCCACCTGCGTGTAGAGGATCGCGCCCTCGGTGACGCCGGGCTCCGCGCCCATGCGCCGCAGCGCGGCGGGCGCCAGCAGCAGGCCCAGCGGCGTGATGATCGCCGCGAAGATCCCGATCACGATCAGGGCGTGCCAGAGGAAGTTGCGCAGCTGCCGCTCGTCGCCGCCGCCGATCAGGCGCGAGACCAGCGAGGTCGCCCCCTGGCCGAGCGCGCCGGCGACCGAGTGGATCAGGTAGGCGATCGGGAAGGACAGCGACACCGCCGCCATCGCCTCGCGCGAGTAGCGTCCCAGGTAGAGCATGTCCACCAGCCCGAAGGCCGTGACCAGGACCATGGCCATGATCATCGGCACGCTCAGGCCCAGCAGGGTCCGGTCGACCGGTCCCTCCAGGATGGGGCTGGCGGCGCCGGGTTCGCGGCTGCCGGCGGCGCGCAGGCGGGCAAGGAAGGAGGACATCGGGGCTCGCGATCGGTTCGGGAAGGGTCGGCGAGGGCACAAGTAAGCACATCGGCCCGCGGGGTGCCAGGAGACGCTTCCCCGCCGCCGGCGACCCGGCGATTCGCTGGTCCGGGTCCGGGCGTTGTGGTATCATGCCCTCGAATCGTCCTCGATGGGGTATATTGGGCCGGAGCCGCTTCGCCGTCGTCGCATCGTGACGCTCCTTCCCGCATGGGGATGCAACCCGGGGAGGCGGACATGAACCATGAATTCCGGTATGACGAGGCTCAGGACATCATCATGGGCCGGTTGCACGGAAAGCTGGACGCCGTCGTCGCAAAGGAGGTGGCGACGGATCTGGCGCGACTCGTCGGCGAACACGGGTGCCGCCGCCTCCTGATGGACCTGCGCGGGGCGCAGGTCACCTCCTCGACGCTCGAGATCTACACGATCCCCAGGGTCGTGAAGGAGGCCGGGGTGTCCGGCAGCATCAAGCGTGCGGTGGTCGTCGCCGAGATCACGCAGGATTTCGAATTCCTGGAGACCGCTTCGGTCAACATGGGCAGCCAGGTCAAGCTGTTCACCGATCCCGAAGCGGCGCTCGCGTGGCTGAAGGATTAGGTTCTGGCCACGAAATTGTCCCTGCCCATGCAGTGTTGCGACTTGGATCCACACATCCTGTGGTGACAGGGGACGCTCGTCG
>DYDD01000217.1 GCA_020718045.1 Fibrobacter sp. | reverse complement strand
CGGGCCACGGCGGATCCGGCCCTGGACCGGGCCACGGCCCTCGACGACGACGACTACCTGGACCTCGCCACGGCCTGGGACGACAAGAGCCGGCTCGAAGTCTGAACAGACCGATCGAGCCGGCAACGGAGGGAACGCCCATGAGCGCCATCGTGTGGAAAGACGACCTGGAGCTGGGGCTGCCGCAGATCGACGAGCAGCACCGGCGGATCATCGGCCGCTACAACGAACTCGCCGCCGCCTACCGGCGCCGCGAGACGGACGCGGAACTCGCCCACCGTCTGGGGGTCATGCTGGATTATACGGCCGCCCACTTCACCGCCGAAGAGGCGTTGATGGCGGAGCTGGGCTACGTCGGCCTGGCGGAGCACCGCGAGGAACACCAGGACCTGCTCCAGCGCGTGCGGCGGTTCCAGGCCGTCCTGGCTGAAGGCCGGCAGACCATCACCTTGCCGGTCCTGCAGTACCTCCAGCACTGGCTGCTCGGCCACATCCGCGGCGCCGACGTCGATTTCGGCAAGGCCGCCCGCCGGATCGCCGCCGAGGCCCTGGTCGCCCAGCCGAGCTGAGGAGGCCGCGTTGAGGCCGCTGGAATGGGACGTGCGGTTCGGCACGGGGGTCGCGGCGCTCGACGCGGACCACCGCGAATTCCTCTCCCTGCAGAACGGGTTGCTCGAAGCCCGCGGCCGTGGCCGCGGTCACCGCGTGCTGCACCAGGTCCTGGAGCAGCTGATCGCCTGGGCCGAGGTCCACCAGGCGCGCGAGGAGGCGATGTTCGACGCGTCCGGCTACCCCGCCGCCGCGCGGCACCGCGCCGAGCACGCGCGGCTGCTCGCGTCGGCACGAAACCTGCGGCAGCGGCACGCCATGGACCTGGAGCGCCTGACGCGCGCGGTGCTGGGCCTCTTCGATCACTGGTGGAAGCGCCACATCCTGGAGCACGACCTGGAGTTCGGCCGCTATCTGGCCGCGGCGGCGCCGGTGCCAACGGTGTCCGCGGACGTGACAGTCGACGCTACGGTTTAATCCGCTCAGGCGAGCCGGCGCCGTCCCAGGCGCAGGCTGTTCAGCACCACCGACACCGAGCTGAAGGCCATGGCCGCGGCCGCGAGCATGGGGTTGAAGTCCCTCAACGCGGCGGGCAGGCCCGTCAATCCGTGCAGGGCTCCGGCCGCCACCGGGATCAGCACCAGGTTGTAGCCGAACGCCCAAGCCAGGTTCTGGCGCACCGTGCGCATGGTCAGCCGACTCAACTCGCGGGCCCGCCGCACGGCGCCCAGGCCGCCCCGCACCAGGGTCACGTCCGCGGCCTCGATGGCGATGTGGCTGCCGTGCCCCACGGCGAAGCCCACGTCGGCGGTCGCCAGGGCGGGCGCGTCGTTGACACCGTCGCCGACCATCCCGACCGTGCAGCAGTCCGCGAGGAACCCGCCGACGACGGCGGCCTTGTCCCGGGGCGTCGCCGAGTCGAACACCTGCCCGATGCCCAGTTCCCGCGCCACGACGGCCGCCGCGAGCGGCCCGTCGCCCGTCAGCATGATCACGTCGACGCCGAGCGACTCGAGGTCCTGGACGGCCGCGGCCGCCTCCGGGCGCAGCGTGTCCCGCACGGCGACGAGCCCGTCGACGTTCCCGTCCACCTCGACCAGCATGACGGTCCTGCCCTCGCCGGCCAGCCGGTCGGCGGCGGCCTGCAGGTCGGCGGGCGCACCCAGCGGCGCGATCCAGGCGGGTTTGCCCACGCGCACGTCGCGGCCGTCGACCACCGCCGTGACGCCGTGGCCGGGCACCGCCCGGAACGAGGTCGCGGACGGCGCCGCGGCGTGCCGGTGGCCCGCGGCCAGGGCCCGCCCGACCGGGTGTTCCGAAGGGGATTCGGCCGCCCGCACCAGCGCCGCGAACTCGTCCGGGGTCGTGCCTGAACCCTCGGCCACGATCCAGTCGGTGGCTTCGGGCCGGCCCTCGGTGAGCGTGCCGGTCTTGTCCACCAGCAGGGTGTTGACGTGGTGGGCCCGCTCCAGGGCGGCGGCGTCGCGGAACAGCACGCCGTGGTGGGCGGCCAGCCCGGCGCCGACCATCACGGCGGTGGGCGTCGCCAGACCGAGGGCGCAGGGGCAGGCGACCACCAGCACCGCGATCAAGCGCGTCAGGGCCGGCGCGAAGTCGCCGCCGAAGATCCACCAGCCCGCGAAGACGAGCAGGGCCAGACCCGCGATCGCCGGCACGAACACGGCGGCGACCCGGTCGGCCAGGCGCTGCACCGGCGCCTTGCTCTGTTGGGCGCGGCGGACCAGGGCGGCCACGCGTGCCAGCGCGGTCCGCTCGCCCACGGCCGTCACGCGCACGGTCAGCAGGCCGTCGCGGTTGATCGAGCCGCCGAGGACCTCGTCGCCGGGGCCGCGGTCCGCCGGCAGGGGTTCGCCGGTGAACATGCTCTCGTCCACGGCGGCGATCCCCTCGCAGACCAGGCCGTCGACGGGGACGCGCTCGCCGGGCCGCACGCGCACCACGTCGCCGGGCCGCAGGTCGGATACCGGCACGTCGCGCTCGATGCCGTCGCGCAGCAGGGCGGCCCGCTCCGGCGCGAGGGCCAGCAGGGAGGCGATGGCGTCGCCCGTGCGGGCGCGGGCGCGGGCCTCCAGCAGCTTGCCCAGGCGCACCAGGGTCAGGATCACCGCCGCGGTCTCGAAGCCGGGATGCCCGCCGAGGTCCGGCGCGACGAGCAGCGCGACGGCGTGCAGGTAGGCCGCGCCGGCGCCCAGCGTCACCAGCATGTCCATGTTGGCGGCGCCGGCGCGCAGGCCGCGCCAGGCCCCGGCGTAGAAGGTGCGCCCGGTCACGAGCTGCACGGGCGTGGCCAGGGCGCCCAGGAGCCAGGGCATCCAGGCGGCGTGGAGCCAGGGCGCGGAGAATCCCAGGTCGCGGGCCATCGAGAGCAGGAACAGGGGGGCGGTGAAGACGGCGCCGACCAGGAATTCGCGGCGGTGGGCGGCCTCCTCCAGGCGACGGGCCGCCCGGCCCGCCTCCTCGGCGGTCGTTCCCGGCGCGGGCATCACCAAGGCGAAGCCGGCGGTGGCGACCGCGGCGGCCAGCGCCGCGGCGTCGGCGCGACCGGGGTCGTAGCTCACGGTGACGGTGTTGTCGGCGAGGTTGACCGCGGCGGCGAGCACGCCCGGCGTGTCGTGGGCGAGCGCCTTCTCGACGGAGGCGGCGCAGCCGGCGCAGTGCATCCCGAGCACGGGGAGGGTGGCCTGGACGGGCTGGTTCGGCAAAGGGGCCTCCGGGGTTGGGGGTCGCCCCATGATAGCGGCGATCGGGCGGCCGCCCCAGTCGGATCACGGCGTCGCCGGCGCTGCGGGTGCCCGATGTTGATGCGGTGCCCGACGTTGACGCGGTGCCCGGCCTTGACGCGGCGCCCGGCCTTGACGTGGCGCTCGCCTGTGCCGACAATGCCCCTTCGGGTCCCCGACCGTCCCCGAAACGGAGGTTCGCGCACCGTGACGTCCCTGCCCTCTTGCATCAAGGCCTACGATATCAGGGGGCGGGTCCCGCAGGACCTCGACGCGGACCTGGCGCACCGTCTGGGGCGGGCCCTGGCCGCCCGGATCGGGTCCGGAGCGCTGGCCGTCGGCCGTGACTGTCGCACCAGCAGCCCGGAGCTGGCGGCCGCCGTCGGCGCCGGCCTCGTCGAGGGCGGCTGCGATGTCCGGGACATCGGCCTCTGCGCCACCGAACAGGTCTACCACGCCGTGATCGCCGGGAAGCTGGCCGGCGGCGTCATGGTCACCGCCAGCCACAACCCGTTGGGCTGGAACGGGATGAAGATCGTGGCGGCCGATGCGGTCCCCGTCAGCGGCGACAGCGGCCTGCACGCGATCGGGCGCGCCGCCGTCGAAGGCGGTTTTCCCGTCGCCCCGCGCCGGGGCTCGACATCGCCGCTGGACGTCGGCGGCGAGTACCGGGATTTCCTGCTGGGGTGCGTCGAAGCCGCGGCCCTGCCGGCCCTGACCGTCGTCGCCGATGCGGGGCACGGCTGCGCCGGCCCCGTGCTGGACCTGCTGGAGCCGCACCTTCCCGTGAAGCTGATCAAGCTGCGCCACGAGCCCGACGGGACCTTCCCCACGGGCGTGCCCAACCCCCTGCTGCCGGAGAACCGCGCCCTGACGGCGGCCGCCGTCCGCGAGCACGGCGCCGACCTCGGGCTCGCCTGGGACGGCGATGCCGACCGCTGCTTCTTCTTCGACGAGAACGGCGAATTCGTCGAGGGATACTACCTGGTCGGCCTGCTCGCCCGGGCGGCGCTGCGCCATGAGCCCGGCGGCCGGATCGTCCACGACCCGCGGCTGGTCTGGAACACGATCGACACGGTGCGGGAGGCGGGCGGCGTGCCGCTGCAGAACAAGACCGGCCACGCCTTCATGAAGGAGCGGATGCGCGCCGAGGACGCCGTCTACGGCGGCGAGATGTCGGCCCACCACTACTTCCGCGAATTCCGCTGGTGCGACAGCGGCATGCTCCCGTGGCTGCGCGTGCTCGAGGAGATGGGCCGCACCGCCCTGCCGCTGTCGGCCCTGGTCGGGCGGATGCAGCGCGCCTACCCGGCCAGTGGGGAGATCAACCGTCGCCTGGCGGAACCGCAGCGCGCCGTGGCGGCCGTCGCCGAACGCTGGCTCGACCGGGCGGCCGCGGTGGATCGCACCGACGGCCTGTCGCTGGACCTGGGGTCGTGGCGCCTGAACTTGAGGGAGTCGAACACCGAGCCGGTGCTGCGCCTGAACGTGGAATCGCGCGGCGACGCGGCGCTGATGCGGGAGATGACCGACGCGGTCCTGGCCGTGATCGACGGGGCCGGCGGCGGGGGCGTCTCGTGACGGCGGCGCGCGCGTTCGCAGGCTTCCTGTGCCTGGCCGCCGTCGCGGCGGCGGTCCCGTCCGTGCGCGCGGCGGGCTGGCGAGAGCTGGCGCCCGGCCTGGAGCTCGGCTCCTTCGC
>DYDD01000216.1 GCA_020718045.1 Fibrobacter sp. | reverse complement strand
GTCGCCCGCGACCTCGCGGAGCTGGAGGCGGCCGTCGCGCACGGCCTGCGCCAGAGCCCCGTCGGCGAGGTGCTGGTCGAGCGTTCGCTGCTGGGCTGGAAGGAGTTCGAGCTGGAGGTGATGCGCGACGGGGCCGGCAACTTCGTCGTGGTCTGCGCGATCGAGAACCTCGACCCGATGGGCGTGCACACCGGCGACAGCATCACCGTGGCGCCGGCGCAGACGCTCACCGACGTCGAGCTGCAGGACCTGCGCGACCTGGCGCGGCGCGTCACCGACGCCGTGGGCGTCGAGACCGGCGGCAGCAACGTCCAGTTCGCGGTCGACCCGCGCACCGGCGAGACCATGGTCATCGAGATGAACCCGCGCGTCTCGCGCTCCTCGGCCCTGGCCAGCAAGGCCACCGGATTTCCCATCGCCAAGCTGGCGGCCCTGATCGCCGTCGGCTACACGCTCGACGAGATCACCAACGACATCACGGGCGTCACGCCCGCCAGCTTCGAACCCAGCCTCGACTACTGCGTGGTGAAGATCCCGCGCTGGAACTTCGAGAAGTTCCCCGGCGTGGACGCGACCCTCGGGCCGCAGATGAAGAGCGTGGGCGAGGCCATGGCCATCGGCCGCACCTTCCCCGAAGCGCTGAACAAGGCGATCCGCAGCCTGGAGATCGGGCTCGACAGGTTCGGCGCGGATCTGGCGGTCCGCTACGCTCCGGACGGAGACGCCGCGCGCCGGCCCACCGCCGACCGCCTCTTCCACCTGGCCGCCCTGCTGGGCGCCGACCGCGCGGCCGGCGCGCTGGCCGCGGCGGACGCCGGCTACGATCCCTGGTTCACGGCGCAGCTCGCGCGGCTGCTGGACTTCGAGGTCGAGTTGCGAGCCGCGCCCGCGCTGGACGAGGGGCTGCTGCGCGCGGCCAAGCGGCTGGGCTTCGCCGACACGCAGATCGCCCGTCTGCGCGGGCTGGACCCGGCGGCGGTGCGCGCACGGCGTCTCGAGCTGGGCGTCGTGCCCGCCTATTACCGCGTCGACACCTGCGCCGCGGAGTTCGCCGCCCGCACGCCCTACCTCTACTCGTGCTACGAGCGCGGCTGCGAGGCGGCACCGTCGGCGCGGCCGAAGGTCGTGGTCCTGGGCGGCGGCCCCAACCGCATCGGCCAGGGTCTGGAGTTCGACTTCTGCTGCGTGCAGGCCTGCTGGGCCCTGTCGTCGCTGGGCTACGAGACGGTCATGGTCAACTGCAACCCCGAGACCGTCAGCACCGACTACGACACCGCCGACCGCCTCTACTTCGAGCCGGTGACGCACGAGGACGTGCTGAACATCATCGAGCTGGAGCGCCCCGACGGCGTGATCGTCCAGTTCGGCGGCCAGACGCCGGTCAACCTGACCGCGGGCCTGGCGGCGGCCGGCGCGCCGATCTGGGGCACGCCGCCCGACGCGATCGCCCTGGCCGAGGACCGCGGCCGCTTCGGCGCCCTGCTGCGCGAGCTGAACATCGACTGCCCCGCCTGGGGGATGGCCCGCGACGGCGGCGAGGCCCTGGCGATCGCCCGACGGCTCGGCTACCCGGTGCTGGTGCGACCGTCGTTCGTGCTGGGGGGCCGTGCGATGGCCGTGGCGTACGACGACGAGCAGCTCGGGCGCTTCCTGGCCGCGGCCCTGCGCGCCGCCGGCGGCGGGCCGATCCTGGTGGACCGCTACCTCGAGGACGCCTTCGAGGTGGACGTCGACGCGCTGGCCGACGGTGAGCGCGTGATCGTGGCGGGCATCATGCAGCACATCGAGGAGGCGGGCGTCCACTCCGGCGACAGCGCCTGCGTGCTGCCGCCGTTCAAGATCAGCCAGTACCACCTGGACATCGCGCGCGAGTACACCGAGACCATCGGCCGCGCGCTGGGTGTGCGCGGCCTGATGAACGTCCAGTTCGCCATCAAGGACGACGTCGTCTACGTGCTGGAGGTGAACCCGCGGGCCAGCCGCACCGTGCCCTTCGTCTGCAAGGCGACCGGCGTGCCCGTCGCCGACCTGGCGGCGCGCGTGCAGGCGGGCCGCACGCTGGCGGAACTCGGCTTCGTCGCCACGCCGCGGGTCGACGGCTTCTTCGTGAAGGAAGCCGTCATGCCCTTCGACAAGCTGCCCGGCGCCGACGTGCGCCTGAGCCCCGAGATGCGCTCCACCGGCGAGGTCATGGGCCACGCCTCGCACTTCGGGCACGCCTTCGCCAAGGCCGAGCTGGCCGCCGGCGTCGTGCTGCCGAAGACCGGCAGCGTGCTGCTGACCGTCAACGACTACGACAAGTCCGCCGCCCTGAAGGTCGCCCGCGACCTGCACCGCATGGGCTTCGCGCTGTTCGCCACCGAGGGCACGGCCGACGCCCTGCGGCGCGTGGGGCTGCCGGTGACCGTCGCGCCGAAGGCCGGGCGCGCGGGGCGCACCACCGTGCAGCTGATCGAGGAGGGGGTGGTCGACCTCATCCTCAACACGCCGCTGGGGCAGCAGGCCCACGCCGATCAGGCCGCGATGTACGCCGCCGCGGTTCGTCACAGGGTGCCGCTGCTGACGACGATGTCGGCGGCGCAGGCGGCGGTGGTGGGGATCAGGGCGTTGCGGGATCGGGAGTTGCGGGTGCGGTCGTTGCAGGAGCATCACGGCGCTGCGCCGAAGGCGGGAACGTGACACACTTCGGAGCGATGGCCCTGCTGTTGGGTTGCCTCTGCTCGAGCAACGCCCCCGCTGCGCCGCTCGCCGGCGCCGACCTCTCCTCTTTGCCGCGTCTGGAGGCCGCCGGAGCGGTCTACCGCGTCGACGGCGTCGCCCGCGATCCGCTGGCGATCTTCTATGACGCCGGCAACCGCCTCGTGCGCCTGCGCCTGTGGCATTCGCCCGCCGACTCCCTCGACCGCCTGCCGGCCGTCGTCGCCTTCGCGCGGCGGGTCCGTGCGGCCGGCTTCGAGATCCTGCTCGACCTGCACTACTCCGACACCTGGGCTGATCCCGGCCGGCAGGATCCGCCGGCGGCGTGGGTCGGCCTGTCGGAGGCGGCGCTCGCCGACTCGGTGCGTTCGTACACCGCCGACGTGGTGCGGGCGTTCCGCGACGCCGGGGTACTGCCGGAGCGCATCCAGCTCGGCAACGAGATCGACAACGGCCTGCTGTGGGATCGGGGGCGCGTGGGCGCAGGTGGGAGCCGGTGGGACGCGCCGGCGCCGTGGTCGCAACTGACGGCATTCCTGGTCGCGGCGGCCGCGGGGGTGCGCGACGCCGCGCCGGCGGACTCGCCGCCGCGGATCGTGCTGCACGTGGCCGACGGCGGGGACGCGGCGGGTTGCCGGCGCTTCTTCGGACAGATGGTCGCGGCGCAGGTGCCCTTCGACGAGATCGGCGTTTCGTTCTATCCCTGGTGGCACGGCACGCTGGAGCAGCTCGCCGCCAACCTCGCCGACCTCGCGCGGCGATTCGGCAAGCCGGTGATGGTCGCCGAGACCTCGTACCCGTGGACGCTGGGCTGGGCCGACGGCGTGCACAACCTGATGGGGCTGGAATCGCAGCTCCACGCCGGCTACCCGGCGACGCCCGAGGGGCAGCGCTGCTTCCTGGCGGACCTGCGGGAGGTGGTCGCGGGGGTTCCCGACGGTCTGGGGGCAGCCGTGATCGTCTGGGAGCCGGCGTGGACGGCCGTGAAGGGATCCGCGGGCAGCCCGGTGGAGAACCTGGCGCTCTTCGACTTCGACGGCGAGGCCCTGCCCGGACTGTTCTACCCCAGCGGCGCGCGCTGAACGGCGCCGCCGCCACGGATTTGACCTATCCCCTGATAGTCTGTTATCATCATGATGTTGCCTGACATCATGTTGAGTCCGTATCCGAGAAGCGCCGAGCGATTCGGCGTATGCTGCGCCCCGCCACGAAAGGAGCCGACATGGCTCGCTCCCGATCGGTCCTCCTCGCCACGGTGGTGGCGGTCGTGTTCGCTGCCGGATCCCTGCCCGCGCAGCCTTGCATCGACTACTCGACGCTCGTGCATGCGGATTCCGTCGGGTCGTTCGTGCAAACCAACATTTCTGCGGCCGATGAATCACACGTCTGCAGCGTTAGTAGTTGGGGGACTCCGCGAGAGGTCGCTTGGTTCCGCATCGACAACGACCAGAGTCTGACACGAGAGGGCACCTATTACGACTACTCCGGTTTAAGTTACATGACAGATGCGGAAGTGAGCGGAGATCTGGCCTTCCTCTCGGTCAACAGCACTTTATCGATCGTGGATTTCAGCACACCGGATTCTCCGGTTCTGCTGTCACAGATCACGGCTTCTGGCACGATCGACGCCCTCGCGGCTTGCGGCGACGTCATCTGTGTCGGTGTACAGTCGCAGGGGCTCTGGCTCGTCGACATTTCCGATCCCTCGACACCCATCGCCGGCATCTTGATGCCACTCGATGGAGGACGATTCCTCGTGCAGGGAGATGGAAACGTCTGTTGGGTGGCCGCATTCGCAGCGAGCGTAACCTGCATGTGCAATCTGATGGCGATCGACGTCACGAATCCAGAAGCACCCGTTGTGCAAGGAAATCTCGACTTGGGTTTATTCTATGAAACCCGGGGGTCATATCGCCTGTGTGTGGACGATGGCATCGCCGTCGTGAACGCTGTCTGGTACGGCGAGTACAACTACATCGATTGTTGGATCTGCGATGTGACGGATCCATCAGCACCGGCCGTTCTCGCACACAATACTCGCGATTTCGGTAAATTCGACATCCGCAAGCACGCGCTCTTTACCCCCTTGGTGAGGAACGGGGGTGTCGCTGTTTATCGAATCAATTCTGATGGTGTCCTTGACTTCGAGGGGGTGCAGAATACCAATACGTTGGGCTTGGATATCGTGAGCACCGATAACTCCGTCTGGGCTGTCGGCATCTCTGTATACAGACTTTCCCTGTTCGGCGGAGAGGATCCCCTTCTATTTCAAGCATACTATTACTATCTGGACAGTGCCAAGTTCTTCAGCCGCCCGTCATGCGGCCTCTTCGTAGACCC
>DYDD01000215.1 GCA_020718045.1 Fibrobacter sp. | reverse complement strand
GCGGCCTTCGCCAGCAACCTGCTCGCCGCGGGCGGCATCGCGGTGCAGGAGCAGGACGGCGACGACGCCCCAGCCGCCTTGGGGGCGGCCCTGCGCCGCAGCGGCTGCCGTCTGGCGGTGATCTGCTCCACGGACGAGATCTACGCCGAGCGCCTGCCGGCCGCGGCCGCGGCGCTCAAGGCCGCCGGCGCCGCGACGGTCGTGGTGGCCGGCCGCATGGGCGAACACGAAGCGGCCTGGCGGAACGCGGGCGTGGATCACGCGATCCACCTCGGCTGCGACGCGCCGGAGATCCTCGGCGCACTGCTGGACGGGCTGGAGGTGCGGCGATGACGAACTTCCCGGATTTTGCCCGGATCCCCCTGCAGGGCGACGCGACCGCGGCCGCGGTCCCGCCGCCGGCCGGGGAGGCCTGGGCCACGCCCGAGGGCATCGCGGTGCGGCGCTGCTACGGGCCCGACGACGTCGCGGGCCTCGACCACCTCGACTCCCTGCCCGGTCTGCCGCCCTTCGTGCGCGGGCCCTACCCCACGATGTACGTGCTGCAGCCGTGGACCGTGCGCCAGTACGCCGGCTTCTCCACCGCCGAGGCCAGCAACGCCTTCTACCGGCGCAACCTCGCCGCCGGCCAGAAGGGCCTGTCCATCGCCTTCGACCTCGCCACCCACCGCGGCTACGACTCCGACCACCCGCGCGTGGTCGGCGACGTGGGCATGGCGGGCGTGGCCATCGACTCCATCGCCGACATGCGCCTCCTCTTCGACGGCATCCCGCTGGACCGCATGTCGGTGTCGATGACCATGAACGGCGCCGTGCTGCCGATCCTCGCCCTGTACATCGTGGCGGCCGAGGAGCAGGGCGTGCCGCCGGAGAAGCTGGCCGGGACCATCCAGAACGACATCCTCAAGGAGTTCATGGTCCGCAACACCTACATCTACCCGCCGGCGCCGAGCATGCGCATCGTCGGCGACATCTTCGCCTACACGGCGCAGCGGATGCCGCGTTTCAACTCGATCTCGATCTCCGGCTACCACATGCAGGAGGCGGGCGCCACGGCCGACCTCGAGCTGGCCTACACGCTGGCCGACGGGGTCGAGTACATCCGGACGGGCCTGGCGGCCGGACTCGCGGTTGACGACTTCGCCCCTCGCCTGTCATTCTTCTGGGCCGTCGGGATGAACTACTTCATGGAGGTCGCCAAGCTGCGGGCCGCGCGCCTGCTCTGGGCGCAGCTCGTGCAGGGGTTCGGACCGCGCAACCCGAAGTCGCTGAGCCTGCGCACGCACAGCCAGACCTCGGGCTGGAGCCTGACGGCGCAGGACGTCCACAACAACGTGGCGCGCACCTGCGTGGAGGCGATGGCGGCGGTCCACGGCCACACGCAGTCGCTGCACACCAACTCGCTGGACGAGGCCCTGGCGCTGCCGACGGACTTCTCGGCCCGCATCGCGCGCAACACGCAGCTCTACCTGCAGCAGGAGACCGACTCCTGCCGCACGGTGGACCCCTGGGGGGGCAGCTGGTACGTCGAGCGCCTGACCCGCGAGCTGGCCGACCGGGCCTGGCAGCGCCTCGCCGAGGTGGAGGAGCTGGGCGGCATGGCCCGCGCCATCGAGCGGGGCGTCCCGAAGCGGCGCATCGAGGAGGCGGCCGCCCGCACCCAGGCGCGCATCGACGCGGGCCGGCAGACCGTCGTGGGCGTCAACCGCCACGTCCTGCAGGAGCCCGAACGGGTCGAGGTCCTGAAGGTCGACAACACGCAGGTGCGCGAGGCCCAGCTCGCGCGGCTGCGCGAGCTGAAGGCCGGACGCGACCCGGCGGCCGTCGAGCGCGCGCTGGCGGACCTGACCGCCTGCGCGGAATCGGGCCGGGGCAACCTGCTCGACCTGTCGGTGACGGCGGCGCGCGCCCGTGCCACGGTCGGCGAGATCAGCCTGGCTCTGGAGAACGTCTTCGGCCGCCACCAGGCGACCGGCAACATCATCAGCGGGGTGTACGGCGGCGAGATGGGCGAACGCGACGAGGATCTGCTGCGGGTGCGGCGCCGGGTCGAGGAATTCGCCGAGCGCGAGGGCCGGCGTCCGCGCATCCTGGTGGCCAAGATGGGACAGGACGGCCACGACCGCGGCCAGAAGGTGATCGCGACCGCGTTCGCCGACCTCGGCTTCGACGTGGATGTGGGGCCGCTGTTCCAGACGCCGCAGGAGACGGCCCGCCAGGCCGTCGAGAACGACGTGCACGTCGTGGGGGTCAGCTCGCTGGCCGCGGGGCACCTGACGCTGGTGCCGGCGCTGCGCGACGAGCTGGCCAAGCTCGGTCGGCCGGACATCCTAATCGTGGCCGGCGGCGTCATCCCGCCCGACGACCACCAGGCACTGCGCGACGCGGGCGCGGCGGCGATCTTCCCGCCGGGCACGGTCATCGCCACGGCCGCGGAAGACCTGCTGGACCGGCTCCCGGGCGGGGGTTCGTGACGGCGGGCGGGCACCGGGCCGGCGGGTTGGACCTCGACGGGTTCGAGGCCGGCGTCGCCGCCGGCGACCGCGCCGTGCTGGGCCGCGCCATCACCCTGGTGGAGAGCGGCCGCGAGGACCACCAGCGCCAGGCCCAGGAGCTGCTCGCGCGCCTGCTGCCGCGCACCGGGGCCGCGCACCGCGTCGGGGTGACCGGCGTGCCGGGCGCCGGCAAGAGCACCCTCATCGACGTCCTGGGCACGCGGCTGACCTCGCAGGGCCACCGCGTGGCGGTGCTGGCCATCGACCCCAGCAGCAGCCTGTCCGGCGGCAGCATCCTGGGCGACAAGACCCGCATGGCGCGCCTGGCCGCCGACCCCGCCGCCTTCATCCGCCCCAGCCCCAGCGCCCGCACCCTCGGCGGCGTGGGGCGCAAGACCCGCGAGACCATGCTGCTGTGCGAAGCCGCCGGCCACGACGTGGTGCTGGTCGAGACGGTGGGCGTGGGGCAGAGCGAGACCGTGGTCGCGGAGATGGTCGACGTCTTCCTGCTCATCACGCTGGCCGGCGCCGGCGATGAGCTGCAGGGCATCAAGCGCGGCGTGATGGAGCTGGCCGACCTGGTCGCGGTCAACAAGTCCGACGGCGACAACCGCGCGCCCGCGGCGCTGGCCGCGGCGGAGATCCGCACCGCCCTGCACTTCATGCGCCCGCCGCACCCCGACTGGACGGTGCCGGTGCAGTGCGTGAGCGCGGCGACGGGCGAGGGCCTCGACGACCTCTGGCGCGAGCTGGTCCGCCACCGCGAGACGATGACCGCCAACGGCGCGCTGGCCGACCGCCGCCAGCAGCAGCAGCTGCGCTGGATGTGGTCCCTGGTCGAGGACCGCCTGCGCGAAGGCCTGCGCCACGACCCGGCGGTGCGCCGCCTGCTGCCCGACCTCGAACGCCGGGTGCGTGCCGGCGAGCTCCCGCCCGGCCTGGCCGCCCGCCTGCTGCTCGACGCCCGCGGCGCCTGAACGCGCCCGCGCCGGATATCCGTTGCAACAGGCATCCCTCGAGCCTACCATGGAGCCCACGTCCGGCGGCCGCAGCCCCGCCGTTCGGGGAGGAACGACATGCCCGCCGCGAACCGCGCCCTGCTGAGCCGCGCCGTCCTGCTGGACCTGCTGCGCCTGCACGAAGACCTGCTGGCCGACGTGACCGCGCTGCTGAAGGGGCACGGCATCACCGCGCCGCAGTACAACGTGCTGCGCATCCTGCGCGGCGCCGGTCCCGGCGGGTTGACCGGCACGGGCATCGCCGCGGCCATGATCACCCGCGTGCCCGACGTCACGCGCCTCGTCGACCGTCTGGAGACGGCGGGCCTGGTGCGCCGCGAGCGCTGCCGCGAGGACCGCCGCGTGGTGCACGTGCGGATCGAAGCCGCCGGGCTGGCGCTGCTGGCGAAGCTGGACGCCCCGATGCTGGCCGGGCACGCGGCCTCGCTGCGCGGGATGACGCTGCCGGAACTCGAGGGTCTGGCGGGGGCGCTGCAGCGGGCCCTGGCCGTCCGGCGGGGCTGACGCGACGGAGCGGTCGTGCGTCGGTCATCGTCATCCGGACTTGATCACGACCGCTTCTTGGTGCATATTCGAGCGGTAGGACGCCTCGACGAGCTCCATGGTCCGCACCCCCTCGCGGGCCGTGACGGGGGACACGGCATCCCCGCATGCCGTGTCCCTCAAGCATTTCAGGACCTCCGGCAACGTGGGCGCCGACGCGTCGGCCGCGATGTCCCGCACCTCCCGCCCCCGGATCAGGCGGATCCCCCCGAACTGGTAGTCGGCGAGCAGCTGCCCCTCGGTGCCCACGGCCTCGAGCAGGCAGGCGCGCGCGCGGCCGAACTTGCTCACCTCCAGCGAGACGTAGGTCCCGTCGTCCAGGCGGGCCCGGGCCAGGTAGAAATCCTCCACCGCCGGGTTGAGGAACCTCTCCTGCCGCGCGTCGATCTGCGCGAACTCGCGTCCCGTCACGTAGCGCACCGTGTCGAACAGGTGGACGCCGGTCAGCAGCACCGAGCCGCCGACCGTCACCGCCGGGTCGCGCTGCCACTCCAGGTCCGTCGGCTCGAGGCGCTGGGCGAGCCTCACGTGGCGGACCTCGCCGAGCTGCGGCCAGAGCTCGCGGACGCGGCGGATCACCGGGTTCCAGCGCAGGGTCTGCGCGACGATCAGACGGGGCCCGGCGGCGAGGTCGTCGATCTCCACGAGGCGGCGCGCCTCGGCGAGGGTGCCGGTCATGGGCTTCTCCAGCAGCAGGGCCTTGCCCGCCTCGCGGACCGCCGACGCCAACGCGAAGTGGCTCGACGGCGGCGTGCAGACCAGCACGGCGTCGACGTCGGCCGCGGCGATCAGGGCCGCGGGATCCCGCTCGTAGCGGCAACCCAGCTCGGCGGCCAGGGCGCGGCCGGCGGCCTCGTCCCGGCGGCACAGCGCGACGGGGCGCAGGCCGGGCACGTCGCGCGCGGCGTGGCGCAGGTAGCGGGCGCCGTGCGTGCCGGCGCCGATCACACCCAGTCGGACGGTCATCGGATCTCCCTT
>DYDD01000214.1 GCA_020718045.1 Fibrobacter sp. | reverse complement strand
GCCGGGCCGCGCCCGACTCGCGGTCGACGCCGCGTACGAGTCGGCCGCCCCGACGGCGAACGTGGTCGGCCTCCTGCCCGGCACGGACCCGGAGCTGCGCGACGAGTGCCTGGTGATCGGCGGCCACCTCGACCACGTGGGCCGCCAGGGCGACGTCGTCTGGCCCGGCGCCAACGACAACGCGTCGGGGGCCGCGTCCGTCCTGGCGCTGGCCCGCGCGTTCGCCGAAGGCGGCGTGCTGCCGCGGCGCACGGTGGTGTTCGTCCTGTTCGCCGGCGAAGAGCAGGGCCTCAACGGCGCCCGCTGGTACGTGGCGCACCCGACGCGGCCGTTCGAACGCACGATCGCCATGCTGAACCTGGACTGCGTGGCCCACGGCGACAGCATCCAGATCGGCGGCGGCGGCTCGCAGCCGGTCCTCTGGGGCCTGGCCCGCGGCCTGGACGCCGCGCAGGCCCGCCTCTCGACGGCGCGCACCTGGCCCGGAGGCGGCGCCGACGCCGAGCCCTTCCACGAGACGGGCGTCCCGACGCTCTACTTCGCGTCCACGCCCAGCTACGCGCACCTGCACCTGACGACCGACACCCCCGAGACGTTGAACCCGTTGCTGCACACCGAGCTGACCCGCCTGGCCTACCGCACTGCCGTCGAAATCGCGCAGGGGCGGTACATCGGGGAGGGAGACTCGGCCCGCTGAGGTGCGAAATCGGTCGACGCGGGGTCGAGCCGTGCTAGACTGCGCATGAGGGAGAATATCAGATCGGAAATATCATATTTTCGCCTGAGGGGGCGCTGATGTCCGCGAAAGTATCGCCCGTCACCATTGCCAAGACGACCCGTTGCGATCGAGGGCACGCCTGCGTTCTGGCAGACGCGGAATACCTGTGCCCGATCGAGGAGCTCGTGGCCGGTGAAGTCGTGTTCGTCACCCACGTGCCGCAGGTCACCTGTACCTACCGCAGTTCCTTCGGCGAGGGATACGTCTGCAACTGCCCGGTCCGCCGCGAGGCCTGCGGCCGGAGGAACTGACCCCGGCCGCCCCCGCTCAGCGCCCGATCATCGCCAGCAGCCGGCGCAGGATGCCGCGACGCTCGTCCACCGCATCGGCCGACGCGGCGTGCTCCTGCGACAGGCGGTCCAGCGTGGCGCGGTTCTGCGCGGCGCGCGCCGCGGCCAACGTCGCCAACGCCTCGGGGATCTCGTCGCGCAGCGAGAGCATCGCCCGGAACGCGGCGAGGTCGAACTCCAGCAGCTCGGAGCCCTCGGTCACCGTGACGGTGGCCGACCGCGGCGCCCCGGTCATCAGGCTCATCTCGCCGACCACCGCGCCCGGTCCGAGCTCGAACTCGGCCGCGACGTCCGCGTCCTTCGCGACGCGCACCGCCAGCCGCCCGCGCACCACCACGTGGAAGGTGTCGCCCGGATCGCCCTGGACGAAGACGGTCTCGCCGCGCGTGTACGGCAGCCGTCGCAGCAGGGGCGCGACGTGCGCGAGGGTGTCGCGGTCCAGCAACGGCCGGCCGTCGTCGCCCACCACGAGTTTGGTGCAGAGGTCGCTGCCGAGCAGGTCGTCGAGGCGGGCGGCGAGCTCGCGGTCCTCGGGTTCGAGGCGGCGCTGGGTGTTGGCGACGGTCAGGTAGTCCTTGAGCAGCTTGTCGCTCATCGGGAACGGGATCTCGATGCCGCGCCGCTTGAACTGGTACCAGATCATCCGGTTCACGTCGCCGTCGAGGGGCGTGTGCTTGTAGTACTGGGTCGTCCAGAACTCCAGCTGGTAGTTGATGCCGAAGTCCAGGAAGGCGGTGATCATCGCCGCCGGCGCCGGGTTCGCGCGCACCTCGGGCACGCTGCGGGCGGCGGCCGTCAGCGCGGCGATGACCTCGTCGGGCGCCGCGTCGTAGCTGGCGCCCACCTGGACCGCGTGCCGGCGCACCGGGTTGGGCTGCTCCATGTTGTGGATCAGCGCCTCGGAGACCTTGGCGTTGGGCACGGTGATGTAGTGGCCGGCGCGGGTGCGGACCTGCGTCTCGCGCCAGTTGGTGCCCACGACGCGGCCTTCGAGGTCGTCGATGCTGATCCACTGCCCGGCGCGGAAGGAACCGACCAGGTGCAGCGACATGCCGGCCAGCAGGTTGCCCAGCACGCCCTGCAGCGCGAAGCCGACCACCGCGGTCAGGAGGGCGGTCGAGGCCAGCAGCGGCGCGATGTCGATGCCCATCTGCAGCTTCATCACCGCGAAGCCGACGGCCAGCACGAACAGGAACCGGATGATGTCCAGCAGCAGGTCGGGGATCGGGAAGTCGCGACGGCGCAGGGCGTAGACCTGCACGGCCAGGCCCTCGATCAGCTCCACGGCCAGCACGCCCAGCCAGAACATGCGCCAGGCGTCGAGGTGCTGCGGGCGCGCCCGCAGCCAGGCCGCCGCCTCCGGCATCGAGTCCAGCAGCATCAGGACGGCCTGGGTGAGCAGCAGCACGGCCACCGGTCGCGAGGCGCAGCCCGCCAGGCTGCGCAGCAGGTGCGGCAGCGCGGAGCCGGTGCCGCGCTCGCCCCGCTTGCCGCCGCGCAGGCGCGAGGTCAGGACCGTGGCCAGGCCGTAGACCGAGAGCATGGCCAGGACTTCGACGACGATCCAGGTGGAGTCGCTCACGATGTGCCTTTCCTGCGGGGGCGTGCCCCCGGCGCGTGTGGTCAGAGCTCGAGGACCTGCCCCTGCCGCGCCGCGACGGCGCCGGGCAGCAAGTCGGCCAGCGCAGCTTCGACGGCGGCCATCGCCGCGTCGTCGCGCTCGGGCGAGTGGTGGGTCGTCAGCAGGCGGCCCACGCCGCCGGCCCGGGCCGCCGCCGCACACTCGCCGAGGCTGCTGTGGCCCCAGCCGCGCCGCGCGGCGATCTCGTCGTCGGTGAACTGGCCGTCCATGACCAGCGCGTCCGCAGGCCTCGGCTCGCGACAGAGTCGCGCGAAGGCGCGGCGGCCGGCGTCGTCCCAGGCGCCCCACTCGAGGTCCGTCGCGAACACGAACGCCCCGCCGCCGTCCTCGTCCAGGCGGTACGCCGCGCACCCTCCCGGGTGCGGGATGGCGAGGTGGCGCACGGACAGGCAGCCCCAGGCGAAGGGGGCGTCGGACGCCGGTTCCCCGGGCAGCGTGCGGAACGACACCGACGCGCCGACCGCGTCGAGGTCCAGCGGCCACAGCGGCGGCGACAGCAGCCGGCGCACGGCCGCCTCCGCCGGCACGTAGCCCGGCGCCGCCACCGTCAGGCGGCGGCCCGACTCGTAGAGCGGGCCCAGCGACGGCAGGCCCTGCAGGTGGTCGTGGTGGACGTGGGTCAGCAGCAGCAGCAGCTCGCCGCCGGTCGCGGGCAGCCCCTCCGCGGCGGCGGTGATGCCGGTGCCGGCGTCGATGAACAGGGGCGGCCCCGCGCGGGGCTCCACCAACAGGCACGTCGTGTCGCCGCCGTAGCCCGCGAAGGCGGGCGCGGTGCGCGGCCACGAGCCCCGCACGCCGGCGAATCGGATCCTCATCGCACCTCCCGGCGCCTACTTGCTGGTCAGGTTCCAGATGCCGTCGAACGGCTCGCCGCCCGCCGCCGCCTCGCCGCAGCGCCCGGCGTAGAGCCGCGCGACGGGATCGTCGGGCAGCGCAGCGAAGGCCGCGGCGGCTGCCTGCAGGTCGCCGGCGCGGCAGAGCGTCAGGGCGGCGTGGTACGCAGCGGCGCCGCCGCCTCCGGCTTCCGCGGCCGGACCCAGCAGCTCGAAGACCGCCACCGGCTCGCGGCGGCCGACCACGCGCACTGCGCCGAGGTCGCGTGCGGCGATGGTAGCGCCGGCGGCGGTACGGGTCACGCCCGAGATCATCGTCGCGGTGCCGAAGGCCTTGTTCGCGCCCTCCAGGCGCGAGGCCAGGTTGGCCGCGTCGCCGAGCACGGTGTAGTTGAAGCGCTGCCGCGAGCCCAGGTTGCCGACCACCACCGGCCCGGTGTGCAGGCCGATGCGCATGCGCAGCTCGTGGCCGGTGCGCGCGCGGTATTCCTCGCGCCGGGCCGCCAGCTGTTGCTGGCAGCGCCAGGCGGCGCGGCAGGCGCGCGCGGCGTGGTCGGGCACCTCCAGCGGCGCGTTCCAGAAGGCGATGATGGCATCGCCCTCGTACTTGTCCAGGGTGCCGCCCTCCTCGAGCACGATGTCGGTCATGTCGGTCAGGAAGTCGTTCAGCAGCTCGGTCAGGGCCACCGGGTCCAGGGATTCGCTGATGGTGGTGAAGCCCGCCAGGTCCGAGAACATGATCGTCAGCTCGCGCCGCTCGCCGCCCAGACGCAGCTGTCCGGGGTCGGCGATCAGCCGCTCCACGACGTGCGGGCTGAGGTAGTGGCGGAAGGCCTGCTTCAGGAAGCGGCGCTGCCGGCCCTCGGTGGCGTAGTTCCAGACCAGGCCGCCGGCCAGCGCGGCTGCCGCGGCGACCCCCGCCGGCACCACCGGGAACCACCAGCCCAGCGCGTAGCCGCCGACCCCGAGCAGGGGCGGCAGCGGCAACGTCGCGACGATGACGAGCAGCCCGTGCCAGGCCTTGCGGCCCGCCAGCACCAGCGCCGCCGCGACGACCGCCAGCAGCGCGATCACCGGCCAGGACGCAGCCGTCGGCGCGTCGCGCAGGAACCCGTCGCCGCGCAGGTCGTCCAGCACGGCGGCGTGCAGCGTCACGCCGGGCGCGACCCGGCTCAGCGGCATCGGGCGCAGGTCGAGCAGGCCGGGGGCGCTGTAGCCGAACAGCACGTCGCAGCCGCGCAGCCTCTCCGGGTCGACCACCGGTTCGCCGCCCTCGAGCAGGCGCAGCTCCGACTGGATGATCGCGGCGGCGCTGAAGGTCTCGTGGACGTCCGCCGGCCCGGCGAAACGCAGCAACGCGCGGCCCTCGGCGTCCAGGGGCACGACGCGGTCGCCGACCAGCAGCCGGCCCGGTTCGAGCTTCAGCGCGGCGCCCCGGCCCTCGCCCAGCAGGTAGGCCGCCAGCCCGAGCGACGGCACGGGCCGGCCGTCGAGCAGGCGCAGCGGGCGCGCGCGCCGGTACACGCC
>DYDD01000213.1:4472-5130 GCA_020718045.1 Fibrobacter sp. | reverse complement strand
TCGGCCGCGGCCAGGTAGTAGATGTTGCCGCCGTTGACCGGGTCGAGCGCGCCGGGGTTCCAGGTCTCGAGCGAATCGCCGCAGCTGGCGTAGCTGCGCCCGCCGCTGACGAACGGCCCGTCATCGCGCGGCCGCAGGCCGTAGAACACCAGCGCGTCGTCGCCGGCGAAATCGCCGCCGTCGTCGACCAGGTCCGCCGGCACCTCGATCTCGTCGTAGGGCGGCGTCTGGCCGGGCACGTAGCGACGCTGGTAGAGCCGCAGCTGGTCCGCGTCCGCGCCGGCCGGCAGCAGCCCGGCGTTGAGCAGGTCGGCAGCGCGCAGGCGGAACAGGCCGGTGCGCGTCACCGGCACGCGGATCTCGGGGCCCAGCAGGGCCGCGCTGCGTCGGACGGCGGTCTTGTCCGCGCCGTCCTGCGCGACGGCCTCGCGGGGCTGGGCGGTCAGCGCGGCGCCGTTGAGGAACAGGTGGCCGAAACGGGCGTCGCCTGCTTCTTGGCGCCCGCCCGCCTTGGCGGCGGCTCCCGCCTCGGGCTCGAAGACGATCGTCCAGGCGGCGCGGCGCAACAGGCGTCGCGCGCGCAGGTCGTCGCCGACGTCCAGCGGCCGGATCGTCAGCGGCGCGATGCGGTGCCCGCGCCAGAGGCGGGGCTCCCCCA
>DYDD01000213.1:0-4404 GCA_020718045.1 Fibrobacter sp. | reverse complement strand
GGCGACTCGCCCGGCAGCAGGTCCTGCTCCTCCATCACGGGATCGCCGCCGCCGGGATGGAGCCGCAGCACCGGCGTGGGCGCCGGCGCCACCAGGCGGCCGTCGAGAGGTTCCCAGACCGCCTCGTCCAGGCGGACGACCGCCCGCGTGCCCGGGGGCAGGACGAGCCAGTTCCCCAGGGCAGGCGCCGAGGGGCGGCGCGGCTCGCCCGTGCCGACGAAGCCGGGCAGATCCAGATGGTGGTACGTCAGACCGTCCCGTTCGAACGCCGTCCGCCAGACGGGCTCGCCCGTCTCCAGGCGGATCGTCGCGGTCAGCGGGTCGGTCTGGGTGACGCTCAGCGGGGCAGCGCCGGCGACGCCGCCGGCCAGCAACAGGGGCGCGAGGTGCAGCAGGGCGCGCCGTGCACGCTCACGGTCGACGGGGAACCGGCTCATGCCGCGATCTCCTTGCCCAGGGGGAGGGCTTGGCGTTCAGGGGGTGGAACGTCTCGACAGTATAAGAGCGGCCGCCACGCCGGTCAACGCGCGGGGCGTGGGCCTCGTCTCGCGGCAGCGTGCCGCGTCAAACGGAAGGGGCGGGTCTCCCCGCCCCTCCGCGTGCCGATGTACGGCAAGGTCACCGGTACAGCGTCTTGATCTCGCTCCAGGAGGCTTCCTCGTCGGCGACGAGGCACTGGCCGGCCTGGAGACCGTTGATGCGGAACACCGGGTTGTAGACGTAGGGCGTGCCCGGCGTGCCGCCGGTGGCGGGGTAGCAGGGCGTGTTGAAGCCCAGCGTGTGGACGTAGCCCGGCGTGCCGCCGGGGAAGCTGACCGAGCCGGGGAGGTGCGAGATCGTGAAGTCGATCACCGCGGCGGCGTTCAGGATGATGACCTGCATTTCGCCCAGCACCACGACGTTCTGCGCGTTCGGCTGCAGGGGCGCGAGGCCGTTGCCGATGACGAAGTCGTCGGGATCGTTGTCGACGTCGAGCCCGGACATCACCCAGGAGCCGATCATGGCGCCTGCGGCGTTGTTGGTGATGCGGGCCTCCCAGGCCAGCACCGGGAAGTCGCTCGGGTTGGTGATGCACATGTAGATGTTCGTCGGCACGAAGGCGGCGACGCTGATGCAGTTCACGGCCGGTCCGACGCTGGTCACATCGGCGTAGATGCCCATGCTGTCGGGACCGGGATAGGCCCAGGCCATGGACGCGGTCAGCACCAACACGCTCAGGACGAGTAGCATCTTCTTCATCGGTCTGTCCCCTTTCGCTCGGAATTGCCAATCACCAGAATCGACAGTCACACGGAGTTTCCCAGTCAGAGCTTTCAGGCACGTATCGGTTGCCTGGCCGCGCACGCCGGCTGCACGTCGCTCCCGCGACGGATCGCCTGCGCCTCGTCCATCGCGATGGCTGCGTCGCCCGCGATGACCTTCTCGGTCCGCGACGGAAGGCCCCGCTCCCGCCGGACCGGATGCCGGGATTCCTGCGTCGGTTGCGCATCAATATCCGGGCAACCGCCGGGCCTGTCAAGCGTCTTTCCCCGGCTCCCGCCCCCGCGTCGGCGCCGGAAGGCGACCGGTTCGCCGATCGCGGATGCGACGGGGATCCGGGAAGGACGGGAGACGGGGTGCGGGGGAAAAGAACGGGGCCGCCCCGGAGGGCGGCCCCTAGCTGACAGTCACACGGATCGCTGTGCGAAGACTAGTACAGAGCCTTGACGTTGCTCCAGGACATGTCCTCGTTCGCGACGACCATGCACGGGGTGTTGATGCAGGCCTGGGGCGCGGTCATGATGCCAGTGGGGACCTGGCAAGGGGTGTTGATGCCCAGGGTGTGCACGTAGCCGGGCTGGCCGGCGGGGAAGCTGATGGAGCCGGCGACGCCCTTGACCATGAAGGTCGCAGCCGAACCGGCGCCGGGGGCGGCGCCGTACATCGTCTTGCTCGCAAGCACGATGGCCGAAGCAGCCGGGTGCGGCGTGAGGCCCATGCCGATAACGAAGTCCATGGCGTCGCCGTCGACGTCCAGGCCGCCGTTGAGGGCCCAAGTGCCCGGGACCGTGAAGTTGTTGGTCTCCACGATCGTGCACTCCCACGCCCGGATGAAGGCACCCGAGGGACGGGTGATCATCAGGTACACGTTGATCGGCGCGAAGCCGCCGGGGTACGAGACGTTGAACGTGTTGGCGCCGGTATCGAAGTAGATACCGAAGCCGTCCGGATCAGGATCGACCTGAGCCGAGGCGCTGACGCTGAAGGCAAGCAGCGCGATGGCGGTCAGAGCTAACAACTTCTTCATGTTGCGACTCCTTTGGGTTGTCTGCCTCGGTCAACTGATTGCCGAGGAGTGTCGCCCCGCGGCCCGGAGGCCGCGGGGCAGGGCTATTCCTTACGGGCAAATCACGTTGACCGAGCTCGAAAAGAGCACCAGGTCGGACAGGTTCACGCTGCCGTCGTAGAAGTAGTCGGCAGCGTAGCTGGTCCCGCCGTAGTACCCCGAGAACTGCGACACGTCGCTGAGGTCAACCACGCCGTCGGCGAAGACGTCGGGGCTGTTGAACAGGACGTCGAGGTCCTCGCCGATCAGCGGGGAACCGTTGATGATGACCTGGGTCAGCTCACCGGCCACCTTGTTCGAGTAGCCGCCGGCATAGAACGGGCCCACGAAGGTCGAGACGCCGTTGATGTCGGTGTTGGCGTTGGCCAGGGTGCCGTTGGTGCAAGCCGCCAAGCCGCCGAGCGTCGTCTCCAGCCACATGTCCTCGAAAGGATAGGCGAAGACGGGGTTCATCCCGGCGTCGAGCAGCGTCACCGTGATGGTGGCGTTCACAACGTCCAGGGGCGGCGTCGTGATGGCCCGGGACTCGGTCATCAGGTTGCCGGTGCCGTCGGGGGTCAGGAACACGCTCACCTGGGGAGTCCCCGCGGGCAGATCGGCGTTCGAGTTGACCAGGTCAGGGACTCCCGCCATGCCCAGAGTGCTGACACCCAGGGCAGCGACGCAGATCACAAGACCCACAATGTTCCTACGAAGCATTAGGACACCTCCTAAAAGGCATTTTCATGCGAGGGTGGCAAACCCAAGCGAGAACGAGTGCAATTACGTTGACCCTCCCTTCCACTCTTCATAAGTCCTTAACTTGACCTCATGAGTGTACCACCGGGGAGGACGGCGTGCAACACTATTTTTTGGGTTACCGACCCCCTTATTCACAGATGATCATAAGTTAAGACAATGAAAGTCTTGTATCAGGTTCCCGCAGATTTCCGATCGGGGTCCATCGGGGAGGGTGGTGGGCGAAACAGGGTTCGAACCTGTGACCCCCTGCGTGTAAAGCAGGTGCTCTGACCGGCTGAGCTATTCGCCCTTGCCCTGCAGGAAGGACCGCAACAGGAACAGCGGCACCAGGACGCAATACCCCAGGACCAGCAGCAGGGGCGCGACGGTGATGTCTCCCCCGGCCAGCAGCGCGTAGCCGGCGGCGATCGTCGCGAACCCCAGGATCAGCCCCAGGTACTTGCGGAACATCATTCTCCCCTCTCGACCTCGCGGCTCGGCCTCGCCCGCGTCGCGTCAGGGTAGCCCCGCGCATGGGCGGCGTCAAGAAGGCGCGGGCTCAAGGCGCTTCCGGCTTCGCCGCGGGCGGCGGCGCGGATGTGGTGTCGGCGGCGGCGGCGCCCGGCGTCGCCGCCGTCAGCGCCGCGGCCCGGCGCTGGCGGTAGATCTTCACCGCCGCTTCGTGCTGGGCGTGGGTGCGCGAGAAGACGTGGCCGCCGAGGCCGTCGGCGACGAAGAAGAAATCCTCGCAGCCGGGCTGGGGCTTCAGCACCGCCGCGATCGCCGCGAGCCCCGGGTTGCCGATGGGGCCCGGCGGCAGCCCCCCGTTGAGGTAGGTGTTGAAGACCGACGGCGTGCGCAGGTCGGAATACAGGATCCGCTGCCCCTTCTTGTCCAGCGCGTAGGCGACGGTGGGGTCGGCCTGCAGCGGGCGGCCGGCGCGCAGGCGGTTCAGGTAGACCGCGGCCACCCGCGACATCTCCGAGACGCGCGGCGTTTCCGCCTCGACGATGGAGGCGAGGGTCAGCACCTCGTGGGGCGTGCGCAGGGGCAGGTCCCCCAGCGCGAGCCGCGCCCTCGCGTCGGGGACCCAGCGGTCCCAGCCGGCGCGCATGATCGCGTGGGCGACGTCGCGGACGGACGCGCCCTCGGCGAAGTGGTAGGTTTCCGGAAAGAGGTAGCCCTCGCAGAGGGGGAACTCCCGGCCGCGGTCGAGGCTCTCCTGCAGCAGGGCCGCGGCGTAGGCGGCGGGGTCGCCCGCCGTCTCCAGCAGCAGCGCGCGCACCTCGGCGTCGCAGGCGGCGCGGAACGTGGCGGGCGCCCAGCCGAAGGCCTCCGCGACGCCGACCACCGCCTCG
>DYDD01000016.1 GCA_020718045.1 Fibrobacter sp. | reverse complement strand
ATCGCCGACTCGATCAGCGTGGGCGTGCCGCGCAACCGGCTGAAGGCGTGGAAATACGTCGCGCGCAGCGGGGGCGGTTTCCTCGCCGTCGAGGACGAGGCGATCCGCGAGGCCATCCGCCTGATGGCCCGCTTCGCCGGCGTCTGGGCGGAGCCGTCGGGCGCGGCCGGGTTCGCCGGCCTGATGCAGGCCCGCGCGCAGGGGCTGATCGGGCCGCACGACAAGGTCGTGGTGCTGGTCACCGGGCACGGGTTGAAGGATCCGCTGGCGGGCGTCTCCTAGCCCGGGTCAGAGCCACCCCCATAATCACCGCGACGATCGACAGCACGACCCCGAAAACGACGGGCCACGGCACGTCGCGGGTTCTCCGCCCAAACGGCACGTCGAAGCGTGAATTGGGCCGGAAATACGCCTCCTGACGCCGGTAGTCGAGGATGGTGTTGAACCGCGCCAGCACCTCCATGCACAGCACGCCGCCGGGCGGCGCCTGGTTGCCGGTTGCGGGCAGCTCCAGGTGGACCGGCACGTCCGGCAGGGAGAAGCCCGCGATCACGAGTTCCGGCACCAGCACGACCTCGTTGCGGATCACCCCGCTGCCCACGCCGCGGGAGGCGCTCTTCCCGAGCACCCGCATCGCGCCGGGGAGGCCGTGGGCAGCCGAGAAGGCCTGGTTGACATTCATGGCCCCCGTGCCGGCGGTGTCGAGGATGAACAACCCGCCCTCCCTCTTCTCCCCGGCCACCAGCACGACCTCCACCGCCGTGAGCGGGCCCACGTACGGCATCGCGGTCCGCGCATATCCGGCCGCCTTCGCGGGCAACTCGTCGTAGACGACCATGATCATGCGGTCGTAATCGAGTTCGACCACCTTGCCCAGGAAGAGCGGCCAGCCGACGATCCCGTCGGCCCGATCGGCCTGCCTCTCCACCGCGATGAACGGTTCGTGGTCCCACCGCAGACCCGCGATCTCGAGCCGGTTGTCGCTGGCGGTCCGCCGCTGCGTCGTGCCGCCGGTCCCGCTGTTGAGCGTCGTGCCGTCGAGCTGGAACTCGGCTCCCTTGCCCTGCGCGGAGGGGTACAGCGCGCAGCCTTCCGCACCGGTGTCGAAGATGAGGTTCAATGGTCCGGACCCGTTGACCGTGCCGACGAGGTTCAGTTTGCCCTTCGTGATCGAGATCGGGATGGTGTCGGGGCCGACCGCGTGCGAGCCGAGCCGCCCGTAGGCCTGCATCATCGTCGAGATGCGCGTGCGGCAGGAGTCCCGGCCCCCGAGCAGGACCGTGAAGTCGTAGGTGCAGCCGGGCAGGACGTCGAAGGACAGCGAATCGACGTCCGAGATGAACGTCACGCGCTTCGCGGCGGTCGTCCGCTACGCGGCGTAGACGTCGAGCGCGACCGCGGGATCGACGACCCAGACGCCCTCCTGGAATCGATCGCCGTCGCGAACGTCCACAGCAGCGGAATTCGCCAGGAGGACCGGCGGCTCCGCCCCGGCCGCGATGGCCGCCTTCGCCCAACACAACGCCAGCAACCAGATGATGCGGCCGGCCGCACCTCGGCAGCGAGTCTGTCCTCGGGTCCGGCCTACGGCGTCGCGCCCACTCATCGGCACACCTCGTCGCGGGAGTCGGGGTTCGCGGCCTACGGGCCCGCGGCTTCCAGGAGCTTCAGAACGGTGGTCCAGTTGCGCGTCGTGATCCCGTCGCCGCCGAGGCGCAGGCAGGCCTGGGCGAGCCGGCTGTCGGCGACGCCTTGCGTGCACCACAGGTAGGCGGCCCGCCGGCCGAGGGCGACGGCTTCCGGCGACCACGGCTCGTCGAGCAGGCGCCGCAGGGCGTCCAGCGAGCCGGCATCGGGCACGAACGCCACCAGATGCCTGGACGGGTCTTCGGCGATGCCACCCAGCGGGTCCTCGTGCACGACGGCCGCCAGATCCGCCGCCGTCACCACCACCACCGGAACGTCGAAGCCGCAGGCGAGCACGAGCGCGGCGCGGATGGCTCGGGCGTGACCGACGACGTCGGGGCTCGTGGCCGTGAAGACGACGTTTCCGCTGTTGAGCAGGGTGCGGACCCGGGTGAAGCCGAGGCCCTCGACCAGACCGCGCAGGTCCGCCATGGCGACGCGCTTGGCGCGGCCGACGTTGATGCCCCTGAGCAGGGCGACGCAGCGGGTCATGGCGGGGCTCCCGTGTTGGGGCGCAGGCGCTACGCGTCCGGGATGACGATGTCCACGCCCGACACGGTCGCGGCGCCGATGATCTCGACGACGCCGGCGGCGTCCCAGACGGGCGTGGAGGGGTACCAGATCGTGTCGGGGGGCGGGGGCCCGGGCCCGTTCCCGTAGGCATCCAACGAGGCGCCGATCTTGTAGCGCCCGTCGGGCAAGCCCCTGAACGTGAATTCGGGACTGAACGAGTACGCCGAGGATCGCGCCCACTCCTGGCCGGAATCCGCCGAGAACACGACGACCACGTAGTCCCGGTATTCGGCGGTCGACAGCACCAGGCTCCCGGCGATCACGCCGCCGTCCTCGAAGACCAGATCGAGCGTGACGATGTCGCCCGGCTCGTCGAGCGTGATCGGCATGGCCGCGGCGGGAGTCGCCGCGCGGTCGTACCACTGGGGCAGCCAGGCGAACCTGCCGGCGGAAGACGCCCCATAATCGATCCGCAGCAGGAACGTGCCGGGGTGCAGGTTGGGGATGCCGATCTCGTGGTCGTTCGAGAAATACACGGTATGGCGGCCGAGCATCTCGGTGCCGGTCGCGTCGTAGATGCAGCACCAGGCACTGCCGTAACCGTCGGGGGAATCCGCGACGAGGAGGCGCAACCCGCACTGCAGGTACTCGAGTCCCGTGAGCGATTCCCCCGGTCCGATGGTGAAGACCTCGGCGGACTCGAATCGCGTCCCGCCGAACCAGCTCCCCGTCTCGTTGTAGTGGGCGACCCGCAGCTTGAACTCGGCCGGCAGGAGGAGATCGAGGCAGAAGACGCCGTCCCCGTCGATATCGAGGCGGTCGATCAGCATCAGCGAGTCCAGGTCCACCACCGAGAGCTCGGGGGTGCTTCCCGACCCCAGGTCCAGCCAGGCGCCGCCGATGCGGCCCTCGACGCGCAGGGGTTCGACCGCGACCGGAACGTTGACCCGCGACACGGCGCCGGCCGTCACGTCGAATCGCGTCGCGGCGACGGCGTCGCGGGTGCCCGGCAGCCAGACCGGCTCGCAGGCATACGCGCTGACTTCAGCCCACGGGACGCCGATTCCGAGCCAGACCCGGTACTCGCCGGGCACCAGGGTCACCGGTTGCATGAGGAACCAGCCGTTCTCGACCGCCGCGTTGCGCCCGGCGCAGGGATTGGCGAAATCCACGGTCCCGTCCGGTCCGGACGCCTGGAAATGAGCGAACCCCCTGTACCCTTCGAGACCGGGCGGGAACATCAGATCCAGGTCCAGCGAACCGAGGGCGAAATCGATCCGGACCGGCGAGATCGCCGCGGCGACCGGGATCGTGTCGGCGGCGGCGTCATCGTAGACGGGTCGTGGCTCGGCGTGGTAGATCCGGTCGCTGGTGCCGTCCACCCGCACGGAGAACAGGTAATCCCCGGCCGGAACGTCCATGACGTAGGACCCATCGTCGCCGACCTCGATGGCGCCTTCGAATCGTTCCCGGTAATCGTCGTCCAGCCGCTGGAAGTAGATCGTGGCCTCGACAGGCGTGGCCCCGGTGGTCACGCGGCCCTCGACGCGGCCGGCCGGGACCCCCGCCCAGGGATCGCCGAACTCGGCGCAACCGGACCCGACGGCCAGGGACAGCGCCAGGGTCGGCAACAGGGCACGATGCGCACGGAAGGGAAGGGTCATGGCCGGCTCCCGCCCGCGGGCGCCGGCAGCGTCCAGGACAGGCCCATCACGGCGCCGTGGTCGACGATCGCGACCGCGGCCGCGCCGCCGAAGTCATACGACCCCGGGTACCACCACACGGCGCCGCCGCCGAGTTCGGCGTGCAGGTAGTAGTCGCCGTCGGCGAGACCGCTGAAGTCGAAGGCGCCGTCGCCGGCGTACGACGGCCACGTGCACCACGGCTCGCCCAGCTCGTCGCAGAGCGCGACCTGGACCGACCCGGGTTCGGCGCCGCCGGCCTCCAGCACCGTGCCGACGATCCGGCCGCCCGGCGCCAGGGAGACGTCGAGACGGCGGCGCTCGCCCGCCGCCACGTCGATGGGCGTGGCGTCGGCCGAGGACGCGGCGCCGTCGTACCACTGGCCGGCCCAGGCCTGGTCGTCGCAGATGCCGTCCAGCTGCAGCAGGACGCGGCCCGGCTCCAGGTTGCCGATCCGGATCGGGTTCTGCCAAGTCTCCTCGGACGTCAGGATGTTCCCGGCTTCGTCCCGGATGCGGATCCTGGTGGAGCGCACCACCAGGTCGCCCGGTCCCTCCAGCCAGATCTCGAGCCCTCCCTCGACCGCCTCGACGCCCGTGAGACGATCGCCCGCCTGCAGGGCGAACGCCGCGGCGGTCTCGAACGAATCGCCTCCATGCCAGCGGCTCGTCGATTCGCAATCGAAGCGGAGCCGGACGTCCAGCGGGAAGGGCAGGACGAGCACGAAGCGGCCATCGGCACTGCAAAACACGCTTGAAACGGCGCGGGATTCCGACACGTAGGCGGTCACGCGCATCCAGAGCGCCGGCTCCACCTGCCAGCTGCCCGTCACCCGGCCGTCGACGGTGGCGTAGGTGTCCGTGAAATCCGCCTCGTAGACGGCCGCGGATTCCAGTCCCACGACCAGGGTGTCGGCCGCAGCCGCTTCCAGCGAGCCCGGCAGGTAGAGACGAGCTTCGGAGTACGTGCCGGAAAACGACATGACGTAGGAACCGGGCTCGAGGGCCTGGATGGTGAACTCCGCCCACCCGTCCTGCACGAGATCGCTGTCCCGGCCGTCGAAGTTGGTGCCGTTCTCGAGTTGCAGGTAGCAGAAACGGGACTCCCATTCCGGCGGCACCCGGACCCGGACCCGCGCCTGCCCCCGTCGCAGATCGTGATGGATGACGGAGGGTTCGACCCGCACCGTGTCCGCCCGGCTGTCGCCCGTGGCGCCCAGCGCGGAATTCCTGGTGCCGAGGGTGTAACGACCGGTCGGCAGCTCCATCCGGTACCAGCCCGTCGAGTCCGACTCCGTCTCCGCGTAGACCCGGTCGCCGTACCCGTAGTGGGAGCCGGTCTCGATCCTGTCGGCGACGATCGTCATGACCTGGCCCTGCCCGGCGACGAGCACGTAGCCCTCGACGGCGCCGACCTCGAACATGGCGACATCGGGCTCTGGCTCCCCCGTGCAGGAGAGGAGCGGCAGCAGCGCCAGCAGCAGGAGCGCGGGCTTCGGGGTCGGTTTCGGCATGGATGCGGACTTCCGATGACGATGGATCTATCTAGTTGATGTAGCCCAGCGAACGCAACTGTTTGCGGATCTCCTCGCCCACCGCGGGGTCGAGCCCCGCTTCGGCGCCCTCGACGGGGCGCAGCCCCATGTAGGAGGGCACGCGGTGCTTCTCCAGCTGCTTGACGTGGCGGCGGCCCGCGTCGGTCAGTCCCTGCGCCAGGATCGCGCCCGGCATGTCCATGGCCGGCGGCAGGCCCAGCAGCGAGAGGAAGGTGGGGCAGATGTCGAGCAGCTCGATGCGGTCGATGACCGCGCCGGCCTCGTGCAGGGGGCTGCGCACCAGGAAGATGCCCCACTCGCTGTGCTCGACCGTCCCGCGGCCGTTCGGCCGGGGGCCGAAGAAGCCGTGGTCCGACAGGATGACAGCCTGGCGGTCGGGAGGGAACCACGACAGCACCTCGCCCACCGCCTCGTCGACCCAGTCGTAGTAGAGGGGCAGGATCTCCCGGAACGCCGCCAGCTCGGCCGGGTCGTTGCGCGGCGACGCCGGGTCGTCCTTCAGGTAATGGTGGAACGAGTGGCTCATCATGTCCGGGCCGCGCAGGTAGAAGAAGAAGAGGTCGAAGTCCGCGACGTCCTTCAGCAGGCGGGCCACGTTCAGGTAGCCCAGGTCGGCGGCCCAGAACTCCCGCAGGTTGCGCAGCTGGCGCGGGTAGGCGGCCTCGAGCGCCGCGACGTCGGCGCCGGGAGGCAGGAACCGCGCCAGGTCCCGCGCCCGCAGCGAGTCGGGGTTCACGCGGCAGGCGACGACGCGTGCGCCCAGCGAATCGGGGTAGACCAGCCTGGCCAGCGGCACGCTGCGCTCCCGGCCGTACGGCAGGTAGTCGCTGACCATGACGCCGTCGATGGGCCGGGCCGGGTACGTGGTCCACATGCCGCTGACGGCCGTGCTGCGGCCCGCGGCGCCGATCATGTCCCAGATCGCCGGCGCGCGCCAGGCGCTCCCGGTGGGTGCCTTGCGGTCGGACTCCCCCAGGAAGGAGGCGACGCCGTGCACCTCGGGCCCGACGCCGGTGCAGATGCTCGCCCACAGCAGCGGCGACTTCTCCAGCGGGACGAAGGTCTTCATGCGGCCGGAGGCGGACTGCGCGCGGAACGCGGCGAGGCGGGGCAGGCGGCCCTCGGCGATCAGGGGGTCGAGCAGGCTCCAGTCGGCGGAGTCGATCCCGATGACCAACAGCTCGGGCGTGGCGGCGGGCGCGACGCTCCCGCCACCGTCGCGGCCGCAACCGGCCGGCAGCGCGCAAGCGATCAGGAGCAAAAGCGTCAGGAACGGGTATCGCGCGCCACGCATCTCGTCATCCCTCTCCCTCCGGGTCCGTCGCTTCGACTGCAGGCGCCCATGGTACCCCGCATCGGCGGGCGGGACAACGGGAATCGGCGCGGGGAATCGGCGCGGCCCGGATTGACAGGCCCCGCCAACGAGCCTACGCTGCGGGTCGGGCGTCCCTCATCCGACCGCGGCAGGCGGCAGGAAGCGCGAGGCAGCATGAAACAGGTGTCGAAGGTGGCGATCCTGGGCTCGGGCGTCATGGGCAGCGCGATCGCGGCGCACTTCGCCAACGCCGGGGTGCCGGCGCTGGTGCTGGACATCGTGCCCCCCGGCCTGCCCGAGAGCGCCGGCCGCCAGGAGCGCAACGCCCTGGTCGACGGCGCGATCGCCGCCATGGCGAAAGCGAAACCCTCCCCCCTGTTCACGCCGGCACGGCTGAAATTCATCGAGACCGGCAACTTCGAGGACGACCTGGCGCGCCTGAAGGAGGCCGACTGGATCGTCGAGGTCGTCAAGGAAGACCTCTGCATCAAGCGCAAGGTGCTCGGCGCCGCCGCCGCCCACCTCAAGCCCGACGCCTGGCTCACCAGCAACACCTCGGGCCTGTCCCTGGCCGCGATGTCCGACGAGCTACCCGAGGCGGTGCGGCCGCGCTTCCTGGGCACGCACTTCTTCAACCCGCCGCGCTACATGAAGCTGATGGAACTGGTCCCCGGCCCGCGCACCGACCCCGCGACGCTCGCCGAAGTGGCCGCCTTCTGCGAGGTGCGCCTGGGCAAGGGGATCGTCGTGGCGCGGGACACGCCCAACTTCGTGGCCAACCGCATCGGCGTGCACGCCATGATGACCACGTTCCGGGTCATGGCGGAGATGGGGCTGACCGTCGAGGAGGTCGACGCCCTGACCGGCCCCGCGGTGGGCCGCCCCAAGACCGCCACCTTCCAGCTCGCGGACCTGGTCGGGCTGGACACCTTCCTGCACGTCGCCGAGAACGTCCACGCCACGGCCGTCGACGACGAGGCGCGCGAGGTCTTCGCGCCGCCCGACTTCCTGCGCACGATGGTCGGGAAACGCCTGCTGGGCCGCAAGACCGGCGGCGGGTTCTACCGGATGGTCAAGGGCGAAGGCGAGAAGACGATCCTCACGTTGGACCTCGGCACCTTCGAGTACCGCGAGAAGCGCAAGGCCGCGTTCCCGGAGATCGAGCGGGCCAAGACCATGGACGACCTCGCCGAGCGGCTGCGCTTCCTGGTGCTGGGCCACGGCCGCGCGGGCTCGATCCTGTGGGCGATGCTGGCGCCGACCCTCTCCTACTCGGCGATGCGGGTGGGCGAGATCTGCGACGACGCCTCGGCCGTGGACCGGGCCGTCCGCTGGGGCTTCAACTGGGACCTCGGCCCCTTCGAGACCTGGGACCGGCTGGGCTTCCGCGCGGTGACCGACCGGCTGCGCGCCGACGGGCACCCGCTGCCGGCCTGGGTCGACGCCCTGTACGGGAGCGGCGCCGAGACCCTGTACCGCGAACGCGACGGCCGCCTGGAGTCGCCCACCGCGACGCCGGGCGTCTTCGCCCCGGTGCCGGTCCACCCCCGCGCCTTCGACTTCGAGCTGCTGCGGCGCGGCCACCACGAGATCCGCCGCAACCCCGGCGCCTCGCTGCTGGACCTGGGCGACGGCGTCTTCTGCCTGGAATTCCACGCCAAGATGAACGCCCTGGGCCAGGACCAGATCCAGATGGCGATGACGGCCTGCCGCGAGGCCGAGCAGAACGGCCGCGCCCTGGTCGTGGCCAACCAGGGCGAGCATTTCTCGGCCGGCGCCAACCTGGCGCTGCTCTTGATGGAGGCCGCCGAGGGCAACTGGGACGACATCGACCTGATCGTGCGCGCCTTCCAGGGCATGACCGACCGCCTCGCCTTCTGCGGCGTGCCGGTGGTGACCGCCCCACACGGGCTGGCCCTGGGCGGCGGCTGCGAGGTGACCCTGGCCGGCGACCTGGTGCGGGCCGCGGCCGAAACCTACCTCGGCCTGGTCGAGTTCGGCGCCGGCGTGGTGCCGGCCGGCGGCGGCTGCGTGCGCCTGTACGGGCGCAACCGGGAGCGCTACGCCGACGCGAACGACCTCTACCCCGCCCTGCGCGCCACCTTCGAGACCATCGGCACGGCCAAGGTCGCCACCAGCGCCGAGGAGGCCCGCGAGTTCGGCTACTTCCGCGCCGCGGACACCTGGAGCATGAACCGCGACCTGCAGATCGCCGACGCCAAACAATTGGCGCTCGCGCTGGCCGACCGCGGCTACGCGCCGCAGACGCCCGACCCGACGATCCCCGTGATGGGGCGGGCGGGCATCGGGCTCTGCGAATCGGTGCTCTACAACATGGTCGAGGCGGGCCACGCCTCGGAGCACGACCGCAAGATCGGCAGCTGCCTGGCGCGGATCCTCTGCGGCGGGGACGTGCCCGGGCCGACGACCGTCTCCCACGCGCACCTGCTGGACCTGGAGCGCGAGTGCTTCCTGAAACTGTGCGGCGAGCGCAAGACGCTCGAGCGCATGCAGAGCCTGCTGAAGACCGGCAAGCCGCTGCGCAACTGACACGCCGCCGTGCAACTAGGCTCTCGCCGAAAGGACCGTCATGAGAGACGTCGTCGTCGCGCTGGCGCTGAGGACCCCCACCGGCAAGGCGGGCAAGGGCTCGTTCGCCCGGACGCGGCCCGACGACCTGGGCGCCGCGGTCGTCCGCGGGCTGCTGCAGCGCGCCGCGGCCCTGGACCCCGAGCGCATCGGCGACGTGATCATCGGCTGCGCGATGCCCGAAGGCGAGCAGGGCATGAACGTGGGCCGCAACATCGCGCTGCTGGCCGGGCTGCCCGACGTGGTGCCCGGGATGACGGTCAACCGCTTCTGTTCGTCGGGCCTCGAGACGATCAACCTGGGCGCCCTGAAGATCGCCTGCGGCCAGGCCGACCTGGTGATCGCCGGCGGCGTCGAGTCGATGTCGCTGATCCCGATGGGCGGCCTGCGCTATCTGCCCAACCCCGACCTGGTGGCTTCGGCGCCGCAGACCTACCTGAACATGGGCCTGACCGCCGAGCGGCTGGCCGAGCAGGACGGGATCACGCGCGAGGCCCAGGACGCGTTCGCCGTGTCCAGCCACCGCAAGGCGCTGGCGGCGGCGGCGGCCGGCCGCTTCCGCGACGAGATCGTGCCGGTCGCCGCGCGCTCGACGCAGCCCGGCCCCGGCGGCAAGCCGATCGTGCGCGAGACCGTGCTCGAGGTCGACGAAGGACCGCGCGCCGACACCACGCTGGAGGCCCTGGCGAAGCTGAAGCCGGCCTTCAAGGCGGGCGGCACGGTGACCGCCGGCAATTCCAGCCAGACGAGCGACGGCGCCGCGGCGGTCCTGCTGGCCACGCCCGAGATCTGCGAGGGCCTGGGCCTGACGCCGCTGGCCCGGTTCGTGTCCTACGCCGTGGTCGGGGTGCCGCCCGAGATCATGGGCATCGGCCCGGTGGCCGCCGTGCCGAAGGCCCTGGCCCAGGCCGAGCTGTCGCTGACCGACATGGACGTGATCGAGCTGAACGAGGCCTTCGCGGCCCAGAGCCTCAGCGTGCTGAAGCGGCTGAAGCTGTCGGCGGACGACGAACGGATCAACCCCAACGGCGGCGCCATCGCCCTGGGCCACCCCCTGGGCTGCACCGGCGCCAAGCTGACCGCCACCGCGCTGCACGAGCTGCGCCGCCGCGGCGGCCGCTACGCCCTGGTCACGATGTGCATCGGCACGGGCATGGGCGCCGCGGGCATCTTCGAAGCGATCTAGCACCATCGCCGCGATCCGGCGCCAACGCCACCGGGCAGGAGGAACCATGAGCCAGCAGAACTATCCCACCGGCGGCGAATTCCTGCTGCGGGCGGCCGCGCCCGCCGAGATCTTCACCCCCGAGGACTTCGACGAGAACCAGCGCATGATCGCGCAGGCGGCCCGCGACTTCATCCAGCAGAAGATCGAGCCCCGGCGCGAGCAGATCGAATACCAGGGCGACACGGCCCTGGGCGCGCCGCTGCTGAAGGAAGCCGGCGCGATGGGCCTGCTGGCGGTCGACGTGCCGGAGCGCTTCGGCGGCATGGGCGCCGACAAGGCCACGGTCATGATCATCAGCGAGCTGATCTCGCGCAGCGGCAGCTTCGCGGTGCAGCACGGCGCCCAGGCGGGCATCGGCACACTGCCGATCGTCTACTTCGGCACCGAGGCGCAGAAGGCGCAGTACCTGCCCCGGCTGGCGACCGGCGAGCTGCTGACCTCCTACGCCCTGACCGAGCCCGGCAGCGGCAGCGACGCCCTGGCGGCCCGCACCACCGCGACCCTGAACCCCGCCGGCACGCACTACCTGCTCAACGGGGTCAAGCAGTACATCAGCAACGCCGGCTTCGCCGACCTCTTCATCGTCTTCGCGAAGATCGACGGCGACAAGTTCACCGGGTTCATCGTCGAGAAGGCCTTCGGCGGCGTGGTCATCGGCGCCGAGGAGAAGAAGATGGGCATCAAGGGCAGCAGCACCTGCCAGGTCATCCTGGAGGACTGCCCGGTGCCGGTCGGCAACGTGCTGGGCGAGGTCGGCAAGGGCCACCACATCGCCTTCAACATCCTGAACGTGGGCCGCTTCAAGCTGGGCGCCAGCAGCGTCGGCGGCTGCAAGCTGGCCCTCGAGTGGGCCGTCCCCTACACCTCTCAGCGCGAGCAGTTCGGCGCGCCGATCAACACCTTCGGCCTGATCCGCGCCAAGATCGCCGACGTGACCGCCGCCGCCTTCGCCGCCGAATCGATGGTCTACCGCACCGCCGGCCTGCTGGACCGCGCCATCGCCACCCTGGACAAGGGCGCCCCGGACTACGACCTCAAGTCGATCCTGAAGGTCGAGGAGTTCAGCATCGAGTGCTCGATGATCAAGATCTTCGCCACCGAGGCCATGGCCCTGGCCGCCGAGGAGGGCGTGCAGATGCTGGGCGGCTACGGCTACTGCCAGGAGTACGGCCTGGAGCGCCTGTACCGCGACGAGCGCATCAACCGCATCTTCGAGGGCACCAACGAGATCAACCGGCTGCTGGTGCCTGGCCTGCTGCTGCGCAAGGCGCTCAAGGGCGAGCTGCCCCTGCTGCAGGCCGCCCAGAAGATCGCCGAGGAGCTGATGGGCGTGCCGGAGTTCGTCGCCCCCGGCGAGCCCGGCTTCCTGGAGCAGGAGGCCAAGCTGGTCGCCAACCTCAAGAAGACGGCGCTGGCGGCCCTGGGCATCGCCGCCCGCACTTTCGGCGACAAGCTGAAGGACCAGCAGGAGGTGCTGGCCGACTGCGCCGACCTGGTCATCGCGGCCTACGCCTGCGAGAGCGCGCTGCTGCGCACGCAGAAGCAGGCCGAGCGCGCCGGCCGCGACGGCGCCGCGCTGATGGCCGACATCACGACGCTCTGCGTCAACGACGCCGTCGAGCGCTCAGCCGAGCTCGGCCGCCGCGCGCTGGCCAACACACTGGCCGGCGACGAGCTGCGCACGATGCTGGCCGGGCTGCGGCGGCTGACCAAGCACGACCCCGCGCCGCGGGCGAAGCTGCACGACCGCATCGCGGCGGCGGCGATCGCGGCGGGCGGGTACCCGTTCTGACGATCGGGCAGCCGGCGGCGCCTGCCCGGCCCGTACCGCTGCAGGGACTTCCCGAAAGGTCGACGATGGAGTTGCACAGCTTCGAGGCCATCCTGGGCGCCCTCAACGAGGGGCAGGTCCGCTACCTCCTGGTCGGCGGGATGGCCGTCGTCGCCCACGGGCACGGCAGGATGACGCACGATGTCGATCTCGTGATCAAGCTGGATCGCGACAACATCCTGAAGTCGTTCGCCTCGCTGGGCCGGCTCGGGTACGCTCCCCGCGTTCCCGTGACCGCCGAAGCGTTCGCCGATCCTGAGAACCGGAGACGCTGGATCACCGAAAAGAACATGACGGTCTTGAATTTCTATTCCGAACGGTATAAAACCACGCCCGTCGACGTGTTCGCCGCGGAGCCGTTCCCCTACGACGAAACCGAGTCGCGGTCGCTGGTCGCCGATCTCGGGGGGATCACGTTCCGATACGTCGACCTCGAGACCCTGATCCGCATGAAGGAGGCCGTCGGTCGGCCCATCGATCTCGACGATGTCCGCCAATTGAGGTTGATCGCCGATGGCGATTGAAAACTGGAAGATCGCCGAGGATGCCGCAGACTGGCAGTGCGACTGGGAAAGCGCGAAACGGTTCCAGCTCCGCTATTTCCGCAGCCTGCCGATGATCGACAAGGTCCGCGCGGTCGAGGAGATGTGCAGGTTAGCGCGCTCGCTCCGTCGGATCGACGGGACACGCCCCGAGCGCTCCTGACGGCCCACCGGCGCAGCCGACGCGCATCCCGTTGCCAACATGCGAGATAACAACCACGACCTCGTCGCCTGACGGAATCGCAAGGACTATCGATTGCCCCCCGGACGGCCGCTGACTAGTATTGCGCGGATCGCCGGCCGGGCGGTCGCACCTTGGCCCTTCAGCCAGCGAGGCGCCGATGAAGTTCCTCCCCTCCCAAGTCAACTTCCTGGAGCATTTCGAGCAGGCCGCGGACAACGTCCTGGAAGGGGCGCAGGCCTTCGTGGCCATGGTCGCCGACTACCGGGACCTCGACGCGAAGGTCGCCCGGATCAAGGAGATCGAGAACAACGGCGACCGCATCACCCACGAGACGCTCGAGGCCCTGAACCGGACCTTCATCACGTCGATCGACCGCGAGGACATCCACGCCATCATCTCGAAGCTGGACGACATCCTCGACCTGATCGACGCCGCCGCGCACCGGCTCGTCGGCTACCGCATCACGGAGCCCACGCCGGATCTCGTCCTGCACGCCGACCAGCTCGTCAAGCCGGTCGAGACCATCAAGTCGGCGCTGCTGCTGCTGGACAACATGAAGCACCACACCAGGATCATCGAGCTGTGCCGCGAGGTCCACCGGCTGGAACACGAAGCCGACGTGGTGCACCACGGCGCCATCACGCGCCTGTTCGACGAGGAGAAGGACCCCATCCGGGTCCTCAAGCTGAAGGAGATCTACGAGAACCTCGAAGAGGCCACCGACTGCTGCGAGGACGTCGTCGACGTCATCGAGTCGGTCATCCTGAAGAACTCCTAGCAGGCGGGGGCCCGGCCGTGACGATCGTCATCCTCATCGTCCTGGTGGCGCTGATCTTCGACTTCATCAACGGCTTCCACGACGCGGCCAACTCCATCGCCACGGTGGTGTCGACGCGCGTCCTGTCGCCCAAGTACGCGGTGATGTGGGCGGCGTTCTTCAACTTCCTAGCCGCCTTCACCTTCGAGCCGCACGTGGCGGCGACGATCGGCAAGGGCGTCATCCACGCCGAGTTCGTCACCGCTGCCGTCATCGTGTGTGGCCTGCTCGGCGCGATCGTCTGGGACCTGATGACCTGGTGGTGGGGCCTGCCGACCTCCTCGTCCCACGCGCTGATCGGCGGCTTCGCGGGCGCGGCCGTGGCCCAGGCGGGCTTCGCCTCCCTGATGGCCCCCGGCCTGATGCGCATCGGGCTGTTCATCGTTCTGGCGCCGGTGATCGGCATGGCGCTGGGCTTCGGCATCATGCTGGGCGTGGCCTGGCTGTTCCGCCGCGCCACGCCGTACAAGCTGGACAAGCACTTCCGCCGGCTGCAGCTGCTGAGCGCCGCCGGCTACTCCCTGGGGCACGGCCTGAACGACGCCCAGAAGACGATGGGCATCATCGCCATCCTGCTGGTGTCCTGCCACCACATGGTGCCGCAGGACAGCTTCCTCTACATGCCGGAATTCCACATCCCGCTCTGGCTGATCCTGTCCTGCCACGCCGCCATCGCCCTGGGCACCCTGGCCGGCGGCTGGCGCATCGTGCGCACGATGGGCATGCGGATCACCAAGCTGAAGCCCGTCGGCGGCTTCTGCGCCGAGACGGCCGGCGCGCTGACCATCGTCGGCGCCTCGCTGGCCGGCATCCCGGTCTCCACGACCCACACCATCACCGGGGCCATCGTCGGCGTCGGCGCCATGCACCGCACCTCGGCCGTACGCTGGGGCGTCGCCGGGCGCATCGTGTGGGCGTGGGTCTTCACGGGACCGGCGGCGGCGCTGATCGCGTGGGGACTGATGAAGTCGGTGGGGCGCGCGATCGGGTAGGTCGCGCGCGGACCCTCGCCACCGCCGGACTCCCGTCAGGCGTACCGGAACAGCGGCGGGAAGACGATCAGGACGATCGCCGCCCACCCGGCATAGACCGGCAGGTAGTCCGTCTGCCAGCGCTCGAGGCGGGCGAACGGGCCCCGCCCCCGCAGGAACCTCACGTAGAGCACGGTCGACCAGGCGAGGTTCACGAGCAGGATCGCATTCTCCCCCAGCGCGGCCACGCGGTTGGGGCTGAAGCCGAACTCGGAGATGCGCGCGGCGATCGCCCACAGCGCCAGCGCGTCGGCCAGCAGCGCGCTGACCAGCAGCACGACCTGCAGCACGTCGAAGACGCCGGGGGGCGCCCGGTGGTCGCGCGCGGACACGGAGTAGAGCAGCAGGCCCAGGACCACCACCAGCAGCAGGTCGAAGGCGATCAGCACGTCGCGCCGGACGTCGACCCCGCGCCCGGTCCACAGCTGCGTCGCCAGGAAGATCACCAGCATGGCGGCGAACAGCGGCGTGAACAGGCGCGTCAGCACCGGCGCCATGTTCTCGATCACGCTCTGCTTGGCCTCCACCAGCCAGGAGGCGACGACGACCGCCCCCATGACGCCGCACGGCACCAGCCACTGCTCGAAGAAGGGCTCGATGTCCACGCCGATGGCCTGGAAGATCAGCCCCGTGAACCCCGCCAGCACGCCGCCGCCGAGGGCGATCAGCACGAAGTAGATGAACAGCTCGCCCGAGAAGCGGATGAAGTCCATGCGGCCGTCCGCCCGCCCCCACCGGCCGCCCGCGTACGCGACGCCCACGGCCAGCCAGAGCGCGATCGGCAGGTGCAGCGCCGAGAGCACCTCGATGGAGCCCCCCGGGGCGAACGGGTAGAGGTTGGCGAACACGCCCGCCGCGACGAAGGCCACGGCCAGCCGGCGGAGGGTCCCGGCGCCGGGCCTCCGCTTCCAGACGAAGAAGCCGGCCAGCAGGGGCAGCACGAAGAGGCTCAGGTTGCGGGCGTAGAAGCCCTCGTCCTCGCCCCAGCGCAGGCCGAAGAGCGCCGGCGACTTGATGGCCGCCGCCGCCGCGACCGCGAGGCCGAAGGCGACGGCGGCCTCCCGGCGGGCGCTCCCGCGCGGCTTCCCGGCTTCGTCGGGGTCCAGGACGAGCTGCTTCCAGAGGCGGTCCGAGTGCTCGCGCGCGAACTCCCGCGAGAGGGCGTCGAGGTTGCCCATGCGCTTGACCGCCACCAGGAACGCCTCGTCGTCGGCGAGCCCCGCCGCGGTCAGGCCCGCGACCTGCTCGCGCAGGTGGTCCTCCAGCTCCGCCACGTCGACGGTGTGGATCGCCTGGCGGCGGCGCAGGTAGCTGCGCCACTGGTCGATCTGGTCCTCGAGCGGCTGCGTCGGTCCGGGCTGCGTCATCTCAGGCTCCCTCGGGAATCGGTGTCGTCGGTGCCGGGTGGCCCGTCGGAACGGCCAGGGGGAAGATCGACCAGATGCCGCGCAGCGTCGCGTCCACCGCCTGCCACTGGTCGCGCTCCTGCGCGAGCTGGGCGCGGCCGCCGGCGGTGATCCGGTAGTACTTGCGGCGACGGCCGCTCTCGGCGACCTCCCACCGCGCCTCGACGTGGCCCAAACGCTCTAGCCGGTGCAGGACGGGGTACAGCATCCCGTCTGTCCACTCCATCTGCCCCGCGGACAGTTCCCGGACCCGCTTGATGATGGCGTAACCGTAGCTGTCGGCTTCGGCCAGGATCGCCAGGACGATCGGGGTCGAGGAGGCGGCCATCAGGTCTTTGCTGATCTCCATGATTTCCCGGTCCGCGCGACGGCGTGGGGTTGGATTTCGTTAGTACCTTGCAGCATTATACATTGTTCTTCTATGTATGTCAACATCCCTGCTGCGGCACGACTCCAGCATGAGAACACGGCCCCCGGGCGCGGTTGCCCGGGGGCCGTCCTTCCCCGTCGATCGTGCCCGCCACCTACCGCAGGGCGATCGCCGTCACGAACGTCTGGCTCGTGTTCTTGGCCCCGGAGGACGCCTTGAGGTTACCGTACCAGGTGAACTCTGCGTAGGTGTCGCCCGTTCCACGCAGCTGCAGCGAGGTCCCCTTGGTCGTGGCTTCGGATTCGCCGAGCGGGATGTTGGTCGAGGTCAGGCCGCTAGCGGCGCCGCCGATGGCCGTGAACACGCCCTCATAGCTGAGAAACTGCACGACCTGGCCGGAAGCGTTCACTAGTGCGATCCCGTCCGGGGCGCCGTTCTCCAGGCCCGCGAAGGAGATCGACATGACGCCGAAGCCGTTCTGCTTGTTGGGCATGGTGCCGGACAACGTCTTCGTGGCGTAGACCGCGCCGTTAGCGCCGTTGTAGCCGACGACCGTCCAACCCGTCATGACGGTGCCGGCCGGTCCGGCCACCTCGACGAATTCGCTCGAATCCGTGCCCACGTTGTCGTAGTGGAACTCGTTGATCCACACGTTGGCCAACGCCGGGGCGTTCACGGTGACCGGCGCCGTGTCCGAGGACTGGGCGCCGTCATTATCCGTCACCGTCAGCGTGGCCGTGTAGGAACCCGCCGCCGCGTAGGCATGCGACGGATTGGCAACCGTGCTGGTGGCGCCGTCGCCGAAGCTCCACAGCCAGGCGGCGATGGTGCCGTCGCTATCGGTCGAACCGGCCGAAGAGAACGCGATCGAAGTCCCGGTCAGCCCGCTGTACGGACCGTTCGCCTGCGCCACCGGCGCCTGGTTCGGCGCGGTGACCGTAACCGGGGAGGTGTCCGTACCCTGGGCGCCGGCATTATCGGTCACGGTCAGCGTGGCCGTGTAGGAACCCGCCGTCGCGTAGGCATGCGACGGGTTGGCGGCCGTGCTGGTGGCGCCGTCGCCGAAGTTCCACAGCCAGCCCGTGATCGTGCCGTCGCTGTCGGTCGAACCCGCCGACGAGAAGACGATGGCGGCGTTCGTTAGCCCGGCGTAGGGACCGTTCGCCTCGGCCGCCGGCGCCACGTTGGGCGGCGGCGCGCCGAAGGTCTGGCCCGTGTTCACCACGCCGGCGGTGCTGGCTGCCGCGGGCTGCCAGGTGAAAGCCGAGTAGGTCGTGCCGCTGCCAGCCAGCTGCAGGGTCCAGCCCACCGGCGAGGTGGTGGCTTCATTGACGCCGACGTCGATCGAGACGAGGCCGTTCGCCGCGCCGCCGACCGCCGTGAATGTGCCCTCGTAGCTCAGGAACTGCACGACCTGCCCCGAAGCGTCGATCAGCGCCAAACCGTCCGGGCTGCCGTTCTGCATGCCGGTGAAGGCGAAGCTGGCGGTGCCGAAGCCCGACAGCTGGTCGGGCAGCGTACCTGATAGGTTGACGGTGTAGTAGACCGCGCCACCGCTGCCGTTGTAGCCGACGACCGACCAGCCTGCCAGCGACGTACCGGCGGTGCCGGCCACCTCGACCAGTTCTCCGCTGTCGGTGCCGTCATTGTCGTAGTGGAATTCATTGATCCAGACCACGGGGGCGCCGCCGCCGGTGGGAGTGGCCGAGGCGCTGACCGACTGCACCGACTCGTTGCCGGTCGCATCGTCGGCGGTCAACACGTACCAGTAGGTCGTGCCGCCGGTGACCGTCGTGTCGGAGTAGTTGCTGGCCGACAGCAGGGCTCCGTTCAATGCGCTGTACGGGCCGCCGGCCGACGTGGCGCGATACACCGTGTAGCCGGCCAGGTCGGCTTCGCCGTTGTCGCTCCAGTCTAGGTCCACCACGCCGGCGCCGCCGACGGCGACCAGTCCGGCCGGGGCCGCGGGAGGCGTGGTGTCGCCGCCGCCGCCGCAGTTGTCGATGAAGAGGCAGGCGACCCACTCGGGGTGGTCGATGAACGGGTTGCGGTTGCCCTGGTAGGCGTAGACCGCGTCGTTGCGGACCTGTTCCTTCGCATCGACCGGATCGTCCAGGTGCCACTGCAGGACGACGCTGAGCAGGCCCATGTAGGCGATGCTCAGATTGGCTCCGGTGTTCGAAGCCTCGATCTGCGCGAGGCTGTCGGTCAGGATCAGATCTGGCTCGGCGTACCCAGTCACGCCGTGAGTGCCACCCTCGTAGCGCACGTCCATGTAGAGGAGCGCGCGGGCCACGTCGCCGCGGCGGTCCCACCAGGTTTCCCAGTAGGTGGCGTCCGACCAGTTCGACCAGCCGGGATAGACGCCCGAGCCGCCGCCGACGCCGCCGGTGGCGCCGGTGGTGTATTCCGTGCCGGTACCGCCCACAGCGCCGTAGGGCTTGTTGCCGCGCGACGAATTGTAGCTGTCGTTGCAGATGAACAGGTGGTGGCAGTCCGTGTACGGGTAGTTGGTCGCGCCGTCGTTCGGGAAGCCGTAGCTCTTGGCCCACACGTGCTCGCGATTGTAGTCGAGGTTGCCCTCGCCGTACTTCTGGAAGCTGGCGTTCAAATACACGTCCAGCACGCGGCCGCTGTCGGCCGGGTCGGTGTCGGCCGCCTCGACCACGATCCAGGTGTCGGTGCTGGTGGAGGTGTAAGGGATCTTGAGGTGGTCGTCGATGACCGCGTGCAGCGTGGTGCGCAGGGTCGCAGCGCTGCCGGCGTTGACGGTGTCGTAGTAGCCAGCGGGGACGCCCTTGTCGGTGTTTTCCCAGGCGGAATCGGCGGGGGCGAGGGGCTGGCGCTCCTGCGAGCAACCGCCGCCGAAGACAGCGGCCAGGACCAGGATCCACAGGGCGAGCGAACGGATCGTGCGGGGCATCCGAAACCTCCTGCCGGGGGTGTGGGGGGCCAAGTCCTTGGGATCGTACATCGCCGTGGGTGATCGGCCAAGCCCGAGTCCAGCCTTCAATTGTGTAAATTCGGCCAACGTCCCGAGCGGAGGGGGCGTCTTCCTCAGCGGTGTCACATCTTCTCTGTCCAGAGCCGACTCAACGGCACGGCGAAGAGGCCCTCACCGAACGGGATGGTGACCTCTCCATCGTATAGCACCACACCGGCCGTGAAGCGACCGCCGACGGTTTCCCGCAGTTTCTTCAGGCCCCGGAAGTCCTTCGCCACGACGGTTCCCGATAGCTTGACTTCGACACCCGCGATCCGACGTCCGGCGCGTTCGAGAACGGCATCGACTTCGGCGCCCTCCTTGGTCCGAAAATGATGCAGCTGGACCCGCTCCTCGCTCCAGCTTGCCTGCCTCCGGAGCTCCTGGACCACGTAGGTCTCGAGCAGGTGGCCGAGCAGGGTCCGATCTTCGCGGAGCGCCGCGACGGAATGGTTCAAGACGGCGCAGGCGACTCCCGTGTCTCCCACATGGAGCTTCGGCGCCTTGATCAGGCGGCTGAGCTGGTTGCTGTGCCAGGAGGGCAAACGCTGGATCAGGAAGACCTGCTCGAGCAGCGTCACGTAATCACCGATCGTCGGCCTACTCAACCGGAACGGACCGGCGAGTTCTGCCAGATTGAACAGCTGAGCAGTCTGGGCCGCGGCCAGCGCCACGATCTGAGGCAGGACCTCGATCTCCCGGATACGGGCGAGGTCCTTGATATCCCGTTGGGCGATGGTCTCGACATATTCGCAGTACCAATCGGTCCGCCTTCGCTCGTTCGTGCGGGACAGCGCAGCCGGATAGCCTCCCGCGGCTACGATGACGGCGATCTCGTCGCCGAGGCGATCGGCTTGGTGCATCATTCCCGCGCCGGCGAACAGATCGGCAATGAACCCTGATTGCCGGCCCAGGATCTCGCAGCGGGACAACGGATGCAGCCTGATGATCTCCATCCGTCCGGCAAGGGAATCGGACACTCGAGGAATCATCAGGATGTTCGCCGATCCGGTCAGGATGAAGCGCCCGGGCCTGCGATCGCGATCGACGGCGAGCTTGATGGTGGAGAAGAGTGCCGGAACCCGCTGGATTTCGTCCAAGATGACCCGTTCGGGAAGCTCAGCGACGAATCCGGCCGGGTCGTCCTGCGCAGCTGAACGGACACCGACGTCGTCGAAGCTGTAGTAGGCGAATCCCCTCTGCTGTCCCACATGGCGGGCCAGCGTCGTCTTCCCGCTCTGGCGGGGACCGTGGATGAGGACGACCGGGGTGTCGGCCAGGGCTTCCTCGATACGGCCCTGAACGAATCTCGGGATGTAGGCCGGCTGGCTCATGGTCCTTGCTCCAGGTTCGATACTTGACCAGATGAAAGATAAGTAGCTATCTAATTGTAACTATACTATCAGCCATTCTGCAACATCATATGCTGACCAATTGAAATCTTTCTGGACGACAGATCCGCTGTCACTATTCAAAATGCCATCCGCCTTGCATCCTAAGGAGTTATGCCGCCTCGCCGATATCGTGCATCATGCTGAATCTCATCCTCCACATCCTACTGTCCGGCCTTCGGGCACGCCGCTCCCTCGCCCTCGAAAACCTGGCCCTGCGCCAGCAGATCCTCATCCTGCAACGAGCCAGCCCGAAACCGGCCTTCGCACCCTACAGGACCTCTCCCCCCCACCTCTCTTTTCGGCCTCCCCGAACACCCCAAAAACCGGTCCCGTAAGTGTTGTACCACCAACCAAATACAAAGGCCCCGATCTACCCTAGACCGGAGCCTCTGTCAACATCTCTGTAACTTGATGCTGAACCGAAACTTGATGGCTCCCCGGGCAGGGCTCGAACCAACCCATCACAAGTTCACAGCCGCCCCCAATTCCGACATCAAAGCAGCGGCCCCGAGCTATCACTCGGGGCCGCGCAATCATCTGACGGAATGCCGATTATTTCACAAGCACGAGCTTATGCACGCTGCTAGCCCCCATTGCCGTCAACCGCGCGAAGTAAACCCCGCTCGGCGCCCGGCTCCCGCCCTCGGTCTGCCCGTCCCACACCGTGACGTGCTCGCCCGCGGTCATCTCGCCGCCGGCCAACGTGCGCACCCGCCGCCCCGCCGCGTCGTACAGCGACAGCTCCGCCCGCCCCGCCGCCGCCAGCGTGAACGCCAACGTGGTCGAGGGATTGAAGGGGTTCGGGTACGCAGCGGTGATCGCCGTGGCCCGCGCCGGAGCGTCGCCCGCGCCGGTGTTGGTCGACTCGCCGAGGCCGTGGATCGTGAAGTCGTCGAAGTAGAAGCCGTCCTTCACGACCGAGGTGTCGGTGGCCAGACGGAACCGGAAGCGCACGTCGGCCTGGCCCAGCCAGGGCGCCAGGTCCACCGTGTTGAGCACCCAGGCGGCCTGCGCGTTTTCGAAGTAGGGCTGGCCGGCGGTCTGGGTGCCCTGGCCGCTGCCGGGCTGGGTGTAGGCCGTGGCGATCGGGGTCCAGACCGAGCCGCCGTCGACCGAGACCTGGAACTGCACGCCGTCCCAGTTGGTCTCGATGTTCCACTTGGCCTGGAAGCTCACGGTGCCCGAGTTCATTGCGGTCAGGTCCACGCCCGCGGTCATCGTGCAGGTGCTGTTGGTCAGCGAGCTGGCGTAGTTGCCGACCGGGCTGTCGGTCATGGCGTAGGCCGAGCCGCCCGCGCCGCCGGCGACCACGCCCCACGGGGAGACGCCGGTCCAGCCGTCGGTCAGGCCGCCGTCGAAGTTCGTGGCGAAGGGCGTCAGCTCGACGGTCAGGCCCAGGGTGACGGTCGGCGCGGTCACCGAGGCGGCGTCCAGGGTCACGAGCTGCTCCTCGGTCGTGTGCCCGGCCGCGCTGTAGACCAGGCGGTAGTCGCCGTAGACCAGGCCCGGCACCGTGTAGTCGCCGGACGCGTTCGCGTTGACGGTCGCGACCAGCTCGTTCAGGGGGTGGGTGTAGGCCTTCACCTGCGCGGCCACCGGGGCGCCGCCCGTCTGCTGGACGTGGCCGGCGACGGCGCCGGTGGCGATCGGATCCAGCGCCACGTTCAGCACGGTGGGGGTGCCCCAGACCGTGCCGACGCTGCTGATCGTGCGCGTGATGTAGCCGTAGGCGCTGAAGGTCAGCTGGTAGGTGCCGGTGTCCAGCAGCTTGTAGTAGTCGCCGTGGGACGGGTCGGTGTGCACGGCCTTGCTGTTGCCGGTGACGGTGACCGTGGCGTCCAGGGGCAGGCCCGTGTCCGAGCCGGTGACCACGCCGTTGACGCCGTAGCGCGCCGACTTGACGTAGTGCATCAGGGACTCGCGGTTCTCGTTCCAGAAGGTCGGGAGCTGGCTGGCCGCCGGCCACTTGGTGTTCGAGACCTCGATGGTCGCGTCGATGCAGCCGGTCTGGTCGTAGCTCCAGTCCTGCAGGGTGCCCAGGGCCACGTACCAGGCGGCGCCGTTGGTGATGCCCTGGTCGAAGGCGCCGTTGTACATCGGCAGGTTGTAGGTGCTGTATTCCAGGCTCATCCGGATGCACGCGGCGTCGTCCGGCGCCAGCGTGTAGGTCCAGTCCCAGAGGTAGTTCACGACCAGCGCGCCGCCGTGGTAGTTGCTGCTCATCACGAAGTGGTGGCCGTTGGCGTAGCTCATGAAGGCGAGGTTCTCGGTCTCCTGGGTCGGGTCGTCGCCCGCGGGCTCGGGGTAGTTGCGGTTCAGGTCCACGCCGTTGGCGTTGTAGCGCTGGTTCAGCGCCGTGCCGTCGGGGTTGTGGCTGGGCATGAGGTGGATCTCGTAGTTGTCCACCAGGTAGGTGACGTCCTCGCGCCCGGGCACACCGTAGTTCTCGGTCAGGTAGTGGGCGAAGTCCAGCAGCATGACCATGCCGGTGACCTCGTCGCCGTGCATGCTGGAGGACAGCCGCACCTCGGGCTCGGCTTCCGACGAGGTCACGTTGTCCGAGATCACCAGGCCCCACAGGGCGCGGCCCTGGACCGAGGTGCCCCACTGGAAGTCGCGCGCGATCGCCGGGTAGTTGGTCTCGATCGTGGCCAGGATGGTGCCGATCTGGGCGTGCGTGGGGTAGTAGTTGTAGGGATCGGTGAGGACGGGGTCGGCCTTGGTCGCGGCCATTTCCAGCCAGACGCGCTCGGCGGCCTCGCGCCCCTCGCGGTCGAGGTCGCGCAGCCGTACGGGCGAGTAACCGGCGGCCTCGAGGGCGGCGTGCTCCGCCTCGGTCACGCGCGGCCGGAAGGCCAGGCGCTCGCTCTTGGGGTCGCGGTCCAGGGGCGCGATCTGCTCGCGGTCGAAGGAGGCGATGGGCACCGCGGCCAGCAGGGCCTCCAGCGCGGCGCGGTCGGCCAGTTCGATCATCACCGGGAAGTCGTTCCAGACGGCGATCGTCCACTCGGGCAGGCCGTTGGCGCCCAGCGGCACCTGGTCCTGCGTGTAGTCCGCCGCGAGCGCCGGGAGCGCCGCGACCAGCGCCAACGCCGCCACGGCCCGCCGGCCGCACGATACCACGCTACGCCATTCGAATCCCATGATATGGCCCATCCTTGAGGTCGGGTGTAGATCGGGCGCGTTCCGGCGGGGGCTCGAACGCGGGCGATTCGGTCGCACCTCTTGATTATACAACTTATCCGTCGATAAATCGAGAAGCGCCTCGTTCAAGAGAAGGCGGGGAGCCGGCCTGGCCCGCTCCCCGCCCGGGGCATCCTAGGGGAAGCGCCGCAGCGCTCCCCTGGGAATCCTACTTCAGGAGGGTCATCTTACGGGTCACTTCCTGACCCTCGCTGCGCAGCCGGTAGTAGTACGAGCCGCTGGCCGACTGCCGGCCCGAGTCGTCGCGGCCGTCCCACTCCGCCGTGTACGCCGACGCC
>DYDD01000212.1 GCA_020718045.1 Fibrobacter sp. | reverse complement strand
TGGGACAGGCGGCCCCACTGCCCTTCCAGGCGCAGGCGGCGCGTCCCACCGCCCGCGGCCAGCGACCCCGTCGCCGACGACTCCACGTCGCGTTCCTGCAGGAACCCCTCGCGGCGGGCGCGGTCCCCCAGGCCCCAGCGCTCGTAGCGGAAGCGGTCGCGCGCCAGCTGGAACGGCGCGAAGCGCGCCCCGAGGTCTTCGTGCGACGCCTGCAGCGCGACGACGCCCACGCGCCTGCCGCCCGGCCGCCAAGGTCGCTCGCCGATGTCCAGCGCGGCGCGCAGGGCGGTGCCCGCGTCGTCGGCGTCGTCTCTTGAAGACAGGATGTTGGCGTCGAGGCTGCTCGCGTCCCACTCCACGGAGACCAGTGGGCGGCGGGCGTCGCCGAGCGTCGCCAGGAACGTCGCCAGCCGCTGCGACGACGGCGCCGGCAGCAGCCGGCCGATCCGGTAGGAGCCGCCCCCCGGACCGCGGTATTCGTAGACGGTCTTGCCGAGGGCCGTCAGCGAGGCGACGCCGTAGTCGCCCAGCCCGGTGCCCGCGTCGAAGAACTCGACCAGGTGGTCGCCGACGAGCGTGTCGTGCACCGCCACCTGGATGCCGCCCACCCAGTCGAGACGGTAGTCCCCCGTCCCCGCCGCGACGACGGTCAGGCCCGTGGCCACGGCGGGCTCGTCGCCCGCCGCGGCGAGGACCGCGCGGTCCGCCTCCGAGAGTTCGCCCGTCCGCAGGCGGACGGGGTCGTCCCGCTCGCGGACCAGCCGCATCGTCAGCGCGGCGGTGCGTCCGCCGAACAGGCCGACGTCGGCGGCGGCCTGCGCCTGCGCGCCGGCCACGGTGCGGGAGTAGGGTCCCTCCCCCTCCTCGAACTCCACGACGATCTCCGAGTCGGCGGTGACCAGGCGGCGGTAGGTGAAGGTGATCGTGCCGCGCACGTAGTCCACGACGTAGTCGCGGTCGGCGCCGCGCGTCATCGGCCGGCCGTCCAGGCGCACGCGCTCGCTGCCGGCGACCAGGAAGACGCCGGTCCCGCCGGCGCCCAACTGGTACGGGCCCTGGTTCGCCTCCTCGCCGCGGATCTGGATGGTGCGGTACAGGCCGCGTGGCGAGCCGGCCAGCACCGCGACGCCGGCGGCGCCCGGGCGGGCCTCCAGCACGAAGCCCTGCAGCTTGCGCCGGTAGTCGCCGAAGGCGGTGCCGCCGCGTTCGGCCACGAAGTCGCCCAGGACGGCGTTCCAGCGCGGCGCGCTCAGCTCCACCCGCACGCGGTCGATGTCGCGCAGCTCTTCGGTGTTGCCCTCCGGCACCACCGGCAGGTTGTCGTCCGACAGCGCGGCGCGCACCGAGATGGTCTCGGTGAGCCGTCCGGAGATGTCCAGGCGGAGGTTCTGGTCCACGCTGAGGTCGCGGCGGTTGCCCGACGCCATGCGCACGGACTTGCTGCCGCTGACCTGCAGGTCGTCCAGCGGCGCGCCGTCCGGGAGCGATGACGGCGATGCGCCGGCCGTCGTCGCGGGAGCGGTCGCGTCGACGGCCGGCGGCGGCCCGCGCACCTCGTGCAGCTCCTCGTCGGGCGGCACCACGGCCGGGACGAAGTCGTAGGCCAGGCGGACGGCGACGACGACCGCGCCCGGATCGCCCAGCGGGCGCAGCGGGAACCAGAGGCCGCGCGTCCCGTCGAGCCGGTAGTCCGTGTCGGCGCGCCAGGTCACGCCGGCGACGACCGCCTCGAAACCGTCGGCGCGCACGAAGGGGTGGGACAGGACGAGGCTCGCGGCGCCCGGCGGCAGCAGGTGCCACTCGGTCTCGCGCAGGGAGGTCGGGGGGTCGGCCGGATCCGCCAGGGTCGCGGCCGCTCCGGCGGCCGGCAGGGCCGAGGCGGCCATCAGGAGCAAGGCGGCCGTCAGCCGCCACGCGGACCGCAGCACGGGATGCCGCTCGCCGCGCACGGCCGCTCCTATCGGTAGAGGATGCGGTAGATCAGCACCGCCTGGCGATCGCGGTCGGCGACCGCCAGCAGGTCGTCGGGGCCGACCGCGACGTCGATGGGCAGCTGCGGCGTCGCGAGCAGGCCGAGCGAGGAATCCGTGCTGAACAGGTGCGAGAGATCCGACGCGTAGACGTGCACGGCCCGGCCCGCGGGATCGGCCACGAACAGGTTGCCGTCGCGGTCGGTGTCCAGGCCCTGCGGGGTCAGCAGCACGTTGTGGCGGTCGAACTCGCCGCCGACCACCTGCTCCAGGTAGCCGAGCCGCGAGAAGTGCTGCAGGCGGCGGTTGGCGCGGTCGGCCACGACGAAGCTGCCGTCGTTCAGGAAGGCGACGCCGCTGGGCTCGTGGAACTGCTCGCGGTGCGAGCCGGGGCCGCCGACCGTGGTCTGGATCGCCAGGAACGAGTCCAGCAGCAGCGCCTGGCTCTCCGAGGCGTCGGTGAAGACCAGCCGACCGTCGAGGTCCACGTCGAAACTGGAGGGCAGCCGGTCGAAACCAGGATCCAGGTGCGCGAAGTTCACCAGCTGGTCCTGGTACGCGCCGCCGAGGTCGTAGCGCAGCAGGCTGCGGCCCTCCATGTCCAGCACCAGCACCTTGAAGTGGTCGATCCGCACGTCGACGGGCCGGAAGAAACGCGACCCGGGGCTGTCGAACTGGAACCAGAGGTCGTCGGACGGGCTGTAGCCGTGGACGCGGCCGGCCTTCGCGTCGCAGAGGTAGAGGCTGCCGTCGCCGTACCAGCAGACCCCGGCCAGGCCTTCCAGCGGGTAGTAGGGGGCCGAGCGCACGTTCTCGTAGGCGAGCAGGAACTCCAGGGCGTAGGGCAGGGCCGCGGCTTCGTCGGCCACGTCGATGTCGGCCGCGTCCCCGGCCGGGACCGCGTCGTCGTCGCCCACGCGGACCGGCGGCGCGGGCGCGCAGCCGCCGAGGAGGGCGGCGAGGCTCAGAACGAGCGCGAGATGACGCATGCCGCGCCCCCGTGCCCGCCCCGCGGGCGGGACTCGACGTCGAGGCCGAGACCGGCGACCTCCAGCAGGTGATCGCCCGCGCCGGCGCCGCGGACCGCGTCGTAGGCCGACACGGCGCGGTTGATGATCGCGAACAGGATCATGAAGTCGCGGCGGGAGTAGGCGCTGCTGGCGTCGGAGCGCAGGTCCTGGTAGTTCCCGCGGTGGTCTTCGCTGCGCCACAGCCAGCCTGCGGCGGGGTCGAGCAGCCCCGGCGCCGCGGCGGGGTCCAGACCCTCGGCCCGGGCCTCCATCATCAGGGCGGTGTTGTAGTCCTCGCTCTCCATGAAGCGCCCCACCGCCCGCCAGTAGCTCTCGGTGTGCTCGGAGTCCTGGACGCCGGCGAAGATCCGCGCGTAGTCGCGGTAGTCCTCGCTGTAGCCGCTCGCCTGGCTGTGGAAGACGTAGTAGGCGGTCCAGACCGCGACCTCCGCGCCGGCGAAGGCCAGGGCGCGGTCCCGCTCGCCGTTGTAGAGCTGCCCTGCGCCGGGCAGCGCCAGCGACAGCAGCCCCGCGGTCAGCTTGCGGCCGAAATCGTGCGGCCCGTCGCTCGTCGGTTCGCGGCGCGCGCCGCCGACGGACGCGCCGCCGAGCTCCTGCACGTCCCCGAGACCCTGCAAGTCCCAGCGTGAAGAGGCGGCGGCCAGACCGGTCGCCTCCATCTGCGCCGTCAACAGGTCCAGGGCGGGATCGGCCACCGCCGGGGTGGCGCACGCCACCGCGGTCAGCGCCGTCGCGATCACGATCCGTCGCAGGGACATCTGCATGGTCTGCCGCCTCGTCAGTAGGAGATGGACACGCCCAGCCGGCTGGAAGTCAGCCCGCGGGGTTCGGCGATCAGGGCCAGGTCGTGGCCGGCCACGTTCATGGCGGTCGAGCGGCCGCCCGAGAAGACGCCCTGCAGGTAGGCCACCTGCACCATGCTGAACACGCGGGTGAACATGTTCAGGTAGACCAGCGTGTCGCGGTCGTTGAAGGCGTCGTTGGATTCCTGGCGCAGCGCGCGGTAGGCCTCGCGGTGGGCCGAGACGCGCACGTCCTTCAGGATGCGGGTGTCCAGGTCGGTGGCATCGTCCCACGTCGTGTCCGTGTCCTGCCACCAGTTCGCATGGTTGCGCGGGTCCTCGAAGTCGTCCCAGCCGAACACGAACTGGTCCCACTTGCCCGCGTTCTCGTAGTACTCGCGTTCGTCGTTTTCCTTCGAGACCCACAGGGAAAGATCCGTGTAGTCGAGCACCTGGTAATAGAATGTTCCCGCTTCGTCGCCGTTGGCGTCGCCGAACGCGGCGCTGAGCAGCGCCTCGCTCCAGTGGGCGTCGAGGTAGTCGTAGAAGTCCTCCCGCTTCTGGTTGCCCAGGTCGTGGTAGTGCTTCACGCCGATCCAGGAGGCGACGTCCAGCGCCATCATGGCGTAGCCGCGCTTGTAGCCGAGGCTGGCCTCGCCGAGCCCCGGCACCAGCAGCGAGTACAGCATCGGGCGCAGCGAGCCGTGACCGACGTCGGCCGGCGACGACGACAGCCGCGTGCCGCCGATGTCCGACTGCGGCAGGGCGGCGCGCTGCAGGGTCGGCGTCTCCGACACGGTCCTCTCCAGCAGCCAGCCGGCGCGGTCGCGCGCGGCGACGGTCGAACCGGCGGCGGCGGCCGTCGCCGCCCACAGCAGGATCATCACGGCGAGGATCGGGTACGATCGCATGCTCTCACTCCCTCGCGCGGGCCTCGCCCGCGGCAGGCCGGTCAGCGCTCCACCGCCAGGCGGAGCAGCCGGGTGACGTGTCCCTCGGCGGCGGGCGCCGTCAAGCGGACCAGGTAGACGCCGGACGCCAGCGCGTCCGGACTCCAGGGGATCTCCTCGAGCGTCCCGTCGCCGCCGTCGTGCCGCAGCTCCGCGACGCGCTCGCCTTCCAGGTTGAGGACCGTCAGGCGGGCCTCGCCGGTGCGGGCGCTCCAGTAGCGGAAGACGACGTCGCGTCCTCGCAACGGATTCGGGTAGGCGAGGAAGCGGTCGCGTTCCGCGCTCAGGGTCGACAACGCGCCCAGGTCGCTCGGCTCGCCGACGCGACCGTCGCGGCCGGGGCCGCCCAGGGGACCGAGCCAGCACGAGGTCGACGTGGCG
>DYDD01000211.1:4274-5116 GCA_020718045.1 Fibrobacter sp. | reverse complement strand
AGGGCCACGGGGTCGGCCGCGGCCAACACGCCGAGGTCCGGCAAGGCGGCGGCCCGGGCCAGGTTGACGGCCCGGCGCTGGGGTTCGCCCAGCAGGAAGGCCAGCCAGACGCCCCGCCGCGGCTTGCCGCGCACGACGGCCGCCGCGTAGGCGCCCAGGCGCGTCTGCAGGGCGTCGCTTCCCCCCTCGGGGAACTTCAGGGCGCCGGTGTGGCACTCGGCCAGGCAGTCGCCGCAGGCGAGGCAGGTCTCGGGACGGATCGACGCGACATGGCCGTCGTGGCGCACGCCGTCGTTGCCGCAGAGCGACACGCACATGCCGCAACCGCCGCAGACCGCGCGCTCGATCCGCGGCTGCGTCCCCTGCTGCAGGGCGCGCTTCCCGTCGGCCGAGGCGCAGGCCAGCGCGGTGGCCCGCACCGCCCCCGCCAACCCGGAACGCGGGTGGCAGCCCAGACGCAGCCCGATCAGCAATCCGGGGGCCTCGTGCACGACGCGGGACAGCGAGGCGAAGGGCACGGCAGCGTCCAGCAGCGGCACCCCGACGGCGTCGGGGCTCGGCCCTGCGAGGGGCGGCAGCGTGGTCAGCGCGTGGCCGCGCTCGCGCAGGCGGTCCAGCACCGGCACCGTCCAGCCCAGGAACTGCTCCTCGGCGCGGCTCCGGTTGTGGTCCTGGAGGTGGTAGGCCAGGGGCAGGTCGCGCGGCGGGTCCAGGTCGCGCAGGACCGCCTCGACGAGCCGCACCGCCCGCACGCCGACCGTCGCGGCGTCCGCGGCCGCGGTCATCGGCGCGTGGTAGACGACACCGGCGCGCGTCACGGCAGCATCCCGGCCGCGTCGCGG
>DYDD01000211.1:0-4250 GCA_020718045.1 Fibrobacter sp. | reverse complement strand
TCCGACACGGTCACCAGGCGCAGCCCCTGTTCCCGCAGCCGCGGCAGCTCCTCGCTCAGGATCGCCAGCGTCTCGGGGTAGGGATGGCAGAGGCCCACCGCGGCGCCGCGCGCCCGCGCCGACTTCACCAGCCGGGCGAGCAGCTCGCACACCTGTTCGCGGCTGGTCGTGCTCTGGTCCAGGAAGATGCGGTTGACGAGCGTCGGCACCCCGGCCTCGCGCATCCGCCGCGCCGCGACCGAGCGCGGCGTGGTCAGGCTGTCGACGAAGAACAGGTCGCGCGCGGCCAGCTCGTCGGCCAGCGCCGTCATCAGCGCGGGATCGGCCGTGGCGGCGCTGCCCATGTGGTTGTTCAGGCCGCGGGCGCCCGGCACGCCCGCGAGCGCGGCGTCGAGGATCGCGGCGACCTGCCCGCGGTCCATGCCCAGCCGCAGCGGGTCGAGACCGGGATCGTGGTCGGGGTAGCCCTCGGGCTCCATCGGCAGGTGCAGCATGATCTCGCGGCGGCGCGACGGCGGCGGGACGGCGGCCGCTTCCGACGTGCCCCGGCCCGGTCCGTCGCGGCCCGGCAGCGCCAGCGGCGTCGCCTGCAGGGCGTCCTGCCGGGAGAAGCGCAGGCCCGGCAGGATGGAGAAGGTCAACGGGAAGTCCAGCTCGGCGAAGCCGCGGGTCGTGACGTCGCGACGGTGGCCCCAGTCGTCGACGACGATGGCGATCGTCGGGACGTCGAGGGGACCGAGCAGGTCGGTCAGCGACGGCGACATCGGCGGGGCGGGTGCGGGCGGTGGCGGGACGGGGCGGGTCCGCTGCGCCGCCGGCTCCGCGTCGCGGTCGCGTTCGGAGGGGCCGCAGCCGGCCGGGCCGAGGGCGATCGCCGTCAGCAGCGCCAGCAGGAGCGCGGGGGGCGCGACCGTCTGGCGGCGGCGGGGTCTTGTCGGGGGGAGCGGCAGCATGCGGCCACGATACGCACGGGCCGGTAATTGTCCAACGGAAAGGGGGGCGCGGCGCCCCCCTGACGTCGATCTCGGCGCCGTTCGCGCCTAATGGGTGTCGAGATCCGTCTGGCCGATCAGGTAGTAGCGCAGCCTGGTGCTGCTGTCCTCCTGCACCTCGGCCACGGGCATCGCGTAGAAGATCTGCTGCGAGTCGACCGTGATCGTGCTGTTCCCGTCGTCGTTGAGGTTGAACACGATCTCGACGTTGAACAGGGCGCGGGTGGAGCCCGGGAAGTCGGGGTCGGACTCGGGCACGTCCTCCCACTCGGGAGATAGTTGCTCGAGCAGACGGAAATCGATGTCGCGGACGCCGGGTTTGACCTCGCCGATCTCGGACATGCCCTGCTCGCCGTTGAACATGCGGGTGGTGGTCTGCAGGTCCTGTTCACGCGTGTAGTAGCCGCTCGGCTCGACGTCGCTGCCTTCGGCGAACTTGAACTTGAAGTCCGTGTGCAGGACGTTGCGGTATTCCTCGATGCTCATGTTGTCGTACGAGGTCTTGAAGTTCGCCATGAGCAGGTCCTGCGTCGCGGGGAACGGGTACGACGGCGGTCCGGGCGGGTTGACCGGGTCGTCGTCCGGGGAGAAGATGCAGCCGCCGGCCAAGACGACCAGGGCCGCCACGGCCGCCAGGCCGCTCAGCAACCGGGTGTGGTTCCGCATGGTGGTCACCTCCACATCTCTGGGGACGCGCGGCGCGCGCGCCGCAGCAGTTTCGTCTTCGGGCCCAGCCTCACGCAGGGCGGAGCTTTCTAGGATGATGGGGTCCATCATAGCATATCAACCGCTCGCTCGGCCACCTCCCGATGCTGCGAAAGCGCCCCGGCGCTGCCCCAGGGTGGGCAGCGGGGCGTGGGACACGGGGTCTTCCCCGCCCTGCTCGTCGAACCAGCGCGACAGGACCCAGTAGGTGCCGTCGAGCACGAAGTTGAACGTCACGCTGGCCCGGTAGGGCACGAAGCCGCCGCTCTCGGTCACCGTGACGGCATAGATCTCGCGGTACTCCGCCGTCGTGCCCGTGCTGCCTTCCGAGACCACCGTTTCGTTCAGGTTCGCCGCGATCCCGTCCACGTTGTTGAAGAAGCTCTGGATGAACGCGATTTCGGTCTCCCGGTTCCAGGTCGACCAATCCACGTCCGGGTACGACGCCTGGGTGTCCCCGTCCGGCTCGTAGCTGAAGTCCGCGGCGATCTGGCGCTCGTAGCCGGCGGCATCCCGGTTCTGGAACGCGATCTCCAGGTTCGCCAGGACGTTCTCGGGCTGCGACTGGTCGAAGTACGTGATCGAGCCGCCCGTGGGCGGTTCCGCGCTCCGCGGCTCGAACAGGCACCCCCCCAGCAAGGGAACCAGTCCCAGGGACGAGATCATTATAGCAAGAAACAAGCCTCGACGATAGTGGGTCATCAAAAACTCCACTCCACCTGGATGTCGGCGTCCCAGTAGGCGCTGTTGTACTCCTGGACGCTCGGACCGTGGGCGAAGAACCGGTGGACGCCGGCCTTCAGGGTGCGCGCGCCGTCAGCGCCGGACAGCTGGAGCTGCCCGCCCACGCTGACCTGGCCGCTGAAGCGCTCGGTCTCGGTCACGCGCGCGCCGAAGGTCTCCTTGTAGTCGCGCGCCTGGTAGGTGGCGCCGTCCAGGGTCAGCCACGGGGTCGGCTTGTAGCTCAGGCTGACGTCGACCTTGGAGTTGTCCTGGGTCTGCTCGCGGCTATAGAACGAGCGGCCGACGGCGTCGGAGCGCGACTTCTTGGCGTTGGACTTGACGTCGAAGTCGTGGCGCAGGGTCACGCGCAGGCGGCTGCTCACCCGGATCGTGACCCGGGTGTTCAGGTTGCCGCGCTTGTTGTAGTCGTCCTGCTTGTCGATGCCCTCGTACCCGGAGTAGACGTAGTCGGTGAACTGGATCCAGACGCGGAAGCTCTGGGCCAGGTCCAGCCACGGCGCGACCGGCCAGGAGTAGCCGGGGGCGACCTCGTAGGTGTCCTTGACGCTGTTGTTGGCCGACCGCTCGCGCCGGATCGAGATGTCCTCGAGGTGGCGGGCGTCGAAGGCCAGATTCACCTTGAAGAGGTTGTCGAAGGTCGTGTCGACCTTGAGGTTCAGGGAGGATTCGAGCCGGTCGCGGTCGTTCTGGTTGAACATGCGCTCGGCGATCTCCTGCGACAGCCCCGTCGTGTAGGCCAGCCGCAGGTCGGTGTGGCGGAACAGGTCGTGGACCCAGCTGAACTTGAAGTCGCGGGACTGCGAGATCTGGCGGCCGCGCGGGTTGGTGGCGCCCTTGAAGGTCTGATCGTCCCACTTCCAGAGGTAGCCGTACTGGAACTGGACGGAGTCCAGGCGCGTCGCCCGGAAGCCCAGGTCGAGGGTGGCGCGGTCCAGGTGGCGCTCCCGCATGCCGATGCCGCTGGCGCGGAAGCCGTTCTGCGACATGTCGCGGGCCAGCTTGGCGCCGAAGCTCACGCCCCACACGCGCAGGGCGTTGTCCCAGGCCAGGGTCATCGCGTCGTCGCTCTCCAGCTCCTTCACGATCTTCTCGTCCACGCCGATGGTGTCCACGACGCCGTTGGCGTTGCGGCGGTAGTCGAGGTAGCGCCGGTCGAAGTTCGAGCTCGTCAGCGCGAACCCGCCGGTCCAGGCGCCCCGGTCGTAGAAGGCGCCGACGCGCAGGCTGTCGCCGCTGGTGCTCGAGGGGTTCGTCTGCAGGCCCAGGGAGCGCTCGCCGCTCTGGGTGGCGCCGTACAGGCCGGTCCGCAGGACGAGCCAGTCCCCGGCCGCGACCTTGGAGCGCAGCGCGCCGTCGAGCTGTCCCTCGGAGATGTCGTTGCGCATGCCGAGCTGCTCGGCCTGCTGCTCGGTGAAGGTGCCGCGGACGTTCACGTCGTGCGACGCGCCGAACAGGCCCAGGCCCTTGCGCTGGACCGTGGTGTTGGCCGTGCGCACGTCGCGCTCGTTGGCGGTGGTCAGGCCCGTGGCGTTGGTGACCTCGTCGCGGCTCCAGCTCTGGGCCAGCGAGAGGTTGGCGGTCAGGTTCTTCAGGGCGTCGGTGGCGTAGGTGAGCGAGCCGTCGCGGCGGTCGACGAGCTTCTCCTGCGAGCGGTAGTCCTCGTGCGCCTTGTCCAGGTCGAGCGCGACGAGGCTCAGGTCGCGCAGCGCGAAGCTGTTGGTCAGGCCGACCTCCCAGTCGACCTTCTGCATCTGGGCCCGCACCGCGGCGTCGGCCGCCCGCTCCCAGCTCAGCAGGAAGGGCGGCCCG
>DYDD01000210.1 GCA_020718045.1 Fibrobacter sp. | reverse complement strand
TCCGGCCCACGCGGTGCGCGAGCCGCCGGATCGCGGCGTCGCCCGCCGCGGCGCGGTGCAGCTCGTAGGGACGGGAGTGCTCGCGCACCAGCGGCACGACCTGCTCGACGAGGTCGCGCTGCGGCGTCAGCCGCGCCAGCAAGGCGCGCGCGAGCGCCTCCCCGGCCTCGAGGTGCCCCGGCGAGCGCAGCCGCCCGTCGGCGAAGCGGGTCGTGGCCGGCTTGCCCAGGTCATGGCAGAGCACGGCCAGCCCGACGACGAGATCCTCGCGCTCGACGCCCGTGCGCTCGGCGGCGAACGCGTCCAGGCTGAGCCCGGTGTGGATCCAGGCGTCCCCCTCGGGGTGCCACACGGGATCCTGCGCACAGCCGACGAGAGCCGCGAGTTCCGGGAAGCGGTCGAGCCAGCCGGTGTCGCGCAGGAACGCGAGGCCCAGGGACGGGCGCGCGCCCAGCAGCAGGAGCTTGCGCCACTCCTCGAAGATCCGCTCGCGGGCCAGCCCCTCGGGGTCCAGGCCGCGGCAGGCGGTCACGGTGGCCGGATCGGCGGTCAGCTCGAAGCGCGCGACGAGCTGCATGCCGCGCAGGACGCGCAGCGGGTCCTCCGCGAAGCGCTCCGAGACCCGGCGCAGGACGCGCCGTTCCAGATCCGCGCGGCCGCCCACCGGGTCGACGATCTCGCCGGTCAGCGGGTCGTAGGCGATGGCGTTGAGCGTGAAGTCGCGCCGCAGCGCGGCCTCCCGCGGTGACAGGTCCGGGTCGGACTGCACGAGGAACCCGCGGTGGCCCCACCCCGCCTTCGACTCGCGTCGCGGCAGCGAGACGTCGATCGGCGCGCCGCGCAGCTTGAGCACGCCGAAGGCGCGGCCCGTGCGGTCCAGGGCGTGGCGCGACGACAGCAGCGCTTCGAGCCGCTCGGGCCCCACCCCGTAGACCTCGAGGTCGTGGTCCACGGGCGCGCGGTCCAGCAGCGCGTCGCGCACGCAGCCGCCCACCAGCAGGGCGCGGCCGCCCTCATCGCGCACGGCGCGGCAGACGTCCAGCACGACGACGCGCACACCATCATCAAACGGCTGCCAGCGCATGGACCCGTTCCTCCTGCGCGCCATCATCGCCGCAACGGCGGCGGCTGGCAACAGCGCACGGCGGAAAAAGGGTGGGAGCGGAAAGGGGACGGGGGCAGCCGCGCGGCCGCCCCCGTCCCGGGAATCCTCGACGGATCGGGATCAGTACATCGCCTTGACGCTGCCCCACGCCGCGGTCGTCGCGGGCACGGCGCCGCAGCTCTGGATGATCGTCGCGGTGCCGCGCTCGGACGCGACGTACCAGTCGCCGTCGCCGGCGAACTGGTAGCGGTAGGTGTAGTGGTAGCTGCCCGCGGGCAGGTAGGTGGTCATCCACACCACGTACTCGTCGTTGTTGCCCACGTCCACGTTGAAGACGGCGGGCAGCCACGTCCAGCTGCCGTCCGGAATCGAGCCGACGGGTCCGAAGCCCAGCTCGGCGGTGATGCCCGCGCCCTGGCCCGGGGAATCGGTCACGCCGGACATCCAGACCTGGCCGAAGATCCCGGTGCCGGTGCAGGCCGGGTCGGTGACCGAGAAGGGCCATTGCAGGTTGCCCCAGCCGATCGAGGAAGCGGCGGCGGCGCCGGCGGCCGCGACGAGCGCGACCATCATCATGCCCATCGTTAACTTTTTGAACATCGTGTCCCCCATTCGGAACGGGTTGTGTCGGAGTCGTCGCGGGGTGATCCCGATGACCGCGGCTCGAACTCTGATAACAATTAGAACATATTTTCATGAAACAGTCAAGAAACAAGCGTATTGTGCGAATAATTGCCGTTTTGGATACCAGGAGACGGTTGGGCGAGCGACCGGCCATGGCCTATACTGGCAACCACTTCTGCCCCGGGAGGACCTCATGCCCGCTCGTCGCCGTCCCTCGCGCCCCCGACCGACGCCCGCTCGGCTCGCCGGCTGCCTGCTCCTGCTGCTGGGCTCTTCCCCGCTCACCGCCCGGGCGACCCCCGAACCGCCGGCCGAATCGCTCGGAGCCGGCATCGTCCGCTTCCATGCCGACGCGGCGGCCCGCGACGCGGCCGCCCCCTCCCTGTCGATGGTCGCGGTCCAGCCGTCGCCGGATGCCGCGCCGACGGTGCGCCCCGAGTTCTACCGCGTCGAGGGCCGCGCCGCCGCGCGCATCGCGATCCCGGAGGGCACCGACCTCTACGGCACCGGCGAGGTCCTCGGTCCGCTGCGCCGCAACGGGACCCGCACGGTCTGCTGGAACCACGACGCCTACGCCTACGGCGGCGACACGCCTCACCTGTACCAGTCGCACCCCTGGGTGCTGGCGGTGCGGCCGGACGGCACCGCCTTCGGCGTGCTGGCCGACACGAGCTGGCGCACGCTCATCGACCTGACGTCCGGCATCCTGTTCGTGGCCAACGGCCCGCGCTTCCCCGTGGTGGTCGTCGACCGCGAGTCGCCGCAGGCGGTGCTGCGCGGCCTGGCCGAGCTGTGCGGCACCATGGACCTGCCGCCCCTGTGGTCGCTGGGCTACCACCAGTGCCGATACTCGTACACGCCCGACGACCGCGTGCGCGAGATCGCCCGCGAGTTCCGCGCGCGCGACCTCCCCTGCGACGTCGTCTGGCTGGACATCGACTACCTGGACGGCAACCGCTCCTTCACCTTCGATCCCGTCGCCTTCCCCGACCCCGCCCGGCTCGACGCTGACCTCGACGCGTTGGGCTTCCGCACCATCGCGATCATCGACCCGGGCATCAAGCGCGAGGAGGGCTACGCCGTCTTCGACTCGGGCGAGACGGTGGACGCCTGGGTCCGCACCTACGACGGCGCGCCGTACGTCGGCCGCGTCTGGCCCGGCGACTGCGTCTGGCCCGACTTCACCAACCGCCGCGTGCGCGCCTGGTGGGGCGGCCTGCACACGGACTTCCTCGCCACCGGGATCGACGGCGTCTGGAACGACATGAACGAGCCCGCGGTCTTCAACGTGGACAGCAAGACCATGCCCGAGGACAACCTCCACCGCGCCGACGAGGAACTCGGCGGGACCGGGCCTCATGCCCGCTACCACAACGTCTACGGCATGCTCATGGCCCGCGCCACGCACGAGGGCCTGCTGGCCGCGCGCCCCGACCGGCGGCCCTTCGTGCTGACGCGCGCCAACTTCCTGGGCGGGCACCGCTACGCCGCCACCTGGACCGGCGACAACGTGGCGTCGTGGCGGCACCTGGACGCCTCGCTCGCCATGGTCCTGAACCTCGGCCTGTCGGGGCAGCCCTTCGCCGGCCCGGACATCGGCGGCTTCGAGGGCAAGGGCGACGGCGCGCTGTACGCCCGCTGGATGGGGTTCGGGGCGCTGCTGCCCTTCGCCCGCGGCCACACCGGCAAGGGCAACATCGACAAGGAGCCGTGGGCCTTCGGGCCGGAGGTCGAGGCCACCTGCCGCCGCGCCCTCCAGGGCCGGATGCGCCTGATGCCCCACCTCTACACGCTGATGCGCGAGGCGGCGACGACGGGCCTGCCGGCCTGGCGCCCGCTGTTCTTCGCCGACCCCGCCGACCCGCGCCTGCGCGACGTCGACGACGCGGCCCTGATCGGCGACGACCTGATGATCGTCGTGGACACCTCCTCCGGCGCGGGCGGCCCTGCGCCCGAGCTGCCGTCCGGCGACTGGCGCGAGGTGACGCGCCACGTCTTCGGCGACGTCGCCGACCCCGACCTGCCCCGCCTCTACCTGCGCGACGGCGCCGTCCTGGCACTGGCCGCACCGGCCGCGCACACCGACGCCGCGGCCGGCCCCGTCACGCTGCTGGTCAACCCTGACCGGCAGGGCCGGGCCTCCTGCGTCGTGTACCGCGACGGGGGCGAGGGCTTCGCCTACCGCGACGGCGAGTTCGGGCTGTCGCGCATCACGGCCGTCGTGCGCGGCCCGCACGTCGACCTGTCGTGCCGCGCGCTGGACGGGCGGTGGCCGGCGCTCGCCGGCGCCGGCACGGTCGTCTTGTTCGCGGGCGACGCGGAGGCTGCCGTCGGCACGTCCTGGCCCGGTTCCTTCGACCTGCAGCCCTAGGCGCGCGCATGACCGTCCTGAACATCGTCCTGCCCATCTTCCTGGTCGTCGGCCTAGGCTACGCCCTGCGACACCTGCGCTTCGTCACCGCCGAGGGCAACGCCGTGCTGACGCGGCTGGTCTTCTACGTGGCGGCGCCGGTGCTGCTGGTGCGCGGCGCCGCCGGCACCTCGCTGCGCAGCAGCCTCGACCCGCGCGTCCTGGGCGTCTTCATCGCCGTGAGCGTGCTGGTCGCGGCCGTCACGTACGCGCTGGCCTTCCGGTCACGCGCCTCGCGGCGCGGCGTCTTCGCGCAGGGCTCGCACCGCAGCAACATGGTCTTCGTGGGCCTGCCGCTGGTCATGAACGCCTTCGGCGAGGAAGCCGTCGGCCAGGTCTCGGTGCTGGTGGGCGCGATGGTCGTGGTCTACAACGTGCTTTCGATCGTGGTGCTGACCCTCCCCCACCACAGCGGGGGACCGGGACGGCGGGTGGATCTGGCCGGCATGCTGAAGCGCATCGCGGTCAACCCGCTGGCGCTGGGCAGCGCGGCCGGCATCGTCCTGTCGGCGATCGGCCTCGCGATCCCGGCGACGCTGGGCAACGCCATGGATCTCGTGGGCGGCACCGCCCTGCCGCTGGCGCTGGTCTCGGTCGGCGCGGGGCTGGACCTGGACCGCCTGCGCCGGGAGATCGCCGGCGCCGCGACGACGTGCGTCCTGAAGCTCGGCCTCTACCCGGCGCTCGTCTACGTCGGCCTGCGCGCCCTCGGGCTCGAAGGCGTCGCCCTGCAGGCGCCGGTGCTGCTGGCCGCCACGCCCACCGCCGTGGTAAGCTACGTCATGGCCCAGGAGATGCAGGGCGACGAGCAGCTCGCCGGCGCCATGGTCATCGGCACCACGCTGCTCTCGCTGCCGGCGAGCATCCTGTGGCTGCTGCTGCTCGGCGTGTGAGGGCCTTGTTATGAGGTACCGATATTGGAAAGATTGTGGTTAATGCGATTGACTAGACTGAAGTTCCCACGCCGGATAGCCAGTTTTCCGCGCTAGGCAGTTCAGACACAAA
>DYDD01000209.1 GCA_020718045.1 Fibrobacter sp. | reverse complement strand
GTCGATGTGCATCACTTCGGTCACGTCGTCGGCGACGGCGGCGGCGACGATGGACTCCGCCCCGTCCCCGACCCGGCAAACCACCAGGCACGTGCGACGAGTCTCGGGCACGGCCTCCATCCCGAACAGGTTGCGCAGGTCGACGACCGGGACGACCCGCCCGCGCAGGTTCACGACCCCGCGCACGTGGGCCGGCGATCCGGGGACCCTGGTCACGGGCAACATCCCGGCGATCTCCTGCACCACGCCGATCGCCAGCCCGTAGGTCTCGCCACCCAGCCGGAAGCCAAGGTAGCGCCCGGGGAGGACGACCGGCGCATGTCTCGCGAGCGTCTCCATGTCCGTACTCCGTTTCGCGGGACCGGGGGTCCCGTTCAGGCTCCGGCCGGTGCGGCCCGGGCCCGTTCGCACCGCGCGCGCGCGGAGCGGACCAGCCCCATGGCGTCCAGGATCAGCGCCACGCTGCCGTCCGCGAGGATGGTGCCCCCCGCGATGCCCGGCGCGCCGCCGACGGGACCGTCGAACCCCTTGATCACGACCTGCTGCTGCCCGAGTAGTTCGTCGGCCACCAGGCCGATGCGACATCCGTCGCCCTCGACCACCAGCACCACCGGCCGCACCGGGACGGCGGCGGCACCGGCGACGCCGAAGCAGTCGCGCAGCCGCAGCAGCGGGATCAGCTCCCCGTCGAGACGCAGCAGTTCGCCCTCGTCGAAGGGCCGCACGACATCGCCCGGCTCCGGCATCACGATCCTGCGCACGGCGAGCGTGGGCACGAGGTACGTCTCGACGCCGATCCGCAGCGACAGCCCGTCGATGACCGCGAGCGTCAACGGCAGCCTGAACCGGAAACGACAGCCGCGCCCCGGCTCCGAGACGATCTCCATCCCCCCTCGCAGCTCCTCGAGGTTGCGGCGCACCACGTCCAGGCCGACGCCGCGTCCGCTGACCTCGGTGACCTGGGCCGCCGTCGAGAAGCCGGGCAGGAAGATCAGATCGTGGATCTCGTGGTCGGCCGGCTGCGCGTCCGGCGGCAGCAGCCCGCGGCGGACGGCCTGGTCGAGGATCGCGCCGCGGTCGAGGCCCCGGCCGTCGTCCTCGACCTCCAGGACGATGCTGCCGCCCTCGTGGTAGGCCCGCAGGTCGATGACCGCGCACGCCGGCTTGCCGGCGGCGACCCGCGTCGCCGGGTCGGGCTCGATGCCGTGGTCCACCGCGTTGCGCAGCAGGTGGATGAGCGGGTCGGTCAGCAGGTCGACCACCGAACGGTCGAGCTCGGTCTCCCCGCCGCTGGTACGCAGTTCCACATCGCGGCCCGACTTGCGGGCCAGGTCGCGCACCAGCCGGGACATCTTCTGGAAGACGGGGCGCACCGGCACCATGCGCACGTCCAGGCCGATGCGCTGCAGCTCGCGGCTGAGCTTGCCGAGCCGTTCCAGATTGCGCTGCTGCTCCACCGGCAGCCCCCGCGGATCGCCGTGGCGCCGGATCATCGTCACGGTGATCACCAGTTCGCCGATGGTGTCGACCAGCAGGTCCAGCCGGTCGGCGCTCACGCGCACGGCCTCACGCTGCATGGCGCTCACCGTGGCGGCGGGGGACGACGCGGAGGACGGCATCGGCGTGAGTTCGGGCGCTGGCGCGGCGGCGGCGCGGCGGCCTTTCCGCCCCTTCGACAGCACCACCAGGCCGCCGGTCGTCGTCGGCGCGGCCAGTCGCGCCGCTAGGGCCGGGACCTCCGGCGACACGCGCAGCAGCCCGTCGCCCCGCAAGCACCCGCCGACATCGGCGACGAGCCGCTTCAGGGCGTCGGTGGCCGCCAGGGCCAGGTCGAAGTCGTCGCCGACGATCGCGATCTCGCCGCGACGGGCGCGGTCCAGGTGGTGTTCGGCGGCGTGGGCCAGCTGCTGGACCGGCGCGAGTCCGGCGAAGCCGGCCGTGCCCTTGAGCGTGTGGAAGGCCCGGAACGCGGCGTGCAGCGGCTCCGTCGCGTCGGGAGCGTGCTCCAGCGCCATCAGGTTGGCTTCAGCATCGGAAAGGAGCTCGTCGGCCTCGCCCAGGAAGTCGCCCAGCGTCTCGGGGTCGAGCGTCCGCAGGTCGACGACATCATCGTGACCGGGGGTGGCGGCCGCGCAGTCCGTCGCACGCTCCTCCGCCAGCCGGCGGAGGATCCACTCCGTCGCGTCCAGGATGCGGTCGACGCCGGCGCCCAGCCCATCGCCCAGCAGGATGTTCTCCACCTCGCGGGCGCGACCGGCGACGTCCGGGTCGCCGGCCGCTTCGGCTTCGCAGCCGAGGTCGTGGAACAGGCACAGCAGGTCGTCGAGATCCTCCGCAGCCGGATTGGCCGCGGCGGTCAGCACCATGCCGTCGAGCTGCTCCAGCTCGCTCTGCCAGCGGACGCGGAAGCCGGCGGGCGCCGCGCTCATGTCGTGGCGGACGGTCAAGGTCCTGGCCCCTCCGATGCGACGGGACGGTGACGCCCCGGACGGGATGTCCGGGACGTCTACTCGTCACTCATCGGCTTGCCGGGGGAAGGACTTGAGGCCGGACCACGGGATCGTCCCCGTCCACCGCCTTGCCGCCATTCGACTTACTTCAGGAAGGCGAGGGCGCGCCCCGTGTCGGCGTCCATGATGATGTCCAGCAGGCGCCCCTCCGCGATCGAGGGGACGTGGATGACCCGGATCACGTCGGACAGGTCGGCCCGGGCGGGCAGCAGCTCGGCGAGGCTGTTCGGCGAGCCCAGCAGGAACTCCTCGTTGAAGATCACCCCGGCGTCGTCAGGGTACAGGGGCAGGTAGCCGATGTCGGCCTCGAGCAGGTCCTGGAAGAAGTGGGTGCCGAACGAGACGTCCGGCACGTAGTCGCCCTTGCGCCGGGCGACCTCCAGCAGCATCCGGGCGTGGTTGATGTCGGCGTAATCGACGCGGACGCCGAGTTTGACGTCGCCGCGGCTCCCCCAGCGCCCGGGTCCCATGAGCACGAACTTCCGGTGCGGTAGGATGCGGTTCAGCTGGCCGACGGCGGCGCCCACCGCCAGCAGCCTCTCGTAGTCCTCGAGCTCGGCGTAGGCCTCGCCGGGCACGTAGACGACGTACTCGAGGTCCGTGACCTGCCCCATCTGCACGAACCGGCTGGCCGAGAAGATCGTGTCCTCCGGACGGACGCCCGCGGGGATCTCGACGCGCGCGTAGTGCCCGGCCCGGCTCTGGGGGCGGCACTGCAGGATGTGGAGGTGCTCGCCGTCGTGGGCGAACTCGACGTCCACCGGCACGCCCCAGGTCTCGCCGAGCACGTCCAGGATCTCCTTCATCTGCCGCGCGAACCCGGTGCGTTCCAGGAGTCCGTCGAACGTGACCACGATGTCGCGCTGGTCGACGTTGAACAGCAGACCCATCGCGGGGATCAGCTGACCGTCGCGGTGGACCGAGAAGATCTGCTGCGCGGCCGGGAAGCGGTTGCCCGACTCCTGCATCAGCTGGTCCAGGGGCACCGTGACGAATCGGTTCTCCGCGAGGTCCACGACGTCGACGAAGTGTTGGCTGTAGCGCAGGACCTCGTCGGGGTGCACGACGGTCCGCAGGCTGGGCTGGCCCGGGCTGAACAGCTTCGGGTAGTCCTCGCCCACGCGGTCGACGGCGCGCGTGCCCAGCCCGACCACCAGGCGCACCATGCCGTCCTCGCGGCGCAGGCGGGGCGACCAGGTGTAGTCGTTAGAGCCGAAGGCCACCCCCGCGAAGGCGGGCAGCCAGTAGCGCCCGATGCGGCGGCCGACCACCGGCTGGATGATGCAAGCCATCTCCTCGCGGAAGTCCAGCAGGCCGCGCTCCTTGCGGTACTGGATGGCGCCGGGGTTGAAGACGCTCGCGTAGACCTGGGTGACCGCGCGCAGCAGCTCGTGCATGCGGTCGTGCAGCGAGCCCTGGTTCGCGACGAAGAGGCTGCTGTACTTGCCGCAGAACGCGGCGCCGAGGCGGTCCTCGAGCAGGCTGCTGGAACGCACGACCAGCGGCACCTCGCCCAGCGTCTTGAGGATCCCCGACAGCCGCTTGACCACGTAGGTGGGGAAGCGCCCGGTGCGGTACAGGCGCTGCAGGATGCTGTACTGCCGCTGCAGGTCGTCGCCCTCGCGGTACTTGATGTTCGCGAGATCGCCGAGGCCGTTGGCCTTCAGGAAATCGAGGATCACGTCCGAGCGGATGTAGTAGGTGTGGGGCGTCTTGAACTGGCCCACGGCGCGGCCCTGGCGGCGCGCCTTCGACAGCGCGTCGTGCGCCAGGATGAAGCCGGCGGCCTTGCCGCCCAGCTTGCCCAGCCCCTGCTCGGGGCCGATCACGCGCGACATGATCTCCGAGAAGTCGCGGATCGTCAGCACGTTCTTGGCGATGTTCAGGTATTCGAGCTGGTCGGAGAGCAGGCGGCGGATCAGGGCCACGCGCGTGCCCATCGCGTCGGAGAGCGACAGCGTCGCGCCCCCGATGGGCATCTTGGAGAACTCGAGCGATTCGCGCCCGATCTCGCGCCACGAACAGAACGGGTCGTCGGCCATCTCGGCCAGGCGCAGGGCCAGGTCCTTCTTGATGGCCATGTAGATCAGGTTCTCGATCTTCTCGTCGGACCAGAGGTCGGCCGCCTTCTCGCGGACGATGTTGCGCAGCTCGTCCACCGCGCCCTCGCTCAGCGAGGGCGCGGGACGGTTGGGGTTGGACCAGTGCAGGAAGTCGGCGTCGCCGGCGACGCGCGAGACCTGGGCCTCGAGCTCGTCGAGCGTCATGAGGCCCTCCTCGATCAGCACGAGGAGGAAGTGGCGGATGATCTTCTCGTAGAGGACGGGCGATCCGGAGCGGTGGAATTCCAGCAGCTCGCGCCAGTTCGGCTCCCTGGTGAGGTCCACGCGCTCCCCGGTCATCGCCGGTCAGTCCTTGGGCGGGGTCTTGCGGGCCGGCGCCTTCTTGGCCATCCGGCGCGTAGGCGTCTTCACCGCCGCTTCCTTGCCCGCGGCCTCCTTGTTGGCGGTCCTCTTGTCGGCGGTCCTCTTGTCGGCGGCGGGCTTCGCCGTCGCGCCCTTCGACCGGGTCGGCGCCGGCTCGGCGGACGGACGGTCCGGGGCTTTCTTCGCCGGTTTGCGCGCCGTCGTCTTCTTCGTCGGCTTGGCGACGTGCGGCTCGGCCGCCGCCGCGGGCGGCGCCGGC
>DYDD01000208.1 GCA_020718045.1 Fibrobacter sp. | reverse complement strand
CCATCGGTAATCGTGAACCCCAGACCATCAAAGAGCTCGCCCCTGCTCAGCCTCTCACGAGCACTGAATTCGGAAATGCGCAGGTTGTTCACTTCTTTGAGAATGCGGAATCGCTGCGCGATCCATTCGCCCTTCGGACAACAGCGCTGGTCTTGCTCGAGCGGGCAGGCCCGAACCGAAGGTGCGCGATGGAGGTTGGCTCGTGGGTGAATGCTCTCCTTCGCCCTACGCTCATCCGAAAGAGCAAAGTCGTGCTGGAAGAACATCAAGTGCCTGATGCGCCCAATGATTTCGGATTTCAGGAGATCTGAATGATGAGCAGTTTGGGCGGCGACGATGGTTTCGAACTCGAACATGTACATGTCTCGGCGGGTATGGCGTTTGCGTAATCTGGTCTTGTCTGGTCCGTTGCAATCAAGTGAAAGCCGGTGGAGGTATTCCCCGAGGGTCCGGGACCCTGAGGATTTGATGCCCTCTGCAAGCTCGCCGATTTCCTTGAGGATGCCCTCATCTTCCTTGGCCTTGCCGCTCTTCCGGTTGGATTTGAACCCCCTCCGCTGAGTGAGGTGGAAGAGGGCGCGGCCGAGTTCGTACGGCTCGATCCGTTCGTCCAGGGCGCGCGCTCGCAATTCGTAGGCATTGCTCAGGAAGACCGATTCTCTGGCTGCAAGGTCGGCGGGGAGCAACCCTGCTCGGACAAGTTCCCTCATCACGGCGTGTCGTCGGGCATTGCGCCTTGCGTGATTGCGACGCATGGCGCGCGCGGTGCGCCGTGCCTGGTTGAGAGAGGCTTCCTTGGCAGTATCGAAATTCGTCAGCCCGGCCTCGAATACCCGCACGCCCATCGGTGGGTGACCCGCTGCGGCCGTATCGTAGAATCCTTCCGTGACGTTGCCGTCGTCGTCGGCGTTGAGCATGGCCCAGCCGATGGAATTCGGTCCAAGATCTAGTCCGAGCACGTAGCGCGACATGGTTCCTCCGGGGTGGTGCGATGGGCGATTCGTGGTTGACAGGGGTCCGATGGCCGACTAGGATGGCCCCAGTGTAATCGATCAGGGTCTGCTTGTCTTTCCATACCAAGGACTGGACTTCCAGATCCGCAGGCTCTGCGGCCCGCCGAAAGGCGGGCCGCAACCGTTTCCAGAATGGTAAATTAGCCGAACCCGGCCCACTTTCCCTCGATCCCCACCCCCAACATTGACTCCCGCCCCCCATATGGTATCGTTCCCGCCCATGAACCCCTCACCGGCATCCCCGCCCCCCGTCATCATCGGCATCGCCGGCGGCACCGGCTCCGGCAAGACCACCGTGGCCCTGCGCGTCCAGCAGGCGGCCCCCGGTAAGACCGTCCAGATCATCCACCACGACTCCTACTACCGGGACAACGCCCACCTCGACCTCCAGGACCGGGCGGCGATCAACTACGACCACCCCAGCGCCTTCGAGACCGAGCTGCTGGTGGCCCACCTGGCCGAGCTGAAGCGCGGCCAGGCCGTCGACGTGCCCGTCTACGACTACACGACCCACTCGCGCTGCGCGGAGACGCGCCGGGTCGAGCCGGCGGACATCGTCTTCGTGGAGGGCATCCTGGTGCTGGAGTCCGAGGTCCTGCGCGCGCTGATGGACATCCGGCTGTACGTGGGGGTGGACGCCGACGAGCGCTTTATCCGGCGCCTGCAGCGCGACATCCAGGAGCGCGGCCGCTCCATGTCCTCGGTGATCGAGCAGTACATGCGGGTGGTGCGCCCGATGCACCAGCAGTTCGTCAGTCCGACCAAGCGCTACGCCCATCTGATCATCCCCGAGGGCGGGCACAACCAGGTGGCGATCGACCTGATCGCGGCCAGGATCCAGAGCATCATCCAGGAGCGGCGGGCCTTCCGGGTCTGAAGCCGCGACGGGAGGCGACCTTGCAATACGACGACGCGGACATCTGCCAGCGCGACCCCCTGATCGAGCGCGTGCTGATCGGTTCGGACGAGATCCAGCGCCGGGTCCAGCAGCTCGGCACCGAGATCAGTCGCGACTACGTCGGCAGCACGCCCGTGCTGGTCAACATCCTCAAGGGCGCCTTCGTCTTCCTGGCCGACCTGACGCGCGGCATGAGCGCGCCGCACGAGATCGACTTCATGGCCATCAGCAGCTACCACGGCGGCACCCAGAGCACCGGCGTGGTGAAGATCGAGAAGGACCTCAAGACCGACATCACCGGCCGCGACGTGATCATCGTCGAGGACATCGTCGACACCGGGCTGACCCTCAGCCACCTGCTCGACCTGCTGCAGACCCGCGGGCCGCGCAGCCTGCGCGTCTGCACGCTGCTGGACAAGTCCACGCGGCGCCAGAAGGAAGTGCCGATCCACTACCGGGGCTTCGAGATCCCCGACGAGTTCGTCATCGGCTACGGCCTCGACTACGACGAGAAGTACCGCAACCTGCCGTTCATCGGCGTGCTGAAGCCCTGACCCCGCGGTATAAGGGTCGGACACTTACATGGGGGCGGCGGCGCATCCACCGGGGGCCATCATGAGCGAGCGACCGAATCCGCCGGCCGAGGGGACCGGCCCCGTCGGGAACCACCAGTTCCCCGAGGCCCTGACCTTCGACGACGTCCTGCTGGTCCCCGGCTACTCCGAAGTGATCCCCCGCGACATCGACACCCGCACCCGACTCACCCGCGGCCTGTCGCTCAACGCGCCCCTGATCTCCGCCGCCATGGACACCGTCACGGAGTGCGAGCTGGCCATGGCCATGGCGCGCCAGGGCGGCATCGGCGTCATCCACAAGAACCTCACCCCCCAGGAGCAGGCCGACCACGTCCAGCGCGTCAAGCGCAGCGAGTCGGGCATGATCACCGACCCGATCACCCTGGGCCCCGACCGCACCATCGACGAGGCGCTGGCCCTGATGGCCCGCTACAGCATCTCGGGCGTGCCCATCACCGAGGGCGGCCGGCTCGTGGGCATCCTGACCAACCGCGACCTGCGCTTCGTGCGCGATACCGGCCGCCTGGTGCGCGAGGTCATGACCAGCGAGAACCTGATCACCGTGCCCGAGGGCACCACGCTGGAGCAGGCGGCTGAGAAGCTCCACGCCCACCGCATCGAGAAGCTGCCGGTGGTCGACCGGGCCGGCAACCTGCGCGGCCTGATCACGGTCAAGGACATCCAGAAGAAGCTCGACTACCCGCAGGCCAGCAAGGACGGCCGCGGGCGGCTGCTCTGCGGCGCGGCCGTGGGCATCGGCGAGGCCGGGCGCGAGCGCGTCGACCTGCTGGTCGAGGCCGGCGTCGACCTGCTGGTCGTGGACACCGCGCACGGGCACTCGCGCAACGTGATCGAGGCGGTCCGCGAGGTGAAACGGCGCCACCCGGGCCAGCAGGTGCTGGCCGGCAACATCGCCACCGGCGAGGCGGCTCTGGCCCTGATCGAGGCCGGCGCCGACGCCCTGAAGGTGGGCATCGGGCCCGGCTCGATCTGCACCACGCGCGTGGTGTCGGGCGTCGGCGTGCCGCAGATCACCGCGCTCTTGGACGTGGTGCGCGCCGCCCGGCCGCACTGCGTGCCGGTGGTCTCCGACGGCGGCATCAAGTACTCCGGCGACGTGGTCAAGGCCATCGCCGCGGGCGCCGACACCGTCATGCTCGGCTCCCTGTTCGCCGGCACCGAGGAGGCGCCGGGCGAGAAGATCCTGTTCGAGGGCCGCGTCTACAAGGGTTATCGCGGCATGGGTTCGATGGCGGCGATGCAGCAGGGCAGCAAGGACCGCTACTTCCAGGAATCGGTGACCGAGACCGACAAGCTCGTGCCCGAGGGCATCGAGGGCCGGGTGCCCTACAAGGGCCACCTGCAGGACATCTTCTACCAGATCGTCGGCGGCCTGCGCAGCGGCATGGGCTACTGCGGGACGCGGACCATCGCCGATTTGCAGCGCGACGCCCGCTTCGTGCGCGTCACCGCGGCCGGCCTGCGCGAGAGCCACCCCCACGACGTGCTGATCACCAAGGAAGCCCCGAACTACGGGACCCGGCTCTGATGCGCCTGCCCGGCCTCGACCTCGCCCGGATCAACCCGGACTTCCGCCGCCTGCTGCTCGCCACGCTCTGCTTCGGGGCGGCGGCCGGCGTCTTCCAGTCCACGTTCAACAACTACCTCAGCGACGTCCACGCGCTGGACGCCGGAGCGCGCGGCTGGATCGAGCTGCCGCGCGAGCTGCCCGGCTTCTTGATCATGTTCATCTCGGCCGCGCTGCTGACCTTCATGTGCGAGGCGCGCATGGCCGCCGCGGCGATGATCCTGACCGCGGGTGGCGCGCTCGGCCTCGGGCTGCTCGCGAATGGGACCCTGCCGCTGGTCGCCTTCCTGATGATCTGGAGCCTCGGCGACCACATCATCTTCGCCGTGGAGGGCCCGCTGGGTCTGACCCTGGCCCGCAGCGGCAACGAGGGGCGCCGCCTCGGCCAGCTCGGCGGCGCCCGCAACCTGGGCACGATCCTGGGCGTGGCCGGCGTCTGGCTCATCGCGCGGCAGGTGGGCGACCGCTACGACCTGTTCTACGGCCTGGCCGCGGTCTGCGCGGCGGCCGCGGGCTGGTTCTACCTGCGGCTGCAGATCGGCCGCACCGGGACGCGCTCGCGGCGACTGGTCTACAAGCGGCGCTACCACCTGTTCTACGCCATCAGCGCCCTGTTCGGGGTGCGCAAGCAGATCTTCCTGGCCTTCGGCGGCTGGGTGCTGGTCAGCCGGCACGGCGTCACGGTCGAGACCATCGCCATGCTTTTCGTGATCGCCGCGGCCCTGGGTATCGTGCTGCGCCCGCTGCTGGGCGACGTCATCGACTGGCTGGGGGAGCGGACCGTGCTGGCGGCCGACGAGCTGCTGCTGCTGGGCGTCTGCCTGGTGTACGCCCTCGCCGGCGACGTGAAGCTGCTGTACGCGGCCTACGTCCTGGACAGCGTGCTGTTCGCCCTGCGCGTGGCGCGCACCACCTACCTCAAGAAGATCGCCGAGGACCCCGCCGACATCACCCCGACCATCGCCCTGGGCATCACCATCGACCACGTGGTGGCCATGAGCCTGCCGATCCTCTCGGGCTGGATCTGGGAGCGCTACGGCTTCCAGTGGGTGTTCCTGCTGGCCGGCGGGATCGCCGTGGCGGGCTTCTTCGTCTGCCTGCGCATCCGGGTCCCCGGG
>DYDD01000207.1:1227-5124 GCA_020718045.1 Fibrobacter sp. | reverse complement strand
TCCCATCTCCAGGCGGCGGCAAGGGGTGCCGCAGTTTTAGACCGGCGCGGCAGGTGCCGCACTTTTGCTCCGGCGTTTACAGGTGGCCGGCCTGCCGGTGCACGTCCAGAAACTCGGCGAGGGGGTCGTCAGGGTCTGGGTGGGCGATCACATCTCCTCGACGGCGACGGTCGCCTTCGCCACGCAGAAGGGCATCCTGGTCGTGGACACGACCGGCAACCCGCTGGTCGACCGCGAGCTGCGGCGCGTCATCGCGCGCGAACTCGGCCGCGACGACTTCACGATGCTGGTCAACACCCACGAGCACGCCGACCACACCGGCGGCAACGCGGTCTACGCCGACTGCGAGATCGTCGGCCACGAGCTGGTCGCCGCGGGCATGGCCGCCGGCCGCGCCGACCGGCCGCGTGTCCTGGAGTGGTACGCGACCGGCATCCCGGAGTCCGAGGCGCGCCTCGCGGCGCTGCCCGCGGACGACCCGAGCCTGCCCAGCCTGCGCGAGGACCTGGCCCTGGACCGCCTGAACCGCGACGTCCTGCTGTCGGACGCGCCGCTCGCGCCGCCCACGCGCACCTTTACCGACCGCCTTACGCTCGACATGGGCGACACCTCGCTCGAGCTGTACTACACCGGCGGCATGCACACCGCGAGCGACATCGCCGTGTTCGTGCCCCGGCACGGCATCCTGATGACCGGCGACACGATGTCCGATCGCTGGCTGACCGACACGCCGGGCTGCCTGGCGTCCTTCATCGCGCGGCCCGGCGTGCGCCACGACTTCCCACGGCTGCTGAAGAACTGGGAATACCTGGCGCAGCAGAAGGACCGAATCCGGCTGCTGCTGACCGGCCACTGGAACGGCGAGCTGTCGTACGACGGGTTCGCGGCCCGGGTCGGCTACGTCAGGGCGCTGTGGGACGGCGTGCCGGCCGAGATCGCGCGCGGCGCGTCCCTCGAATCGCTGTTCGTGACCTTCGCGCTCGACGCGCGCTTCCCCGAGCTGGCGCAGAGCCCGGGCTTCAACCGCAACAACCACGCCATGACGCTGCTGGAACTCTGGAGCGTGACGACGGGCCAGACGTCGGCCGCCGACCGGCTGTACGCGCTCATCGACGAGGGGGCCGGCGAGGACGCCGTCCGCGAGGTCGTGGCGAGCCGCGGCGCCACGCCAGCCAGCTACTTCTTCATGGAAGGTCAGCTCAACTCATCCGGCTACCGCTTCCTGCAGGCGGGACGCGCGCCGCAGGCCGTGGCGATGTTCCGGGCGTACGCCGACCTCTACCCGGAGTCGTGGAACGCCCACGACAGCCTGGGCGAGGCGCTGCTGGCCACCGGCGACAGCGCGGGCTCGATCGCGATGTACGAGAAGTCGCTGGAGCTCAACCCCGAGAACGTGAACGGGCGCGAGGTGCTGGCGCGGATCCGGAGCGAAGGCACAGCGTCGGCGCCGTAGGATTCGGAGGCATACGGATGGAATCGCAGCAGGGCCCCGGTGCGCGCCGGGGCCCTGCTGCGTCAGGGATTGGGCCCGTCGTGGCACCGGTAGCAGGACACGCCGGACCAGCCGCCCAGGTAATCCGGCCCGTGGCAGGCCGTGCAGGACTGGGTGCCGTGGTCCTCGGCGTAGTTGCCGTGCTGCGAACTCTGGGACCAGCCGACCGGGTGGCCGCCGGGGCCGTCGTGGCAGTCGTAGCAGGAGACCCCGGTACTGCCGCCTTGGTAATCGACGCCGTGGCACGACGTGCAGGACGCGGCGCTCTCGTCGCGCACCGTCGCGCCGTGCAGGTTCGGGTTCGCCCAGCCGCCGGGATGGCTACCGTTGGGGCCGTCGTGGCAGGAGAAGCAGGAGACCCCGCTCCAACCGCCCCGCAGGTCGGCGCCGTGGCAATCGGCGCAGGACGTCGTGCCGTTGACCTCGGCCTCCCCGCCGTGGTGCGCGGGGCTGACCCAGCCGATCGAGTGGCCGCCGGGGCCGTCGTGGCACGAGTAGCACGAGACGCCGCTGGTGCCGCCCGTGAAGTTCACCCCATGGCATGCGGTGCATGATGTGGCGCTCGAGACACGCACGGTCGCGCCGTGCTGCTCGGGTTCGGCCCAGCCGACGGGATGCGCACCGTTGGGGCCGTCGTGGCAAGCGAAGCAGGAGACCGCGCTCCAGCCGCCCAGGTAGTCGGCGCCGTGGCAGTCGGTGCACGTTTCCGCGCCGTTCGCATCGACCTCGGCGCCGTGCTGCGCAGGGTCTACCCAGCCGGTGGCATGACCACCAGGCCCGTCGTGGCAGGTGAAGCACGAGACGCCGCTGGTGCCGCCCTGGTAATCAGCGCCATGACATTCGGTGCATGATGAAGCGCTCGAGACGCGCACGGTCGCGCCGTGCTGTTCGGGCTCGGCCCAGCCGACGGGATGCGCGCCGTTGGGGCCGTCGTGGCAATCGAAGCAGGAGACCGCGCTCCAGCCGCCCAGGTAGTCGACGCCGTGGCAGTCGGTGCACGTCTCCGCGCCGTTTGCGTCGACCTCGGCGCCGTGCTGCGCAGGGTCCGCCCAACCGGTGGCATGACCGCCGGGCCCGTCGTGGCACGTGAAGCACGAGACGCAGCTGGTGCCGCCCAGGTAGTCAGCTCCATGGCACACGACGCACGACACAGCGCTCGAGACGCGCACCATCGCGCCGTGCTGCGTGGGTTCCGCCCAGCCGACGGGATGCGCGCCATTGGGACCGTCATGACAATCGAAGCAGGAGACCGCGCTCCAGCCGCCCAGGTAGTCGTCGCCGTGGCACGCGGCGCACGAGGCCGCGCCGGTCTCGCCGGCGGCGGCTCCGTGCGCGTCGGGTGAAGCCCACTCGGCAGGGTGACCGCCAGGCCCGTCGTGGCAGGTGAAGCACGAGACCTCGCTGGTGCCGCCCAGGTAATCAGCGCCGTGGCACGCGATGCACGACGCGGCGCTCGCGACGCGCACCGCCGCGCCGTGCTGGGCGGCGTCGGCCCAGCCGGCCGGGTGGGCGCCGTCGGGGCCGGCGTGGCAGGCGTAGCAGGAGATCGTGCTCCAGCCGCCGAGGTAGTCGGCACCGTGGCAGGCCGCGCAGGCGGTGGCGCTGCCGACGTCGACGGCGGCGCCGTGGGCGGTAGGCGCCGCCCAGCCCTCGGGATGGCCGCCGGGGCCGTCGTGGCAATCCCAGCAGCCGGGAGCGCCGCTCTTGCCCTGCAGGTCGGCGGCGTGGCAGGAGCGGCAGAAGACGGTGCCGCGCGATGCCACGATCTGGCCGTGGAAGTCGGGGGAGTCGGCGCGATTCCAGGAGTCGGGGTGGGAGCCGGGACCGGGACCCGGGTCTTGCTCGGCGCAGCCGGCGGCAAGGAGCAGGCCGAGGCTCGCGAGCAGCAGGAGCAACAAACACGGGGAGGCCGGTCTCGTGATGGGCGTCATGGTGCTCAGCCTCCGTGGCACGCGGCGCAGGTCGGGGCGCCGCGGCCGTCGTCGTGGCAGGCGATGCAGCTCTCGAGCTCGAAGACGCCGTCCACGGCGTGGCGGCCGCCGTCGGGCAGCCGCACCCAGCCGGCGCGCGAGTGGCTGTCGGGCAGCACGTTCCGCTCGAGGTGGCACGAGCTGCAGAACTCCGGCTCGCCGTGGCAGGTCGCGCATTCCTGCTCGCGGCCGTGGGCCCGCACGGCGTGTCCGAACTCGATATCCAGCGGGTGGACGCGCGGCCGCAGGTCGTCGCCGACGTGGCACTGCTGGCAGTCGCCCTGCGTGTGGCAGAGGGCGCAGGTGGCCTCGTCCGCCCGCGCCGCGGCGCCGTGGCGGCCGGCCCAGAGGGCGCCGTGCGTGTCGGGCCGCAGTTCCAGGCCGTCGTCGTGGCAGAGCCGGCAGTCCGCGCCGCCGTCGGCGGTGACGTGGCAG
>DYDD01000207.1:771-1165 GCA_020718045.1 Fibrobacter sp. | reverse complement strand
GCACGCCAGGCCCCGCGCCGCGTGGGAGGCGTGGGAGAACTTCGGCGCCGGGTACGCGGGGCGCGGCGTCGCTCCGGCCTCGTCGACGTTCGTGTGGCACATCGCGCAGCCGGCGTCGTCTGCGACGTCGTGGCAGTCCGCGCAGACGTCCATGTCCGGGAGCAGACGGTCGTCCGCGCGGCGCGATTCGGCCGCTGCCGCGTGGCAGTCGACGCAGGCGACGCCGGCGTCGGCGTGGGTCGCGTGCGGGACGATGATGCGGTCGGGCTCCGCGGCGGCGAGACCGGCGGATGCGGCGGCGAACACCGTCGCCAACACGAGCAGCTTCCTCATCGCAGCCGGCCTCCCCGGTCCAGGCCGGTGCGGCCCGCGCCGCGCGCCATGGCCAGGTCCA
>DYDD01000207.1:581-764 GCA_020718045.1 Fibrobacter sp. | reverse complement strand
CAGGAGGCGCACGTCCCGGGAGTAGGACGGCGTGTCGAGGCTCTGCACTTCGGTCGTGACGTCCAGGCCCGGACGCAGCCGGGCGCGGGCCCGTGCCGCGAAGGTGGTCAGCTCGCGCTCGTCGGCGGTCGTGGCGTCCGCGATCAGCGCGTACACGTGGCGCGAAGCCCCGCCCTCGAGCCG
>DYDD01000207.1:0-571 GCA_020718045.1 Fibrobacter sp. | reverse complement strand
CGGGCCTGCCAGGCCAGCTCCCCGTAGAGGCTGCTCTCGTCGCCCTGGTCGTCGAGACGGACCGACCAGCCGACGCGCGCCGCCGGCAGCAGCAGCGCGATCCCCACGCGCGACGAAGCGCGCGCGCCGACGAAGGATCCTACGTACTCCAGTTCGCCGCCCCAGTGCGAACGGCGTTCCCAGGACAGGGCGCCGCGCGCCAGGCGGACCCGCTTCACGTCCGCGAAGCGGGCGAACCACGACAACGCGTCGACGGCGGGGCGGCGGTCCACGAATTGCAGGCTCAGCGCGGGCCGCGACGCCGCTGGCTGCCACCGTGCCTGCGCCTCGAGCCGCGACCAGCGGTGCGATTCGAGATCGTAGGCCGCGCGGACAAGCGCGCCGACGTGCGGCAGCGCGGTGGTCGTGTACTCGCAGCCCAGCGGGCGTTCGGCGATCGCGCCGTCCCGCTCGCGGTACGCGCCCGAGACGGCGAAGCGGTGCCCGCCGCCGGGTGCGAAGACCAGGCGGCCGCCGGCCGCCCGGTCGAGGTCGAAGTCGCCGAGACCGGCGCGGCAGCCCCAGGGCGCCC
>DYDD01000015.1:9200-24858 GCA_020718045.1 Fibrobacter sp. | reverse complement strand
CTGGCCGCCGTCCGCCGCCGCGTGGCGGTGCCCCTGACAGTGGACACCTGGCGCGCGGACACCGCCCGGGCCGCCCTCGACGCCGGCGCCGACGGGCTGAACGACATCACCGCCGGCCGCGGCGACCCCGGCCTGCTGCCGCTGGCGGCCGCCGCGGGCTGCGGCCTGGTGCTCATGCACATGAGGGGTGCGCCGGCGACCATGCAGGCGGACCCTCGCTACGGCGATGTGGTCGCCGAGGTGGCGGCCCACCTCGAGGAGCGCGTCGCGGCGGCGCTGGCCGCCGGCGTGTCGCCGTCGCGGCTGCTGGTCGACCCCGGTCTCGGCTTCGGCAAGGACCTCGGCCACAACCTGGCCCTGCTGGCGCGGGTGCGCGAGGCGACGGGCGGGCGGCCCGCGCTGATCGGGGCCTCGCGCAAGTCGTTCATCGCCGACGTCAACGGGGCTCCCGTGGAACGGCGGCTGCCGGGCAGCCTGGCCGCCGTCGCGATCGCCTTCGCGGCCGGCGCGGCCGCGGTGCGGGTCCACGACGTGGCCGAGACGATGCAGATGCTGGAAGTCCTCGCGGCGGTCGCCGCCGCGGGAGATCGGCGTTGAGCCGGCGGCAGGCCGATGCTATGCTGCGATCCGACGCTGCGCCCGCGGGCCCGGACACCGGGATGAACCGATGCTGAAGTTCCTGGCCGATTCCCTGATCATCGACATCCTCGACATCCTGATCGTGGCGTTCCTGCTCTACCGCCTGCTGCTGCTGGTGCGGGGCACGCGCGCCACGCAGATGTTCGTCGGCCTCGGGCTGCTCGCCGTGCTGTCCTGGATCGCCGAACGCCTCGGCATGATCGTCGTTCGGCAGATCCTCTACTCGCTGCAGACGGTCTGGGTCGTGGCCTTCATCATCATCTTCCAGCCGGAGCTGCGCACGGCCCTGACCTACCTGGGACGCCGCCGCGGGATCCTCTTCTTCGCCGCGCCGGAGGAGATCCCAGCCCAGCAGGAGATCGTCCACGCCGCCGAGCGCCTGTCGCGCCGCGGCCTCGGCGCCCTGATCGTGCTGGAGCGCGAGATCAGCCTCGGCCGTTGGGCCAAGACCGGCACGCTGCTCAACGCGGACATCTCCTGCGAGCTGATCGAGTCGATCTTCACCGTGCCCGGGCCGCTGCACGACGGGGCCGTGGTCATCAGCCAGGACAAGATCGTCGCCGCTTCCTGCATCCTGCCGAACACCGAGCGCTCCGAGCTGGGCTACGTGCTCGGCACCCGCCACCGCGCCGCCATCGGCCTGAGCGAGGTGTCCGATGCGGCGGTCATCGTCGTCTCCGAGGAGACGCGCGCCATCTCGTTGGCCCACGCCGGCGAGATCCGCCGCGGCCTGTCGGTCGAGGAACTGACCTCCGAGCTCAACCGCATCGCCCTGAAAGGGCGTGAGCGCGTCGAGGCGGCGCCGGCCCAGGCCGGCTAGGCTCTCCTTCCCGCTCCTCCCGCCACAGCGTCACCCCCCGTCCCGAGACCAGCGCCACCTCCGACAGGGCCAGCGCCAGCGCCGCCAGGGCATGCCGTCGACCGGCGCGCGGGGAGCGAGGCCAGGATGCCGCGGCGCGCCAGGTCGGAGTTTCGCGCCGCCATGGAGCGCCGGATCGGCGCGACTCGCCGGAGGCGGACGACAGAACATCGCGACATTCGAGCCACAGCTTCCACTCCCGAGGCCGTTCCGACACGCCCCAGTCGCTCAGCTGCACGCCGGCCCTGCGCAGACGTCGGCTCGTGCCCGCCAGAGCCGCTTCGAGACAACCCCGCACTTCCCCGGTCGTCATGCGCGTCCCCCCCTGCTCGTGTCGTTCGGGCGGGGTGGCCACCGGCGGAAGAGCTTAGGCGCCCTCTCTCCCGCCGGTTGTGGCCGTGCGGTTCCACGAGTCCTCCCAGCCCCGCTCGACCGCCCCCGCACCCCTTCAGCAAGGACACCGCCAGGGGCAATCGGACTGGGAAATCGGCGTAATATGTTAATAACAATAATGTTAACGCAAGCGTTGCCGCGATGGCCCGTCGATCAGGACCGACACCACGACCACCGAAGTGACACCGAAGGGTGGCACTCATCGTATCTAGTTGTAATAATGTAAGTTATGAATATGTTACCGAAAAAAGCGTGCCTCGAAACGGGACAAGGGCGGTGGTTCAGACTTCGGAGAGCACGACTTCGGCCTCGGCGGTCCGCGTTCCCGCACTCCGGTCGGCGGCGAGAACCGGCGTCGACAGCGCGAGCTTCCCGCCGATCAGGCAGCCGACCAGGCTCAGTCCGAGCAGTTCGCCGGGGAGGTAGGAGAAGAGGCCGCCGTCGCGGCCCGAGCGCACCAGCATCGCGCCCTGCAGCCTGCCGGCGGCCCTCAGGGGGACCACGACGTCGGCCCCGCACCAGCGCAGGAAATTCTGCTCCCGCTGCGACAGGGCCGCGACATCCAGCTCGTGCAGCGACAAGGGCGTCTGCGCGGCGACGAGCAGCGTCTCCAGCCGGCCGCCCGCCTCCGCGAGCGCGTCGAGATGGCCGTCCAGGACGAGACGGTCGCCGTCGCAGCGCAGCAGGTGGGCCTCTCTGCCCAATCCGCCGCGATGCAGCAGCGCGTTCAGGGCGGCGGTCCAATCGGCGGACGGGGCGTCGCCGCCGAGGCACTCGAGGAATCCCGCCACCGTCGAGAGCGAAGGGAACTCCCGTCCCGCCTCGACCGTGTCGGACCGGGGAGACCCGCCCACGACGTCGGGGGCGCCGCCGGTCGGGACCGCCGCGGCCGCCTCCTCGACGGTCGCGCACTCCCGCAGCGGCTGCCCTCCCAGACGCCGCTGCAGGAACCAGCCGACCACGACGCTGGCGCCGACGGCGGCCATCTGCGCGCCGTCCGCGGCCAGCCGCCGCCGCAGCAGAGCGATCTCGTCCGCGAGCTCCTCGCTGATCGACAGGAGGTCCGTCAGCTCCAGAACCAGACCGCTCGTGCACGCGCCCGCGCCGAGGAGTTCCCCGGCGGCGGCGGCAAAACGCCGGTGGTCGCCGCGCGCGACGGTGCCGTCGAAGCGCAGGACCGCGACACCGGCGCGGGGCGCCGGCGACGTCTGGAAGCGGACGGGCATGTCAGACCATTTCCTTCGCGAGCCAGCCGTCGAGCACGCGTCGCAGGAACCGCCACTCGCTGCCGACCTTCTTGGCGGGGATCTTTCCCTCCTTGGCCAGCCGGCACACCGTCTTGACGTGCATCTTGAGGTACTCCGCGGCCTCGACCGAGGTCAGCACCTGGTTGGACGTCTCTTCGGCGCCGATGTAGATGGTGGCGGTGCCGTGATCACGGGTGTCGTTCATGTTGCTGCACTCCTTTTCGGGACGGGTGCGGGGCGAGCCCGCAGCTGTGTAGCGGTCGTGCAAGCAACTCCCGTGCCGCCCGCCGCTACGCCTCTCCCTCACGGGAAACAGCGGGAAATCCCGGGAAACGGGGCAGCGCGGGCCGCGACGGGGAAGGCGGGGGAACCAGGGGGCGGCGGGGGGATCGCCGACACCGTGCAAAGTGCAACCGGGAGGGTCGCGGCCTGCGCACGGTCGGACAGCGCCGGTCAGTGCCGGTCGCGGAGGAACTGCAGCAAAGCGTCGTTGAGCGTCGTCTCTCCGTGGGCGGCCAGGATCATGTGCCCGCCGGTCTTGAACAGCCGGAAGCGGGAGGCCCGATGGCGCGTCCGCTTCTGGAGCAGGCGCAGCGAAGCCGGGTCGATGCGGGCGTCGTCCTCGCAGTGCGCCGCATAGATCGGCAGGCGCAGCTTGCCGAGCTGGGACTTGGCGCGCTCCATCGACTCGAAGACCTCGAGGTTCCAACCGATCCGCCGGCGCAGCGGCGGCAGGCGGTGCAGGCCCATCAGCATCAGCAGCCGCGTGCCCAGCGGTACGCGCGGCACCAGGGCCGGGGCGAACAGCGACAGCGAGGCCGGCTGCTCCTGCCGCGTGAGCAGGATGGCCAGCGCGCCGCCGAAGCTGAAGCCCACCACGTGGACCAGCCGGCTGTGGCGGGCGAGCACGCGGTAGCGCAGCTGCACCTCGTTGAGGCAGGCCTTCCACTTCACCACCGGCAGGTTCGCGGTCGCGAGGCCGTGGCCGGGCAGCAGCATGTTGTAGACGGTGTAGCCCTGGCCGTGCAGGAACCTGGCCAGGCCGTCGAGGTCCTGCGGCGTGCCGGTCGAACCGTGGACCAGCAGCACGCTCTCGTCGACTTCCGGCTGGATGCCGATGCGCGTGCGGTGTTCCTTCGGCACGCCCAGGCGCGCCTCCATCTCGCCCTGCAGGCGGGCGTGGGCGCGCAGGGCCATCGCGGCGGCGCGAGCCGGCCGCGGGGGCTGCTCCTCCAGCTCGGGATCGGGCACGACGTTGTCCAGGGCGTGCTCCAACTCCCAGGCCGTCAGCGTCAGCTGCCCGAAGCGCTTGAGGTCCTGGTCGTTGGTCGGGTTGTTCACGGACGCGCGTCCTCCTGCGGAGCGGCGGGTGCGGGCGGTTCCAGGTCGGCCAGCGAATCGGCGATCAGGTCCGGCCAGTCCTGCTGGTCCAGGCGGCCCAGGACGCCGCAGTCGGCGTGCTTGCCGGACAGCACGAACGCCGTCCCCATCCCCAGGCGCTTGGCGGTGACGAGGTCGGCGACGGGATCGTCAGAGATAAATAACGCGTCGCGGGGCGCGCCGCCAATGATTTCCAGGGCCCGACGGTAGATCCGGTCCTGCGGCTTGCCGATCACGACGGCCGGGTGCGCCGCCGCCTGCTCCAGGGCCGCGACGTAGAACCCCGGTCCGAAGCGGCGGTGACCGGCGGCGTCCAGGTAGAAGAGGCCGCGGTGCAGGGCGACCAGTTCGGCGCCCCCGTCGACCAGGGCGGGCAGGGCCGATTCGAGGTCCCCGGTCGTGAGGGCCGGGTCGGCGCCCAGGACCACCGCGTCGCAGGGGCCCTCGCGCACGAGTTCGAAACCGGCATCCCGCCACCAACCCTCCAGGTCGGCGGATCCCAGCCACAGCAGCCGGCGCTTGCCCCAGGCGGCGAGCAGCCGCGCGCCGAGACCGAGCGCCGTCACCAGGCGCGGCTCCTCGACGGCGAACCCCGCCGCCCGCAGGGCTGCCGCCAGCGCGGCCGGCGGGTGGGTCGTGTTGTTGCTGACCAGGCAGTGCGGCGTGCCGCGAGCGACGACCCCCTCGAACCAGGACCGGGCGCCCGGCACGGGCTCGTAGCCCTTGTCGCGCACCAGCACGCCCTCGACGTCCAGCAGCAGGCTCGCGTAGCGGCGGGGGGCGGTCATGCGCGCAGCATCTCCTCGAACAGGGTGTCGAATCGCGGCGCCAGCCGTTCCCAGCAGAAGGCGTCCGCGTCCAGGGGCAGCGAGCAGACGTGGCCGCAACCGTCGCCGGCGAGCAGGGCGTCCAGCAGGCCGACCAGCCCCTCCTCGCCGTCGTAGAGGTGGCGGCCTCGGCAGCGCGCGCCGTAGAGCGACGGGTACGCCTGCTCGCGCGGCAGCACCGGGTAGCAGCCGGCGTGGACGGCCTCGGCCACGGCGATGCCGAAATACTCCTGGGCCGCGCAGCTGACCACGATGTCGGCCCGAGCCAGGCACGCCTCGTAGCCCGCGCGGTCCTGCTCCCCCCAGGCCAGGATACGCTCACCCAGGCGTTCGCGCAGCGGGGTGAAGACCGCTTCCTGCTGCCGCGGCTCGCCCAGCAGCAGCAGGCGGAACGACCGGCCGCGCTCGGCCAGGCGCAGCAGCGCGCGGGCGAACATCTGCGGCCGCTTGTCGAATTCCCAGCGGTGGTTCCAGAGGATCACATGCTCGCGGCCGTCGCGGGGCCAGCCGGGACCCAGACCGGCGTCGCAACGCCCGCCGAGGTAGGGGGCGAAGGCGTCCGGGGGGTGCGGCGCCCGCGCGATCCCGACCGGCAGCACGCAGCTGCAGGCCGCCAGACGCTCGCGGATCCCCTTGGGCACCGCCTCGGGCATGCGGGACAGGTAGTCGGGCAGCGCGTCCAGGAACAGGCCGCGGTGGTATTCGGAGTTGAACGCCACGCGGTCCGCCGCCAGGCAGCTCACGATGTTGGTGAAGCCGAAGTGGAAGTCGAAGGCCTCGTCGGGCGACAACGGGTAGGTCAGCTGGTTCTCGTGCATGTAGAGCAGCAGCGGCGCACGGTCCAGGGGCCGCGGCAGCAGGCCGCGCAGGTCGGCCGCGTTCAGGAAATCTGTCGCCAGCAGCAGGTCGCAGTCCGCCGCGTCCTCGCGCAGGCGGTCCGCGAACCACGGCGCGGCGCCCCGCATGCGCCACTTCCAGAACCGCGGCGGCAGGGTCCAGGACCGGATCTCGTGCCGGGAGTGGGCGGTCAGCCCCTCGCGGAAGGCCCGGTGGGATCCGCCGTCGTAGGGCTCCAGGAACGCGATGCGCAACGCCCGCCGACCTCCCGCCGGGCAGGCCAGGAACCGCCCGTGTTGAATAATCGACATTATTTGACTATCATCATGCTGTCATGCCCCGCACGTATCGGACCTCGCCGAGGATGACCCATCAGAGAGGACGCGTCCATCATGAAGAGACCCGCTGCGACCGTCTGGGCGGCCCTGGCCGCCATGACCATCCTGGTCCCCGCTGCAGCCCTGGCGGACAGTTTCGCCGGCTACATCCCGGGCCGCATGGTGCTGGAACTCGAGCCCGGCTACCGGCCCGCGGTCGCCGAGGCGGCAGGCGGCGGCGTGCTCCTCGAAGACCCCGCCCTGCAGGCGGTGGCGGCCGAGCTGCGCGTCACGAACCTCGGGCCCCTGTTCCCGGACCTCAGGTTCGCCGGGAAGTCCGGCGCGCCCGACCTGAGCCGGCACTGGGTGGCGGAATTCGATCCCGCCATCGACCTGGACCTGGCCCAGGCCGCCTTCACGACCCTGCCCGGCGTGCGCAAGACGGTCAAGGACGAGCTGCGACGCATGGACATCGCCATCCCCGACGACCCCGGCCTGACCGGCCAGTGGTACCTGCGCAACACCTCCTACGGCGGCAAGGACGTCCGCTGGCTCGGCGGCTGGCAGGAGGCCCAAGGCGACTCGAACGTGATCGTGGCCGTCATCGACTCGGGCGTGGACTGGCACCACCCCGACCTCGGCGGGCCGCACCCCGACAAGGTCAACGGCGCGCTGTTCACCAACTGGACGGAGTACTACGGCAACCCCGGCACCGACGACGACCACAACGGCCGCATGGACGACATCCGCGGCTGGGACTTCGTCAGCGGCGCCTCCGGCGGCTGGCCCGGCGAGGATATGTCCGTCGCCGACAACAACCCCATGGACTTCGGCGGCCACGGCACCGGCTGCTCCGGCAACGTGGCGCCACTGACCGGCAACGCCCTCGGCATCTCCGGCACGGCCGGCGGCTGCAAGATCCTGGCCGTGCGCGCCGGCTACCTGTCCTCCAGCGGCACCGGCCTGATCGGCATGACCTGGGCCTCCCAGGGCATCACCTACGCGACGGACATGGGCGCCAAGGTCATCAACTGCAGCTGGGGCAGCAGCAGCATCCTCGCGGATGCCGTGGACTATGCCCAGCTCAACGGCGTGATCCTGGTCGCCGCCGCCGGCAACGACAACCACGAGGTCCCGGAATTCCTGGGCACCGCCGACGGCGTGCTGTCGGTCGCCGCCACGGGCCCGGACGACGAGAAGGCCAGCTTCTCTTCCTACGGCACCTGGGTCGAGCTGTCGGCCCCCGGCGCCGGCATCTACACCACCTGGTACGACCACGACACCGCCAGCAGCACCTACGCCTCGGTCGACGGCACGTCCTTCGCCGCTCCCATCACCTGCGGCGCCGTCGCGCTGCTGTGGTCGGCCCACCCCGGCTACACCCGCGAGCAGATCATCGCGCTGCTGCTGGCCAGCTGCGACAACATCGACGACATCAACCCCACCCTGGCGGGCAAGCTGGGCGCCGGCCGCGTGAACCTCCTGAAGGCGCTGGGCGACCGCACGCACCGGGTGCCGCTGGAGTTCGTGTCCATCGACGACGCCGTCAACAGCGCCGCCGCCGGCGACACCATCGACCTGGCGACGTCCCTGGTCCTGACCGCGCCCTTCGAGATCAAGGACAAGGACCTGACCTACCGCGGCGGCTGGAACGACGCCTTCGCGACGCGCGACCCGATCGGCACGCCGACCGTCATCACGGCCCTGCCCTCGAGCCCGGCGATGAGCGTCAGCAACAACGCCGGGACCGGCGTGGTCGTCGACGGCTTCCGCTGCACCGGCGGCGGCGGCCAGCAGTACACGAGCATCCCCTACACCGGCCGCTACGGCGGCGGGCTGGTCGTCAGCGGCGACGCGACGCTGCGCAACATCGACGTCACGGGCAACGCCACCGGCAGCGGCACCCTGATCGGCGGCGGCGGCGGCGTGCTGCTGTACGACAGCAACGCCGTGCTCGAGAACGTGCAGGTGCACGGCAATACGTCCCTGTACGGCGCCGGCGTCTACGTCTACCGCGGCGCCCCCACGCTGATCGACTGCGTGATCTCCGGCAACACCTCGATCGTCAACAACCCGTCGGCGCCCCGCGGCGGCGGGATCTACGTCACCGACGCGACGCTGACCCTGCGCCGGACCGTCGTGTCCGGCCACGCCAACGCCGACCTGGGCGGTGGCATCTACGCCGCCAACAGCACCGGCGCGACCGCCGTCGTGCTGGACCATGCCGAGATCAGCGGCAACACGGCCAAGTCCAAGGGCTGCGGCGTCTACGTCAACGGCGGCACCCTGACGGCCGTCGGCGGCCTGGTCGCCGCCAACGTCCCGTCGCCCACCGCCACCTTCCTGTACGGCGGCGGCATCTGCGTCGAGGGCGGCGCCGTGAACCTGGACAGCCTCGTGGTGCGAGACAACGCCGGCATGATCGGCGGCGGCGTGGCCAAGCTGGCCGGGGGTTCGCTGACCGTCGCCAACTCCGTGCTGAGGGACAACGCGGCCGTCTTCTTCGCCGGCGGCCTCTACCTGGACACGGTGTCCGGCGCCGCGCTGACCGGCAACACCATCGCCCTGAACGCGGGCGGCAGCGCCGGCGGCGGCGCCTACCTCTCGAACTCCTCGGCCACGTTCACCAGTAACATCGTCGCCGCCAACAGCGGCTCCACCGCGGCGGCCCAGGGCATCTACGCCACGGGCGGCAGCCTCGTCTTCAACTGCAACGACGTCCACGGCAACGCCGGCGGCGACTTCGGCGGCGTCACGAACCCCACCGGCGCCAACGGCAACGTCTCGCTGGACCCGCAGTTCTGCGACCAGGTCGCCAGGGACCTCACCCTGTTCGACACCTCGCCCTGCCTGCCGGCCCACAGCGGCGGCTGCGGCCAGATCGGCACCTTCGGCCAGGGCTGCAGCCTGGGCACGGGCGTCGACGACGGGCCGGGCCAGGGCGTGCCGGCGGTCTTCCGGGTCGACCCGGCCTTCCCCAACCCGTTCAACCCCAGCACGACGATTCGCTTCGCGCTGCCCGCCGCCGCGCGGGCGAGCGTGCGCATCTACGACGCGGGCGGCCGCCTCGTGCGCACGCTGGTCGACGGCGACCTGGGCGCGGCGGTGCACGCCGTGGTCTGGCGGGGCGACGACGACGCGGGACGGCGCGTGGGCTCGGGCGTGTACTTCTACCGGGTCAGGGCGGGGGCGGACGAGCAGACCGGCCCGCTGGCCCTGATCAAATAGTCCGCACAGTCCCGCCGGAACGAGGAAGCCCCGGGTGCTCGCCCGGGGCTTCTTCTCGCCGTCGATCGTCTTCTCAGCGCCGTCGCAGGCCCCGCAGCCGCTTCAGGATCTTCGTGCGCGTCTCGTAGTGCAGCGTGGGGATCAGCAGGGCGTAGGGCAGGCACAGCAGGGTGCGCAGGACCAGGTCGGACATCAAGTCGGCCCGCTCGAGCAGCAGGGTGACCGCCTTGCCTTCCTTCCAGGTCCCCAGCGGCGTTGCCGCGAGGGCCCGGCCGACACCGGGCACCGCGACGTCGCGCAGCCAGCGGTACGCCCCCAGGGCTTCGAGGTCCAGCGTGATCAGCACCACGAAGGCCACTGCACTGCTGACGCCGATCAGCCAGATCTTGCGCCACTCGTAGCGGATCCGGTACTTGCGCTGGGCCAGCGGCGCGCTCCAGAACAGCATGACCGCCTGGATCAGGGCCGCCGAGTAGGCGGCTCCGAACAGGCCCCACAGCTTGATGAAGAGCACCGACAGGGCGACCTTCACCGCCGAGGTGACGCCGCGGATCCAGGACAGCGAGCGCATGTCCTTGGCGTAGTACATGCCGAAGGTGACGTGCCAGTAGCAGCCCTGCAGGATCATCGTCAGGACCTCGACGCGCGCGATGCGGTGGGCGTTCCAGAACTCGGGCGGCGTCAGCAGCCGCAGCACGGCCGGGATGTTCACCACGATCACCAGCCCCACCGACGCCACCAGCAGCAGGTACCAGGTGAAGACGCGGCCGATGTGCTCCGGCGCCCCCGGCTCGTCGGCCATCGCGGTGCGCGTGGTGTTCCAGGACTTCATGAAGGGCTGCGTGATCATCAGGCTGATGAGCGAGGGGAACTTGTAGCCCATCTCCAGGACGCCCACGCTGGCCAGGTCGAGCTGGTAGCGCACCAGCACGCGTTCGGCCTGGCGCGAGACGAACGAGGCCAGGTTGCCTGGCACCAGGGGCAGCTGGAAGAAGAACAGGTCGCGCGAGATCCCACGGTCCCAGGCCGCGCCGCAGCGCCGCACGGCGATCGTGACGAACCAGACCGAGGAGATCAGGGTCGTCAGGGTCCCGCTCAGGAAGTAGCCGAACAGCCCCCAGTCCAGGACCAGCACGAACCAGATGCTCGTGGCGACCCCGATCAGCAGCCGCGCCAGGCCGATGACCGAGAACGTCGTCGAACGCTGTTCGATCAGCAGGATCGCCGAGGCGGCCGTCCCGGTCAGCTCGAAGACGAAGCCCAGCATCGCCAGCACCAGCAGGTGCCACATCGACGCGTCGCCGAGCAGCCAGCCGCTCAGGGGGCCGCTGGCCAGCATCAGCGGCAGGCACAGCGCCGTGCTGATCGCCGCCGTCTGCAGCATGCCCGTGCTGACGACGCGGTTGCGTTCCTCGGGCGGGCGGTCGTAGTAGAAGCGGGTGACCGCGCTCTGGACGCCGTAGGACATCAGCGTGAACAGGAAGGCCAGCGACGCCTCGATCATGCCGATCACGCCGTAGCCCACGTCCTGCAGGACGTGGGCGTAGAACGGCAGCAGGAAGAAGCTGATCATCTTCCCGGTGACCGCCGCCAGGGTGTAGACCCAGGCGTGCTTGAAGGTGGCGCGGGTCGTCGTCATGCGGCTCCCAGCGGTGCGAGGTCGCGCCCGGGCGCTGCGTCGCGCAGGAACTGGCCGTGCCAGACCACCATCGTGTAGACCTGGGCCAGGGCGTGGAAGTGCCAGTCGGCGCCGTGGTGGAGGTCCGCGCGCAGGGCGTCGACCCCGGCCTGGTCGAACCAGTCGCAGCCCGTGGCGCGGACGTCGGCGAGGACCCCGTCGAATTCGCGGCGGAACTCCCGGTTGCGGCGCAGCCAGGCGGGGCGGTCGTTGTAGGCGTGGCGGTCGCGGACGTTGACCAGGCCGCGGGTCAGCCGACGCACCCGCCGGTTCATCTGCAACAGGCGCCGGCGGCGCTCGACGGTGCGGCGCACGGCCTCCGGCGAGGCGAACAGGTCGTGGCCGGTGCGGCTCCAGGGCACGCGCGCCAGCGCGGTCAGGCGCGTGCGGTAGAGGTCGAGGTACAGCTCGTTCTCGAACTTCGCGCGCGGCGGCAGCCGCAGCCAGAAGTCGAAGAGGTCCTCGTCCACGAACGGCAGCAGGTCGTGGAAGAAGAACTTGTGCACGTCCACCGAGGCCTGCATGCGCCGGCCGAGGTTGAAGTGCATGTGCAGCATCTTCTGGTCGCCGAACAGCGACGCGTGGCGCCAGTCGGCGAAGGCGTCCCAGACCTGCCCGCGGGCCAGCCGGCGCAGCTCCTCGGCGGCGTCCGGCCGCATGATCGCGGCGAAGCCGGCGCTGCCCGACACGACGCCCGAGAAGTCCAGCACGCGGCGGCGCAGCTCGTCCTCGTCCGCGATCGGCCGCAGATCGTCCTCGCCGCAGAAGTGACCGGTGCCGATGGACAGGTACGGCCCCAGGATCCCGTTGCAGAAGGGGACCGGGCCGTCGCCGATCGCCTCGCTGATGCCGATCAGCGTGGCGTTGCGCAGGTTCATCTGCCCGTCGTTGAGCCACACCGCGCGGCGGGCGTGGCGGCCGGCCCAGGCGGGGTCGATCTCGATCAGGCGGTGGCGGTCGCGCAGACCCAGGACCTCGGCGGTGCGGCGCGCGATCGCGACCTCGCTGCAGTCGGGCTGCCCGTGGGTGAACAGGTCGAGGCCGGCCCGGTCCTTCACCTGGTGCAGCAGCATCCGGGAGTCCAGGCCGCCGGACAGGGCGACCACGAGGCGCCCGTCGTAGCCTGCGGGCAGGCGCTTGGCCGAGGCGCGGGCGTAGAGGGCCTCGGCCTCGTCGAGCAGGTCGTCGCGGGCGCGGCCCTCCTCGGGGCGAGGCTCCGCGCGCCAGCGCCGCGAGACCGTTACGGCGGCGCCGTCCCAGACGACGCGCTCGGCCGGTCCCAGCATGGTCACGCCCTGCAGCAGCGTGGCGCGGCCGTAGGGGCACTCCTTGGCCAGGAAGGTGGCGGCCGAGGCGGCGTCGACGCGCCGCGGCAGGCCGCGCCAGGCCAGGAAGGCCTTCAGCTCGGGGCCGAAGAGGAACACCTCGTCGTCGGCGTACCAGTAGAGGTGGGCGAAGCCGAGCTTGTCGTTCAGCAGCTGGACGCGGCCGTCGCGTCGGTCAGCGACCACGAGGTTGAAGTGGCCGCCGACGCGGTCGATGAAGCCGTCGCCGTCGGCGAGGTAGAGGTCCAGCAGTCGGCGGGCGAGGCCGGGCGCGTCGTCGGGCAGCGGGACGCCGTCGATGGTGAAGGCCGTGCCGTCGACCAGCAGCAGCGCCTGCGGGGTCTCGGCCAGGCGGTCCGCCTCGGCGAACCAGGGGCTGGTCGAGGTCGCGCCCAGGGCGCGAGGGCCGTCCCGGCGCAGCAGAATGCGATACCAGTCGCGGTGCCGCAGCAGGTCCAGCATGGCGTCGGCGACGGGCGCCGGGTCGCGGTCGGGCCGTGCGGCGACGGCCCCGAAGATCCCTGGCATGTGGGTGACGGCTCCTTCCGGGTCGGTCCGCGGGACGGCACGCAGGATAGCACAGCGGGCGCGCGGCGCCAGGAGGGAAAGGCGAGGCGCCGCCTCTCCTTGCCCGCCGCCCTTGGTCGGGTTATCGTGCGTCGGAGCCCGAACCGGAGGGGGAACCGCGATGCCGAGCCAACCGTCCCGCGACCTGCAGACGTTCCCGAACCCCCAGCCGGGCCGGGACTACGAGATCGTCTTCGACTGCCCCGAGTTCACCTGTCTGTGCCCGCTGACCGGCCAGCCCGACTTCGCCCACCTGCGGATCCGCTGCGTGCCGGACGCCCTCTGTGTCGAGCTGAAGTCCCTGAAGCTCTACCTCTGGTCCTACCGCAACGAGGGCGCCTTCCACGAGAAGGTGACCAACGCCATCGCCGACGACCTGGTCGCCCTGCTGGCTCCCCGCTTCCTCGAGATCGACGCCAAGTGGTTCGTGCGCGGCGGCATCACCACCTACGTGCGCGCCGAGCACCGCTCCCCCGACTGGACCGGCAGCATCCCGGAGGCCCGCGCGTCCTGGTGAGGTGCGCGAAGCGGCGTCAGTTCACGGGTCCGAGGTAGCGGTAGATGGCGATCCAGTGGCAGGCGCTGCCGGCCATCACGAACAGATGCCAGATCGCGTGGTGGTAGGGCAGCTTCTTCCAGAGGTAGAAGGCCGTGCCGCCCGTGTAGAAGAGGCCGCCGACCAGCAGCCAGACCAGAGCGCCGGCGGGCACAGTCGCCAGCATCGGCTTCAGCGTGATCACCGCGAGCCAGCCCATCCCGACATACAGTAGGGTCGAGACGACGCGGAAGCGACCGGCGTAGATCGACTTGAAGACCACGCCGACGACCGCCAGCCCCCAGATGACCCCGAACATGCTCCAGCCCCAGCCGCCGCGCAGGCTCACCAGCAGGAACGGCGTGTAGGTGCCGGCGATCAGCAGGTAGATGGCGGCGTGGTCGAGCGAGCGGAAGACGCGCTTGGCGCGCCGCGGGATCATGGCGTGGTAGAGGCAGGAGACCGTGTACAGCAGCACCAGGGTCGCGCCGAAGACGGCGAAGCTGACCATGCGCCAGGGGTCGCCCGACGCGTGGGCGCGCACGGCCAACAGCACCAGGCCCGCGACGGCCAGAGCGGCGCCGACGCCGTGGGTGACGCTGTTGGCGATCTCCTCGCCACGGGTGTAGTGGTGGCGCGACGGCGACGGTGCGACCGGCATAGGGACTCCTGAACGGCCCGCCGCCGACCCACGGCGGCGGCGGCGATGATTGCCACAACTTATTTCCGAAGTTCAAGATACGCGGTTACTGCTCTCTCGCAAACCCGGTGATGCTCAAACGTTGCCGAGATGGACATGCTCCAGCCGCTCGCGGCCGATCCGCGCTGCGCGCTCCAGGGTGGCGCGCGGCGTGGGCGGCGCGTCCAGCTTCCAGGCCGGGTGGTAGGCCGAGAAGTGCAGCGGGAGGCGCCGGTCCACCGAGGCCACGAAGTCCGCCACGGCGCGCAACTGCCCGTCGGCGTCGTTGTACCCCGGGATCACGAGGTTGGTGACCTCGACGTGGACGCCGGCCGCGTGTAGGCGGCGGATCGTCGTCAGTACGGGGGCCAGGCGGGCCTTGCAGACCTTCCGGTAGAAGACGTCGTCCATCGACTTGAGGTCGACGTTGGCGGCGTCCAGCCAGGGGATCAGCTCCTCCAGCGGCCCGGGCTCGAGGAACCCGTTGGTCACCACCACGTTCTTCAGCCCGGCCGCCCGCGCCAGCCTGGCCGTGTCCCGCACGTACTCGAACCAGACCAGCGGCTCGCTGTAGGTGTAGGCCAGCCCGAGCGACCCTTCGCTGCGGGCCAGGGTCACGGCCTGCTCGGGCGTGACGAGCCGCACGGGGCGGTCCAGCTCCTGGCTGATACTCCAGTTCTGGCAGAACGCGCAGTGTAGGTTGCAGCCCCGGGCGGCCAGCGACAGGATCCGCGAACCGGGATGGAAGTGCAGCAGCGGCTTCTTCTCGATGGGGTCCATGGCCAGCGCCACGACCTCCCCGTACTGCAGGGCGACCATGCGGCCGCCGCGGTTGCCGCGGGTGCCGCAGGGTCCGTCCCGCCCCTCCCGCAGACGGCAGCGCAGGGGGCACAGGCCGCAGAGCACCGCGCCGCGCGGGGCGGGTTCCCACCAGGCCGCGGCCACGTTCCCGTTCACAACGTTCCCGTTCACGACGGCACCTCCTCCAGCTCCGCCAGCGCCCAGGCGGCGACCTCGCGGACCTCCGGGTCGGGATCCCCGGCGGCCGCCTCGCGGATCGCCGGCAGCAGATCGCGGCGGCCGGTGTTGGCCGCGACGATCAGCGCGTTGCGCCGCATCCCCTCGGGGTGGGCCCGCCACAGCGGCG
>DYDD01000015.1:0-9139 GCA_020718045.1 Fibrobacter sp. | reverse complement strand
GTCCGCGTGCTCGGGCAGGGCCTCGTACTCGGTGCGGGGCGGTTCGCCCGCCGGTCGTCGCAGCGCCTTGTGGTTCCAGGGGCAGACCTGCTGGCAGATGTCGCAGCCGAACAGATGGTCACCCTGCGAGGCGCGCCGGTCCGCGGGAGCGCGGCCCTGCCACTCGATCGACCAGGTCGCCAGGCAGCGGTGCGCGTCCAGCTCGAAGGGCGTGTCCAGGGCGCCGGTGGGGCAGTGGTCCTGGCATAGGCTGCAGCTGCCGCACAGGGAGGCCATGCCGTCGGCGACTGGTTGAAACTGTCCGGACAGGCGCTGCGCGGGCGGGCCGACCAGCGGCCGCGGCGCGTCGGCGAGGCCGGTCACCTCCAGACCGAGCACGGCCACGCCCAGGAACAGCCCCGAGCCCAGGCGCGGGTGGATCAGCAGCGTGTTCTTGCCGAAGAAGCCGAGGCCCGCGAGCCAGGCGTGCTCGCGCTCCAGGAAGGGGCCGGCGTCCACGGCGTCCTCGGCGCGCAGGTCGGCCTCGGCGGCGATCACGCCCGTGCGGTGCAGTTCGTGGCGCAGCACATCGGTCGTGCGGCGGATGGCGCCGCGCAGCACGTCGTGGTAATCGAGGCCGCGGGCGTAGCGGGCGACGCCGAGGGTCCAGGCGCCATCGCCCGGCTCGTCCCGCGCCGGCCAGCCGGCCGCGTAGCGCTGGCCGAAGACCAGCAGCGTTCGCGCCCAGGGCCGCTCGCGGGTGGGGTCGGCGCGGTCGTGCGGGGCGCGCCGCAGGTAGTCGAGATCGCCGTGCTTGCCTTCCTGCAGCCAGTCGAACCAGGCGGCGGCGTGCGGCAGGCGGCGGGGCAGGCCGACCACTCCGCACAGATCCACGCTGTGGGCGCGGCAGACCGGCTCGAGGATTTCGCGCAAGCGCAGGGCCGTCACCCAGGGGGCGTCCACGTTCAGCCCCCGAACCGGGCCGCGGCCGCGTCGTACTGCGCGAGCAGCCGGGCCACCAGTTCCGCGACGCCGGGCACGTCGTCGATCAGGGCGGCGACCTGGCCGATCTCCAGCTCGCCCTCCTCGAGATCGCCTTCGCCCATGCCGCGCCGGGCGCGCCCCTCCCCCAGCAGGACCGCCAGCTCCTCGCGCCCGGCGCCGCGCGCCTCGAGCTCCTCGACGCGGTCGCGGAACGCGTTGCGCAGCAGGCGCACCGGCACGTGCTTCTTCAGGACCAGGCGCGTGTCGTCGCCCTCGACGACGGCCCGCTTGAAGGCCTCGTGGCCGGCCGACTCGCGCGTGACGGCGAAGCGCGAGCCGACCTGCACGCCGGCGGCGCCGAGGGCGAACATCGCGGCGATCTGCGCGCCGGTGGCGATCCCGCCGGCGGCGATGACCGGGATGTCCACCGCGCTCACGCAGGCCGGCACCAGCACCAGCGTGGTCAGCTCGTCGCGGCCGTTGTGGCCGCCGGCCTCGAAGCCCTCGCAGACCACGGCGTCGCAGCCCGCGTCCTCGCACTTGCGGGCCAGGGCCGCGGTGGCGACCACATGGACGAAGACGGCGCCGGCCGCCTTGATCCTGCCCGCCACGCGGGCCGGCGAGCCCGCCGAGGTGACCAGGACGCCCACGCTTTCTTCGAGCGCGAGGTCCAGGCTCTCGTGCGCGTGCTTGTCGATCAGGGGGATGTTGACGCCGACGGGGCGCGAGGTCAGTGCGCGGGCGGCGCGGATCTCGGCGCGCAAGTCGTCCGGTCGGCGGCCACCGGCCCCGATCAGGCCCAGGCAGCCGGCCTCGGCGGCGGCTGCGGCCAGGCGCGCGCCGCTGTTGTAGACCATGCCGGCCTGGACGATCGGGTGCTCGATGCCGAAGAGCTGCGCGACGTTGGGAACCGGCCAGCGGGGCATGTCCATCTCCTGACTGATCGCTGAACTCTTTATTAATCAGGAAGCTAGCACATTTGCGACCCCGATGCACCGTCTCGCATACAGTTGTTATAATTATAATATTCGATTATCATTGACTTATATACCGCAATCATTGTATGATTTCCTGCCCCTGAGAGTCCCGACCCGTCGGCAGGCACTCCGGACCGGAGGTTCGACATGACCCAGCACCTCGCCGCGAAGAGACCGCCCCTCACTCTGGCCCCGGCCCTGGCCTTGGCCATCCTGCTGCTCGCCGCGACGGCCCCGCCCGCCGGTGCCGCCGTCACCGGCGACACGGTCGTGCTGAGCTGGAACGACCTCGGCATGCACTGCATGAACCGGCTGCACGCCGTGCTGTCGGTGCTGCCCCCCTACAACACGCTGATCGCCCAGGTGGTGCACCGCGGCGACGCTTCCCACCTGCCGCAGCTGGTGACCACGGGCGTGACGCTCGAGTACTCGGTGCCCGGGAACACCTACTCCGTGGGCAAGACGGATTTCTGGACCTACGACCAGGCCCTGTTCGGCGTCGACCTGCCGCCGAACGTGGGGCTGACCGGCAAGGGCCTCACCGGCGCCTTCGATTCCGCGGGCGACCACTTCAAGGCCGAGGGCATCCCGGTCACGCCGTACACCGACGCAGCGCCGACGGTCGAGGCCCCCTACCAGAACGCCCTGGTGATCGCGCGCGACCTGCAGGGCGCGGAGCTGGCGCGCAGCCGGCCGGTGATCCCGGTCTCGGTCGAGATGAACTGCATCACCGCAGGCTGCCACTCCAGCGAGCAGGCGATCCTCAACGGGCACGAGCGCGAGGCGGGCTTCGACCCGAACGCGCGGCCGGTCCTTTGCGCGGGCTGCCACGCCAGCCCGGCGCTGGGCACCATCGGCATCGCCGAGGCCGGCTACCTGTCGTTCCGGATGCACGACCAGCACAAGTTCCTCGACGAGACGATGCCCGGTCCCGCGGGCTGCAACATGTGCCACCCCGGGCCGCAGACGCAGTGCCTGCGCGGCACCATGGCCACCGACTTCGGCATGGTCTGCCAGGACTGCCACGGCGACCTGCAGCAGGTCTCCGGCTCGATCGAGCACCAGGGCCGCATCCCCTGGCTGGACGAGCCCGCCTGCCGCACCTGCCACACCCCCCAGTACGGGGAGCCGGTGGGCCAGCTCTACCGCTTCAGCACCGGGCACGGCGGGCTGATGTGCTCTGCCTGCCACGGCTCCCCCCACGCCATCTTCCCGAGCCGCGAGGCCGCGGACAACCTCAACAACATCGACCTGCAGGGCCACGCGGGCACGTTGCGCGACTGCACCGTCTGCCACGGCGTGGTGCCGGCCGGCCCCGGCCCGCACGGCTACCACCCCGGCACGACCGGCGTGGTCGACCTGCAGTTGGACACGGGCTCCGGGCGTCTGGAGATCTACCCGTCGCCGCTGCGGCGGGGCGCCACCGCGATCATCAAGGCGCGCGGCGTCGAGGGCGCGGCGGGCCGCCTGCTGGTCTTCGATGCGCGGGGCCACACGGTCCGGCTGCTGCAGGCCACGACCGGCTCCGACGGAACCGTCACGGCCGGCTGGGACGGGCGCGACGGGCGCGGCCAGGACGTGGCCGACGGCGTCTACCTGCTGAAGTGGGACGACGGGGTGCGCACGGCCAGCGGCAAGGTCGTCTACCTGCGCTGAACTTCGTCCTGCACATCTCCTCGATGTGTTGCGCTCGGGTCTGCACATACCATCGTGACAGGGGACGCGCTCCGGGCACCTCGTGTGCCCGGAGCGCTTGACCTTCCGGCCCCTCCGCCATCCTGGCTGCGGGGCCTCCAGGACACCCCTGTCACGATGGTATGTGCAGACCCGAGGCAGACAGCATCGAGGGGATGGGCAGGGACGTGCAGGCAGAACCCAAGTGCCGGGATCAGTCGGCGTTGGTCGGCGTCGTGGGCGGGATCATGCGCACCTGTTCGAGCGTGATGAGTCCGCCGCCCGTCATCTCCCGGATCAGCGGCAGCAGGCGCTCGATCTTCTCGGCAGCGTCGACGATCTCGATCACCACCGGCAGGTCGGCGCTGAAGCGCTCGATGCCCGCTTTGTGCAGGCGGTGCCGCGCGCCGAAGCCGGCGATGCCCCGCAGGACGGTGGCGCCGGCCAGCCCCTCTTTCAGGCAGAGCAGGACGATGGCCTCGTGTACGAGCTTGCTTTCGTGCTTGGCGCCCTCGTCCACGTAGATCCGCAGTAGTTGACCCTGGACCTCGGGAATCATGGTCCCTCCTTCCGTCGACATTCCACCTTACACCCCACCACCTCGACTGATGTCGCGCGGCGATTGCCAGTCATGAATAGCCCGGCGCATGAACTCATCAAAGAGTGGAACTGTGAATGCCGTTTCCCCGTGGGCCGGACTCCAAACCATCCCTTTTCTGATCAATCCACTTCGGAGAGGGCCAGTGCTTTCAACTGATCGTCCGAGTGCATCAGCGATGGCGCCTGATCGGTGAGGACCGGTCCCGAGTTCAGCCATCGCTCGAAGATAGCCCTGCTCCCGAGGGGTGAGCCTGTCGAACCGTACGCGGAAGAAGCTGTTGTCTAATGCAACGGTAGCTGACTGGCTGGCGGCATTTACATCATTTGCGGTGATCGGGAATCGCTCAGCAACATTCCAGGTGTGCTTCCCCCACTCCTGGAGGAAGTAGGGATACCCCTTTGTTACTGAAACGATTCTGTCCAGGGCATCAGGGTTGATTTCCGCCCCCTCACCACGAATTGGCTGCACAATTGCCTGTCTAGCTGCGACCACGCCAAGCTGCCCCACGGATGGAAAATCAAAGAGACGCTCGGCGTACGATTTCGCCTCGCCCGACATAGCGGCAACCTGGGGCAGACCGGCTCCAAACATCACAACAGGCAATCCCCTTTGGGCGATTGCATGGAGTGCCACAATCAAGGCTCTCAAGTCTGCCTCTTTGAGATATTGGACTTCGTCGACGAGGATGGCGACGCTCGAATCGGCGGCCTTGGCGGCTTGGCCAACCGCCAGGAACAGTGCGGGGAGATCAACTTCCAGATTCCCGCTATCGGCCATGGGCGGCTCGCTCACTGCGATACTGAATTCCCCAATCGAGACTTTGAAAGCGCTCGCGAAACCGCGCAACGCTCCAACAGCACGTGATACGCTCTCTTTAGCCTTCTCTATGCGATCAAGCCGCAATATCGTGCTCTTGAGCGCGGGCGCCAGATACTCAGCAAGACATTGGCCCTCGGGCGCTTCCAGCATGACGACGTGATACCCGATCTCTTCGGCTAACTCCCCGATTTTGTTCAGCAGCACGGTCTTCCCTACGCCGCGCAGTCCAAGAAGCATCTGGCTCTTCTCAGAGCGGCCTGCGCGAATCCTATGGAGGGCGATTCTGGCAGCTTCAAGGATCTCATCGCGGCCAGCAAGTTCTGGCGGAGGGGCACCGGCACCGGGAGAGAACGGGTTCCGTAGAGGGTCCATGGATCTTGCCTCCAGTGGCCGGGTTTTAGAAATCTATCCTTATCTTATCCATCTATTTCAATTTATCTTAACCCAAATGTAGCAATCTATACTCATCTTATCAATCTATCGCTGCTGATCAAGGCGGCAAACTACCTCCTTCAGTCGACCGGTGCGGGATCGCCGGGCAGCGGGAACCAGCGCAGGCGCTCGGCGTCGGGCGTCAGCGCGGGCGGTGCACAGAACCGCGGCGGTTCGGCGGCCGCCGCGGCGAAGAGGCGCCGCGCCTCCTGCAGGTAATCGGCGTAGGCGCTCTCGGGCGCGGCGAGCCGGCGCGACGGGTACGACAGCCGGCCGTCGGCGTAGCTCAGGTCGTCCAGGCTCAGCCCCGCGAAGGGGCGGCGCCCGCGGTGCCGCCACAGGCCGGTCTCCAGCTGGAACTCGTAGTGCGGCAGCAGGCGCCAGCCCTGGTCCGCGATCAGCCGCACGGCCTCCAGCAGGTAGGCGAACACGGGCTCGCTGATGAAGTAGTTGAAGTTGACCCGCACCCAGCCCGGTTTGATCCCTTCGGAGCCGTGCAGGATCGCCGCCTGGAACCGCAGGGAGCGCTCCCGGTCGATGCCCAGCAGCCGGTGGCCGTACGGGCCGGCGCACGAGCAGCCGCCGCGGGCCTGGATGCCGAACAGGTCGTTCAGCAGCGCGACCACGAAGTTGTGGTGCAGGTAGCGCCCGCCGTGGCGGACCATGAACGAGACGATCGACAGCCGCTCCGCCTGCAGGTTGCCCAGGATCTGCAGGCGCGGGTGGGCCGACCAGGCGGCGATGGCCCTCCGCACGAAGTCCGCCTCGCGCTCCTCGATGCTCCGCGCCCCCACGGCCTGCTTCAGGCCGAAGACCAGCCCCGCGCGGATGGCCTCGACGATGGCCGGCGTGCCGCCTTCCTCGCGCGCCGTGGGGTCGACGAGGTAGTCGTGCCGGTCGGCGCCGACGTAGGCCACGGTGCCGCCGCCCGGCACCGTCGGCACGCGGTTGGTCAGCAGGCCGCGCTTGACCACCAGCACGCCGGGGGTGCCCGGCCCGCCGATGAACTTGTGGGGCGAGAGGAAGATCGCGTCCTTGTGCGCCGCGGAGCCGTGCTCAGGGCCGGGGTTCATCTCGATGCGCACGTACGGCGCCGCGGCGGCGAAGTCCCAGAAGGCGAGCGCGCCGTGCTCGTGAAGCAGCCGCGAGACCTCGGCGGTGTCCGAGACGATCCCGGTGACGTTGCTGGCGGCCGAGAAGCTGCCGATCAGCAGCCGCCGCCCGGCGCACGCCTCCAGCGCCGCCCGCAGCGCCTCGAGGTCGATGCGGCCGTTCTCGTCCTCGGGGATGGTCACCACCTCGGCGATGGACTCGCGCCAGGGCAGCTCGTTGCTGTGGTGCTCGTAGGGCCCGATGAAGACCACCGGCCGGTCCTGCGGCGGGATGTGCGAGGAGAGGCCGTAGCGCGCATCGAGGTCGGCCGGCAGCCGCAGGTTCAGGATCTCGACCAGCTTGTTGATGGCGCCGGTGGCGCCGGCGCCGCAGAAGATCACCGCGTCGCGCTCGTCGCCGCCGCAGGCCTCGAGGATCGCGCGCCGTGCGTCCTCGCGGAAGCGCGAGGTCTGCTGGCCGGTCGCCGAGCTCTCGGTGTGGGTGTTGGCGTAGAGCGGCAGGACCTCGTCGGCGATGAAGTCCTCGATGAACTTCAGCGAGCGGCCCGACGCGGTGTAGTCCGCGTAGGTGATCCGGCGCAGGCCGTAGGGGCCCTCGACGGCGCGGTCGGCGCCGATGACGTTGTCGCGGATGGTCTCGATGAGGCGGGTGGTGCTGGGGTCCAAGTTGCTGGCCTCCTCAGGGTTCACCAGGGCAGCCCTACGCCCAGGGCGGCGCGAGCCCACGACGCGATCCCGGCGGTCGCCACGGCCACCAGGACACTGGCGAGCGTTCCGATCAGGTAGTAGTCGGAGAATTCCTTGTTCTCCAGTTCGCGGAAGCGGGCGATCGACTTGGCGGCGAACACCAGTCCGACGGCGCTCCACTCCCCGGCTGTCAGCAGGGCGAAGACCAGGATCCGCTCGAGGTAACCGACCATCGCGCCGCGAGGCTGCGCTCCGGGATCGGCATCGCGCGATCCGAGCGCGAAACGGACCAGCACGCTACCGCCCCGGATGTTGAATCCGATCAGCCCGATCAGCAGGGCGGCCCAAACCACCCGGGTCGTCTGCAGTGGATCGAACAGGCGGTGCCCACCCGGCTCCTTGCCGACCAGCACCACCAGCAGCACAATTGCCGCCAGGTGGATCGACTTGTCGCGCAGGAACACCGGCCAAGTGTCCGGACTACGGGCTTTCCAGGCATCGGCCAGGACATGGACCAACGACAGCACGACGATCCCGCCCAGCAGCGCCGAGGACAGCAAAGGCAACACGATGATCGTCTGGACCAGCAGGACTTCCAGACCGTGGCGGAGCAACAGCCGCAGGTCCCGCTTGCCGACGGCAACCCGATGTGTCTGCACGATGTAGTCGGCGATCAGGTGACCGGAGAGAAGCAGGACGAACAACTCAGTCCCGTAGCCCGCCATGACCCTCCTCCCACAATCCGATCAGCAACTGCGTCGTCGCGTGCTGGATCTCGCGGTATTCCTTGGCGTGCGCCGCGTTGAGCATCTTGCTCAGCGTCGTGGGGTCGATACCCATCGCCTCGGCCGTTTCCTTCTGCGAGCCATGTTCCCTGCGCGCGACAAGCGCCGCGCGCTGCCGCTCGGTCCAATCCTCGCGGATCACCTGCATCGAACGCGCCAGCGCGTCCAACGCGCCATCGAACGGCGCCCCGAAGCCAGCGAAGGCCGTCCACCGCTGATCGACCTTGCCACGCTCGATCGCCTCGCGGGCCAGATGGAAGCAAGAGCCGTCCATCTCCCAGGAGCGCGCCGCGATCGCGGTCTGCAGGGCACCGACCCCACATCCGAAGCGGAAGATCGGCGCTCCCGTCACCAGATCCAGATGCTCGACGATCTCCCACAGTGCGGCTGGCGAAGTCATCAGAGCCTGGATCTCATCCCCTCCCGAGATGGAAAACGGTACCAGCAGGTCCCCGCCGAAACGCAGATTGGCAGACTCCGCCCGGTTCCTCAATTCGTCCAGACCGGCCACCGGGTTCCCGCGTTCTCGGGAACCCCGGACATCTGCCAGCAGAACGAGGCCTGCTGGTTGGCTGTTTTTAACCATTTTGTTCATAGTGGCTAATTTTGGCCAATATCTACAAGATGTCAAGGGAATATTGGCCTTATCTGACCAATATTTTATTATTTGCCTATTTCAGCCAATGTGGAGCGAGATTCATGCAGAAGACCCGGGTCCCGCCAACGACGCCAGCGCCCCTCCCGCCCAAGCCGCCCCCAACCCCAGCACCACCGAGAGCGCGACGTTCAGCGCCGCCCGCAGTTCGCCGCCCTCGCGGGCCAGGGCCAGGGTCTCATTGGCGAAGGTGCTGAAGGTGGTGAAGGCGCCTAAAAAACCGATCAGCAGGGCGGCGCGCGTGGTCGGGCCCACGGGCCAGCGGTCCAGCAGCAGCGCGGCCAACAGGCCGGCGAGGAAGCAGCCCAGCGTGTTGACCACCAGCGTGCCGCCGGGGAACGAAGGCGGGAACCAGCGCTGGGCGACGCCCGACAGGCCGTGGCGGGCCACGGCGCCCAGAGCGCCGGCCGCGGCGATGGCCAGCAGGCGCGTCA
>DYDD01000014.1:259-24765 GCA_020718045.1 Fibrobacter sp. | reverse complement strand
GGGCGCCCGGCTCTACGCGAGGCTGGCCGACCGGGTCGGGGATCTCGTCCTGAACGGCGACGCCCGGGCCCGCCTGCCGGGTTGCCTGAACCTGCAGTTCCCCGGCGTACCGGCCGCGCTGCTGATGCGCGCCGCGCCGACGCTGGCGATCTCGGCGGGCGCGGCCTGCAGCAGCGGCGAGGGAAAGCCGCCGGCGGCCCTGTTGGCCCTGGGCCTGGACGCCGAGCGGGCCGGCAGCTCGCTGCGCCTGAGCCTGGGCCGGGGCACGACGGCCGAGGAGGTCGACTACGCGGCCGACCGCCTCGCCGACGCCGTCGCCGTCGTCCGCAAGGAAAGGGGGACGGCCTGAGCCGTCCCCCGCGACGCCGCCCGTCGTGCGCGGTCCCGTCAGCCGACCAGCGACAGCGAGATCCGCTTGCGCTGCACGTCGACCTCCACGATGCGCACCTGCACTTCCTGCCCCTCGCGCACGACGTCGCTCGGGTGCTGCACCCTCTCCTGCGAGAGCGCCGACACGTGCACCAGGCCGCGCACCCCCGGCAGCAGCTCCACGAAGACGCCGAAGTCCGCCATGCCGGTCACCACGCCGGCGACCCACTCGCCCAGCTTCAGCTTGTCCTGGACGTCCTGCCAGGGATCGCCGTCGAGCGCCTTGATGGACAGGCTGACCCGCTCGGTCTTGCCCTCGCCCAGGTTCTGCAGGGCGGTGACCTTGACGGTGACTGCTTGGCCGTCCTGGAGGGCCTCGGTGGGATCCGCGATGCGGTGGTGGCTGATCTCCGAGACGTGGACCAGCCCTTCGACGCCGCCGATGTCGACGAAGGCGCCGTAGGGCATCAGCCGGACGACCTTGCCGTCGCGCACGTCGCCGACGGCGAGGGACTTGCGCGTCTCCTTGCCGCGGCGCGCTTTCTCCTCCTGCAGCAGGACCCGCCGCGAGACCACCAGCCGGCGGCCCCCGTCGGCGAACTCGATGACGCGGAACTCGAGGCTGCGCCCCACCCACGACGGCGGGTCGTTGACGAACTGGTCGTCGATCTGGGAGATGGGGCAGAAGGCGCGGTGGCCGCCGAGGTCGACCACGAAGCCGCCCTTGTTGGTCTCCTTCACCGCTCCGGTCAGCGGCACGCCGCTCTGCAGCGCGTCCTCGAGGAAGCGCGTGTCCTTGCCCTGGGCCTTCTGCTTCAGCGCGAGGCGCTGCTCGGCGCCCTTGCCCACCACGTAGGCCGTGATGTCGTCGCCCACGGCGAAGCGCAGGTTGCCTTCGGCGTCCTGCAGGTCGACGGTGCTGATGGGCAGCTCGCTGCGTCCGCCGTAATCGACGAAGCATTCCTCGTCGGAGATCTGGACGAGCTTGCCCGTGAGCTGGTCGCCGGTCTTGGGCTCGGGGGTCTGTTCCTGGGTCCGCCGCTCGCTGTCGGCGAACAGGCGGGCGAATTCGTCGCCGGACTCGGCGGCGTCCTCGGGGAGGAGGTCATCGGGAAGGAGGTCGTCGGTCATGCTGGTCTTCCTGGTGGTTTGCGGGGGCGGTCGGCGGCGCGACGCCGCGAGGGGAACCCGGAAACTATAGCACAGGCGAGCCTGCCGCGGCCAACTCCCAAAGGAGCGGCGCCGTGGCGGCGGACTGAAGAAGGTGGACCTGCGGTGGAGACGGGCGGGGGAGGGCCGCGGCCCTCCCCCGGGCGCGTCATCGGTAGAGGCTCTTGACGGCGCTCCAGCTGTCGGTCTCGTTCGGGACCAGGGATTCCGGGTCGTTCGGGAACGTGCAGTCGAGGATCTCCTGGGCGTTGTTCACGCTGTCGCCGTCGGAGTCCATGGCGCCGTAGTTCGTCCAGTTGGTCGTGTAGTCGGCGCCGTAGCCGTTCAGGTTGTCGATGTCCGGGGACGAGCCGGGGATGTGGCAGAGGGTGCAGGCGCTGCAGGAGTTGCGCAGCGTCGTGCAGGCGGTGGGATAGGCGGCGAGCCAGGCGTTCTTGCGGCCGCTGGTGGCGCCGGCGTCGGTGATCGCCATCAGGGACAGGGCCAGGCAGGGAACTAGGAACAAGCGTCGCATGTCGACCTCCGGGTGTATGGTTGCCAGGGGCCCTGCTATAATCATACCGTTGAACAAGGAGTTCCAGAATAAAGTCAACGATTGTTGACGGCGGGGGCCGGACGGGGCGCGCCGTGGCGGATAGCATCCCAGGAATACAGGCCCAGGGCGGCCCAGATGAGCCCGAAAGCGAGGGCGTGGGTCGCGGTGAAGGGTTCGTGAAACAGGACGACGGCCAGCAGGAATTGCAGGGTCGGGGAGAGGTATTGCAGGAAGCCGACGGTGGCGTAGGGCAGGCGGCGCGCCGCCTCGGTGAACCAGATCAGGGGCAGGGCAGTCACGATGCCCCCGGCGGCCAGCAGCCAGGCGGTGCCGGCCCCGGCGTGGAGGAAGGCCGTGCCCGCGCCCTGTTCGCGCACCAGGAGCCAGGCCAGGGCCGCCGGCGACAGCAGCAACGTCTCGGCGGCCAGTCCCAGGGTCCCGTCGGGGCGGACCAGCTTGCGCAGCAGACCGTAGAGGCTGAAGCTGGCGGCCAGGGCCAAGGATACCAGGGGCAGCCCGCCCAGGCGGATCGACAGCCACAACACCCCGAGACCCGCCAGCGACACCGCTGCGACCTGGGCCCGCCGCAGGCGCTCCTTCAGGACCACGACCCCCAGCAGGACGTTCAGCAGGGGGGTGATGAAGTAGCCGAAACTGGCCTGCAGGACCCGGTCGTTGGCGACCGCCCAGATGAAGACCAGCCAGTTCGCGGCGATCAGCAACGTGGTGAGCCCCAGCACCGCGAGCGTCCTGCGGTCGCGCAACAGGTCCCCGAGCAACGGGATGCGGCCGCGCAGCGCCAGCAGCCCCGTCAGCAGCAGCAGCGACCAGAGCACCCGGTGGGCCAGGACCTCCACGGGCGCGATGCCCGCCACGGCCTTGAAATAGAGGGGCACGAAGCCCCACCAGCCGTAGGCCGACAGACCGTAAAGGATCCCCGCTCGTGGCTTCGCCGTTGCCTGCATGGTGGCAAGATAGTGCACGAACGGCGAGTGGGGCAGCGGGGAATGTTCAGGCCCCAGGCTCCACGGCAGGCCGGCTGAAAGCGGGGCCAGAGCGGGCCGTTCATCGATGGCGGGGTTTTCATGATAAGGGATTCATGAAATTTTTACTTTCCATCATGCGTCGGTTCTGCTAAAATATTCTTGAGTTTCGAGTCTCGTGAGCTAGTCGGCTAGGGGTTGGGCGATGGGCGTCCAGCCGATGACCGGACCGCAGTGACCCTTCCAATGGAGGCTACCATGACCCGCTTGTTCAAGACCACGCTGGCCGTCGCCCTGGTGCTCGGCTTCGCCGGCGTCGCCGCCGCCCAGACTGCGGTGTTCTTCTCCGAGTACATCGAAGGCAGCAGCAACAACAAGGCCGTCGAGATCTACAACGGCACCAGCTCGGACCTGGACATGTCCCGCGTGAGGGTCGAGCGCTTCAACAACGGCTCGACGACCCTGCCCGCCGTCTACACGTTCACCGGCACGCTGATCTCGGGCGACGTCTTCGTCATCGGCAACCCCAGCGCCACCGGCGTCGATCCCGTGATCGTCGCCCAGTCCGACCTGCTCTCCACGCTGACCTACTACAACGGCGACGACGTACTGATCCTGTACCTCGACAGCATCGTCGTGGACTCCATCGGCCAGCTGGGCAACGACCCCGGCGTGTTCTGGGGCACCGCTCCGATCACGACGGCCGAGTACACCCTGGTCCGTGACGCGGGCGTCTGCGTCGGCGACGTCGACGTGAGCAACTTCTACGACCCGGCCCTGGACGGCTGGATCAGCTATCCGCAGAACACCGTGTCCTACCTGGGTTCCCACACCTCCAACTGCATCGTCGCGAACGACGAGTCGTCCTGGGGCGGTGTGAAGGCCCTGTTCCGGTAGACGATCCGGATCTCGTTACCCGGGGGGCCTGCGCTGGCAGGCCCCCTTTTTTCTGTGGAACGCCGCCATGTGGCCGCGGACGAATACCGTAGCGACCTCGAACATGACCTGCTAATATCAATACGTTGACGGCAGCGGCCGCCACGACGTCAGCCCCCGCGGGCCCGCCCGCTGCCCGGCACGAGCGATTTCACGACCAGGAGGCACCACAACATGCGCCCGTTCAAGATCATCCTGACTGCCGCCCTGCTGCTCGCCCTGGCCGGCACGGCCGCCGCGCAGTCCACCTGCCTCTACTTCTCCGAGTACATCGAGGGCACCGGCTACAACAAGGCGCTGGAGATCTACAACGCCACCGAGGCGGACGTCGACCTGTCGCAGGTCTCGGTCGAGCTCTATCCCAACGGCGCCGCGACGCCGTCGGCCACCGTCTCCTTCGGCGGGACCCTTCACAACGGCGACGTGTTCGTCATCGGCCACTCGATGGCCAACGCGGCGATCACCGGCCAGGCCGACGTGCTGTACAACGGCAGCGTCGTGAACTTCAACGGCGACGACACGGTCGTCCTGAAGCTCGGCGGCTCGATCGTCGACGTCATCGGCCAGGTGGGCTTCGATCCCGGCACGGCCTGGGGCGTCAACCCCTGCACGACGCTCGACCACACCCTGGTGCGCGGCGTCGACGTCTGCTGCGGCGACACCGTGCCCAACGACGCCTTCATCCCGACCGCCTCGTGGGTCTGCAGCGCGGTCGACACGTTCGGCTTCCTGGGCCTGCACGCGAGCAACTGCCAGGCCGTCACCAACGACGACGCGACCTGGAGCGCCGTCAAGAGCATGTACCGGTGAACCGGTTGTCCTGTTCGCAGGCCGTCTCCCTGGGGGAGGCGGCCCTGTCCGTGTCCGTTCGAGATGCACCGTCCGCGACGCCGGCGCGATCGTGACCAACGTTCCCGGGCTCGGCGCCGGCGCCGGTCGACGCCGATCGACGGTAATCAACCCGGATCCTTGGGGTAGACCATGTCATCTCTGAACGTACCGTCGCTCCGCGCCGGTCTCACCGTCACGGCCGCCATCGTTTTTTTCACCCTGCCGGCCGGCGCCGCGGACTGGACCTTCACCGATCTGCCCCAGGCCTCGCCGCCCTACGCCGAGTGGGGCGCGCCGGCGATCAACGCCGCGGGCGAAACGGTCTTCTACACGCACCTGCTGGACGGTCACCAGGCGATCGTCCGCCTCGACGCGAACGGCCCGCACACGGTGGCCGTCGCCGACAGCACGCCGTTCGTCAGCTTCGACGGCGTCGGTTCCTTCCGGCTGGTGAACGACCCGGTGCTCGACGACCTGGGCCGCGTCGCCTTCCGCGCCTACACCTACGATCCCGTGAGCTGGACCTACACCGGCGTCGCCTACCTCGACGACAACGGCGCCCGCACGGCGATGACCGGGGAGTTCGGTGGCACGGGTCCCTGGCTGGACTGGTGCAACCCGGTCATGGCCGGCGACGGCTCCTGCGCGCTGTTCACCTGGGATTGGGCCGCGCAGGTGCAGACGCTGTGGGCCGGCGCGGCGCCGACGCTGTCGGCCGTCATGGACACCGGCGGTTCCGTCGCCAGCTTCACCACCGAAGCCGCGGTCGCGGCCGGCGGTCGTGTCGCGGTCCGGACCTCCGACGACGACAACGACCAGCGCATCCTGCGTTGCGACGGCGCCTCCGTGACGCTCATCGCCTCGCGCAACGGCGAGGGCTACTACGACTACCGGGACGGACTGGCGGTCAACGCCGCGGGTCTGGTCGCCTACCATGTCCAGCTCAGCCAGTGGATCATGGGCATCTGCACCGGCGACGGCGGTCCGCCGACCGTGGCGGTGCACAACGACCAGACCGGATTCGATTCGTTCTATGCACTGGGTCTCGATGCTCAAGGACGTCTCGTCTTCCAGGCCAGCCTCACCGACTGGACGATGGGGATCTTCGACGGCCCGGACCCGGTGGCGGATCGCGTGATCGCGCGGGGGGACTCGCTGTTCGGGTCGACGGTCTCGTCGCTGGAACTCGGTCGCCACGGCGTGAACGCCGCCGGCGACGTGGCTTTCCGGTATTCCCTGGATGACTACCGCGGCGGCATCGCGATCGCCCAACGTGCGGGTGGCACCGGCGTGGGATCGACGCCGGCGGTGGCCATGAGTCTGGCGTGCAGCCCCAACCCGTTCAACCCGCGCACGACGCTCAGCTTCACCCTGGACCGCCCGTCCCGCGTGTGCGTCGCGATCCACGCCCTCGACGGCGGACTGGTGGTGGTGCTCGCCGACGGGGATCGTTCTACCGGGCAGCATGCCCTCGCCTGGAACGGGTGCGACGCCGACGGTCATGCGTTGCCGTCGGGATCCTACCTGGCCCGGCTGGAATCGGCGTCGGGAGCGGCCACGACGAAGCTCGTCCTGCTGCGATGAACGACACGTCGCCGGCGTGGAAGGGACTGCTGGTCGGCGGGGTGCTGCCGGCCCTGCTGTTCGGCGCGACCGGGATCCTGCAGAAGGCGGCCGGCCGCGCCGGCGCCGGCGTCGGCCCCTACCTGCTCTGCACCGGCGCGGGCGTGGCCCTGGTCGGGGCCGCGTTCGTGGTCGCCCGCGTCGACAACGCGTCGACCTGGCGCGCGGGCCTGCTCGCCGGCGGCGTCGGCGCCAGCTGGGGGCTGGGCATGGCCCTGGTCCTGCTCGCCCTGACCCGCTTCGGCGCGCCCCTGTCGAAGCTGGCGCCGCTGTACAACATGAACACGCTGGTGGTCGTGGCGCTGGCGCTGGTCGTCTACGCCGAATGGCGGGACGTCCAGCTGGCGAAACTGCTCGCCGGGGCGGCGCTGGTGGTGCTCGGCGGGATCCTGGTCGCGAATGCCTGAGGGAGGCTGGCGTCCCCTACGGGGCTCGAACCCGTGCTGCCGCCGTGAAAGGGCGGTGTCCTGACCACTAGACGAAGGGGACGTCCGGGGCGCAAAAGCTACACGCTGGGCCCGGAACTGTCAAACGGGGCGCCCGCGCGGGGGTGCCCCGTCGTCGTGGGGGCTTGATCAGGCCCCGGCGGCTTCGCTGAACAGGGCCGCGGTGGTGGCGATGCCGTTGAAGAAGTTCTCGAGGTGGAACTTCTCGTTCGGGGAGTGGATGTTGTCGTTCGGCAGGCCGTAACCCAGCAGCAGCACGGGCGACTTCAGGCACGCCTGGAACGTCCCCACGATGGGGATCGAACCACCCTCGCGGATGAACACCGGCTCGCGGCCGAAGCCGCGGGTCATGGCGCGGACGCCCGCGCTCATCATCGACGAAGCGCGCGGCACCATCACCGGCGACGCCCCGTGCAGGTAGGTCACCTTCACGCCGACGCCCGCGGGCACGTTCGCCAGGACGTGGCGCTCGAACAGGCGGGCGATCTCCGCGGGATCCTGGTCGGGCACCAGCCGCATGCTGACCTTCGCGCCGGCCTGCGCCGGGATGATGGTCTTGGCGCCCTCGCCCTGGTAGCCGCTCCACATGCCGTTGACGTCGCAGGTCGGGCGCGTCCACATCCGCTCGAGCGTGGAGTAGCCGCGCTCGCCGTACGGCGCGGGGGAGCCGGTGTCGCGCAGCAGGACCTCGTCGGTGAAGCCCAGCGAGGCGAAGGCGCGGCGCTCCTCGGCGTCCAGCTCCCGCACGGCGTCGAAGAAGCCGGGGATCAGCACGCGGCCGTCGGCGTCCTTCAGGCCGGCGACGATCGCGGCCAGGGCGTTGCCCGGGTTCTGCACCACGCCGCCGAAGCTGCCGGAGTGCAGGTCCGCGCGGGGACCGGCGACGTCGATCTGCATGAAGCTCAGGCCGCGCAGGCTGTAGCAGATCGCCGGGGTCTTCTCGTCGTAGAGGCTCGTGTCGCTGATCACCACGGCGTCGCAGGCCAGGCGATCCGGGTGCTGCTCGACGTAGCGGTAGACGGCCGGGCCGCCGCACTCCTCCTCGCCCTCGATGATGAACTTCACGTTCACCGGCAGCGGTTCGCCCGTGGCGAGCCAGGCCTCCAGCGCCTTGACGTGGGTGTAGAGCTGCCCCTTGTCGTCGCTGGAGCCGCGCGCGTAGATGACGCCGTCGCGGATCGCGGGCTCGAAGGGGGGGGAGAGCCACTGGTCGAGGGGGTCGGTCGGCTGCACGTCGTAGTGGCCGTAGAAGAGCAGCGTGCGCCGGTCGGCGCGCTGCTCGGTCTCGGCGTAGACCAGCGGATGGCCCTCGGTGGGGATCACCTCGACCACCAGGCCGAGGCCGCGCAGCTCGTCGGCGATGAAGGCTGCAGCATGGCGGGTGTCCCCGTCGTGGTCGGACTGGGAGCTGACGCTGGGGATGCGCAGCCAGTCGCAGAGCTGGGCCACATGGCGGTCGCGGTGGGCGAGCAGGTAGGCGCCGAGGCGCGCGGCGGTGCGGTCGTCCTTGGTCATGGTTCCTCCTGCGGGATCGGGTCGCGGGGAGCAGCCGGCGAAACTTAGCCTTGACGCCCGCGGGTGTCGAGGGCATTGTGTGCCGCGGCGAATCCCGTTGACACCGCCGGTCGGATTCGCCAAGATCCCGCCTTGCCCGATGCGATCCCTTCGCCGGGCGACGTCGTCGCCCGAGGTTTCACCCTTCAGGAGAATCGAGGCCGCCATGATCATCAGCAAGAGCAAGACGAAGGAAGCCGTCACGCAGTGCAACGTCTCCGGCGAGTTCTACGACGCCCTCGACGCCAAGGTCACCGAGCTGATCAAGAAGGCCGAGCAGCGCGCGATCGCCAACGGCCGCAAGACCGTCCGGCCCCAGGATCTCTAGGATTGCGCGTCCACCGGGATGCGATGAAACACGATTCCGGTCCGAATTCACGGAGGCTCCTTGATGGGGCCTCCGTATTTTTGATATATAGACTTCGATCGTGCACTTGAAAGCTGGTTTTTTTCCTATTCTGTCATTGCGCGATTCGAGATCGTGGGTGTAAAGTGTGGGGGTCGGGTTTCGCGGGAATCTCGACATGAGGTGCTCGACCCGCCCCGGTGCCCGGCGCCGTTCCGTGCGAACGGAGCACGTCGCCAGCATCGAACGAGCTAAGTCCGATAGGATCGTCCGCATCATCGCGGCCGCGCCATCGCAGCCGCAGACGAATCAAGGGGGACACCATGAAGAAATTGTGGGTGACAGGGGTGCTGGTGTTGGCGTGCGTCGCCGGGTCGGCTTGGGCCCAGAGCGACGTCATGGACACCATCGGCTACCTCTTCGAGTCGGACAACGATCCCGGCGTGGTCGGCTTCCCGCCGAGCAACGTCGGCGACGTGCTGGCGGGTGTCGGCTATGTCGACAACATCAGCGCGCCGCTGACCTGGAGCACCGCCGACTACGAGTACACCTGGGTCATCGGCGACCTCGTCTCCGGCGGCGCCCAGGCGCTCGGCAACGGCAGCTACCGGATCTACTACACGGGCGGCACCATCGACATCCTCGCCCAGGCGTACCTGTCGGGCGGCTACACGATGCCGGACTACGGCGTCGCGCCCCCGGACCCGCTGGCGATGGCCACCTTCAGCGACGGCGACGTCTACCTGCACGGCGCCTTCACCAACTTCTCGCTGACCTACAACCCGACCACCGGCATCGGCAGCTACGTCGGCATGCTGGTGTTCGAGCTCGGCACCCACTTCACCGAGCTGGGCCAGGAGCTCCAGAACCCCAACGGGCTGACGCTCGCGGGCGCCGTGCTCAACGACGCCACGATCCCTGACGGGTACGACATGGAGACCGACGGTCACATCTACTATGACGGCACGATCCCGACCGAGCTCCAGTCCTGGGGCGAGGTCAAGAACCTGTACCGTTAACACGAGCGGAAGGAGGGCGCCATGAAGCAACTACAGAAGAATCGGAGCCGGGTGATCGGGATGACGCTGGCCCTGGCCCTATGCGCGGCCGTCCCCGCTCTGGGGCAGGTCGAGTTCACGTTCGAGGGTTACGCGAAATTCGCCCCCGGCCCCGGCCAGGTCGGCGCCGTGATGACCGTCTACGGGATCGCCAATCCCCCGGTCAGCACGCCCACGCCGATTCCCGTGGATTTCTCCACCAACCAGTACACGGTGGCCGTCACCGGCATGGTCGTCGACAGCTACATCTTCAACGGGGCCGCGCTGACGAAGGACTACGCCTTCCACGCCGGCACCCTGCGGATCTATGCGGACGCCATCGCCGGCGGCACCGCGGGCAATTACGCGGCCCCGGCCACGTTCACCGACGGCACGATGCTGCTGCAGGCCGCCGTCGACGACGGCTGGACGCTGGACCTGAACGATCCCTTCGGATTCGGGCAGTATTCCGGCGCCGGCATCGGCACCTGCGACATGAACGGCGGCAGCGAGCTGGGCACGCTGTCCGCGATGGACTACCCGCTGAACGACTGGACCTTCGCCGGCACCGGTGTCGCCGAGCCCTGGTTCCCGTTCTTCACGGTCCCTGCCGGCTACCACTACCTCTTCGGCGTGAAGGTCATCTTCCCCTACGACCCCACGCCCAACGAGGATTCCAGCTGGGGCGGGGTCAAGAGCCTGTTCCGCTAAACGCCGCAGCCGCGAGGCGCGACACCGAAAGAGCCCGGGGGAAACCCCGGGCTCTTCTCGTACCGCGGGTGTCGACCGCGGTGGGCGCCTCCCGTGACGGTGCCGGGTGCGCCGTCCTGCCGATCAGCGCCTCCCGCGGCCGCCTTCTCCCGTCACTCGCCGCCGTGGGCGCGCGGGCCCGGAACTCGCTGGAGCCCGGCGGGGAGGAACCATGATCCAACGCATCCGCAGCGGTTCGCTCGACGGCATCGACGGTTTCGAGGTGGTCGTGGAGGTGGACGCCGGACGCGGCCTGCCCTCCTTCCAGCTGGTCGGCCTGCCGTCGACCGCCGTGCGCGAGAGCCGGGAGCGAGTCCTCTCGGCCCTGCGCAACAGCGGGCTGTCCTGGCCCAAGGGCCGGGTCGTGGTGAACCTCGCGCCGGCGGACGTCGAGAAGAAGGGGCCGTCGGTGGATCTGGCCATCGCCGTAGGCGTCTGCGGCGTGACCGAGCGCGCCGATCCGGGCGGGCGCAGCGAGGCGGTCCTGCTGGGGGAACTGTCCCTCGACGGTGCCCTGCGCCCGGTCCGGGGGCTGCTCGCGATCGTGACCGCCGCCGCCGCCGAAGGGCGGCGCCTGTTCGTCGTCCCGCGCAGCCAGGCCCGAGAGGCGGCCCTGGTGCCGGACGTGACGATCCTGGCGGCGGGAACGCTGGCCGAAGTGGCGGCCTGGCGCGCCGGCAAGGGGTGCCTGGACGAGATCGTCCCCGAGCCGCCGCCGCCGCCGGCCGGTCGCAGCCCGCCTCATTCCCAGCTGGCGTACCTGGCCTTGGCGCCGGCCCGCGCCCGCCGGTTGGCCGTCCTGGCCGCGGCGGGACGCCATGACCTGCTGCTGGTGGGACCGCCGGGAACGGGCAAGACCATGCTCTCGCGCGTGGTTGGGTCGTTGCAGCCGGGGCTGTCCCGAGCGGAGTCGCTGGAGGTCGCCCGCATCCACGGCGCGGCCGGCCTGCTGAGGTCGGCGACGCCGGACCTACGCCGGCCGTTCCGCGCGCCCCACCACACCGCGACCCGCGCCGGCCTGCTCGGCGGCGGCGCGTCGCTACGGCCCGGCGAGGTCACGCTGGCGCACCGGGGCATCCTGTTCCTGGACGAGGTGTCGGAATTCGCGCCGTGCGTCCTGGACGCGCTGCGCGAGCCGTTGGAGGAGGGACGGGTGGCTGTCGCCCGGGGCGCCGGCATCAGGTTCTGGCCTGCCGACGTCCAGCTCGTCGCGGCGATGAACCCCTGCCGCTGCGGCTGGCACGGCAGCCGGCGACGGCAGTGCCGCTGCACCGAGCGCCTGCGGGCGGCCCACCGCGGCCGCCTGTCGGGCCCGTTGCTGGACCGCATCGATCTCTTCGCCGAACTGGAGGAGCCCGAGGGTCCCCTGCACGCCGACGGCGTCGCCGACCCGCGCCGATTCTGGGAGCTGGCGGCCGGTAAGGTCGAGGCCGGAAACGCCCGCCTGTCGGGCCGCTCCCGGGCGCGCCCGTCGTCGCTGGCGGAGGCGCGCAGCCTGATGGACGTTCCCGCGGCGGAACTGCTCGAGGCGGCCGGCGCATCGCTGGGGCTGACCGTGCGCTCGCTGATGCGGTGCGCCGGCGTCGCGCGCACCCTGGCCGCGCTCGGCGACCGGCCTGTCGCGAATCGCGACGACGTGGTCGAAGCGCTGTCCTATCGGCGGGAGCAGATCGCCTCGCTCGCCTGACGCGTGCGGGGGATGGCGGAAGGGCGGCCCGTGGGGGCCGCCCTTGCCTTGCCTTGCGTGCCGCGGTGACGGTCTAGAAGTTGGCCGTGAACCCCAGGGCCCAGCTCATCGTGTTGAGGGTCTGCGAGGTGAAGCCGGCCACTTCCTGCGGGCCGATGCCTTCGATGTACTCGTAGACGGGGATCCTGGTCTTGCCCTCGTCCAGGACGCGGAACGCGTCCTTCGGCTCGAAGTCCACCGTCATGTGGTGGAAGAGCATCTCGAAGCGGATGCTGATGAGCTTGTCCGCGACGAGCCGGATGCCGCCGCCGCCGTTGAGATCCCAGGAGTCGGCGCTGTCGCCGGTGTAGTCGGAGTTGATGCTCAGCCAGGTGCGCGTGAAGCCGCCCTGCACGTAGGGGTGCCAGCGTCCCTTGGCGAAGTTGCCGTAGTCGTGGGGGTAGAAGACCGCGTTCAGCCCCGTGCTCAGGGTGATGATCGAGCGGTTCTCGGCGTCGTACTCGCCGATGCCTTCCACGTCCTCGAGGGTGTAGCCGCCGGAGCCGGTCGCCTGGTTGGAGAGCGAGCGGGGGTTCGCGACCGTGGCCGTGTACTCGGACACCGAGACGCCGAAGACCGGTTCCAGCGAGAACCAGGGGTAGAGGTTGTAGTTCAACCGCAGCTGGGGGTTGAAGGCCGACTGCCCCTTGATGACGACGTCGCCGTAGTAGGTGTCCTCGCTGGTGTACTTGTAGATGATGCTGTCGTGCTCCAGCAGGGTCTTGTCCAGCATCCAGAAGCCCAGCGTGAGGGTGGTCTCCAGCGTGCGCTCGTCGATGATAGGCTCGTATTCGACCTGCTGGATCTCTTCCGCGACCTGGGCCGCCTGCTGCTCCTCGAGGGTGGAGTGGCGCAGGTTGTACGATTTCTCGCCGCCCTGCTGCTCCTGTGCGCCAGCGTCCGCGCAGGCGAACACCGACAGGCAAATCCCGAGGGCCAACAGTTTCTGATGCATGGTCAGCTCCTGTCCCGTTGCGACGCTTTCCCGTGGACCTGAATGTCGGATCTTGCCGGCCCGGTGTCAACCCCGAAAGGCCCAGGGATCCCCCGGCCAGGGCGGTGCCGCAAGCCAGGACAGGTGACGGACTTCGGCTTCGAGCCGGACCCCGTAGCTGTCCAGGACGGCCGACCGCATCTGCGCGGCCAGCGCCAGGACGTCGTCGCTGCGGGCGCGCCCCAGATTGACGATGATGTTGGCGTGTCCCGCGAAGACGCCCGCGTCGCCGATCCGCATCCGCTTCGCCCCGACGGCCTCCAGCAACGCCCCGGCCGGCTGCCGTCGTCCGCCGGGTTCGGCCGGCGGCAGGTTCTTGAACCAGCTGCCGGCGCAGGGGAGGTCGACGGGGTGCTTGGCGCGCCGAGACGCCAGATGGTCGGCGCGCTCGGCGAGGGCGGCCGCCGGGTCGCCGCGCTCCAGCGACAGCACCGCCCCGAGGATGAGGTCCCGGCTCTCCTTGAAAGCGGTCTGCCGATAGGCGAACCCGAAGGCCTCCGGTCCGACCGTGTCGAGGCGGCCGTCGTCCCTCAGGACGGTGGCTTCGCGCAGGAACTCGCCGATCTCGTGGCCGTAACAGCCGGCGTTGCCGACCAGGGCGCCGCCCAGGCTGCCCGGGATGCCGGACGCGAATTCCAGACCGGTCAAGCCCGCCTGCAGGCTCTCGACGACCAGCCGGTCCAACGGGATGCCCGCGGCGGCTCGGACGGTGTCGCCGCGGATCTCCAGCGCGTCGTCGGCCATGACGCCGACCAGGCCGCAGAAGCCGCGATCGTCGGCCAGCACGTTGCTGCCGCCGCCGAGGCAGACGGCGGGGATTTCCGCGTCGCAGGCGAATTCCAGGAACCGCCGGGCGTCCCCGCTGTTTCGCAGCCAGGCCAGCGCGAGCGCGGGGCCGCCGATGCGCAGGGCCGTGACCGTGCTCAAGGGGACGTCCGGCAGGAAGCGGTCCGGGTGGGAGCGCCTCAGCGCCGCCACCGCGCGGGCGATCCGCTCGGTGTCCGCTGGACGGTTGTCTTGCGGGCCGGTCCGGTGCATGGTAGATCCTTCGGCGGGATGGGCGCGGTCTGTCTCGGTGCGATCCACGATCCTCACCGCATCCGACGACGTCAAGGAGAACCGTGCCCGAGCGCCGCACCACCCTCCTGGCCTTCCTGGCCGCGCTGGCGCTGCACGTGCTGCTGCTGCTCGTCACCTGGGACCTCGACCTCTTCCGTCCCCTGACCGAATCCGCCGCCGAGGCGCTCCGCGAGCGGACCGTGGAGGTGGTGCTGGAGCCCGAGCCGGCCGCGCCCGAGCTGCCGGCCGTCTCGCTGCCCACGGCGTACACGAGCGTGCCGGAGCGCCAGCAGGCCGAGGAGCCGCCGGCGGTCCCCGATTTCCTGGCGCTGCGCGACAGCCGGGCCGCGGACCGGATCGCCGGCGGGGAGCCGGCGTCGTCACCGCGGGCCGAGCGCACCGGGGAGTTCCCCCAGGTATCGATCCTGCCCGATGCAGGGGGTGGCCAGCCTGCCGACGCGAGCGTCCTGGCGACGCCCGAGGGCGGCGGCGGCCGGCCCGACGGCGGTCGCGACGCCGAGGGCGAGCAGGAACAGAGGGGGCGCGATCTGCCGCAGACGCCCGAAGGCGCCACGGCCAGCGGTGGCGAGTCCGACCGGACGCAGCAGCCCCGCCGGGGGGAGGGCGAGCGTCCCGCGGCTCCGGATCTCGTCGAGGTGCCGGTGACCGGGGCGGTGTCGGTGCTGGACGACCGCCGCGGCGATCCGGGCGACCGCGGCTTCGAGTACGAGCAGGACGCCTTCAGCCCCGCCGCCGGGAACCTGATCCAGTTCGGGGACTTTCAGCTCAGCACCGTCGAGTGGGACTTCGCGCCCTGGCTGGAGTCGTTCAAGCGGGCCTTCCTGCCCAACTGGATCCCACCCTACGCCTACCACCTCGGCGTCATCGACGGCTGGACGATCGTCAAGCTGGTGGTCCTGACCGACGGCACCGTCGCCGGCCTGGAGGTGGTCGAGAAGCAGGGCCACGAATCCCTGCACCAGGCGAGCGTGGCGGCGCTGCGCGCGACGGCGCCGCTGAAGCCGCTGCCGGAGCACTTCCCGGACCCCGAGCTTGTCTTGAACGTGAAGCTCCATTATTCTGCGCAGGAAGAACTCCCGCCCGACGGGCCTCGCCGCTGATCCGCGGCGGACCTCCCCTGCGCGACTTCGCCGAAGGAATGGACTGGACATGTGGGAACTGATCCGCGCCGGCAACGTCATGATGATCCCGCTCGGCCTCTGCTCCCTGGTCGCGTTGACGGTGTTCCTCGAGCGCCTCTACGCGCTGCGCCGCAGCCGGATCCTGCTGCCGGAGGTCGCCGGCGCGGTCGCGACGCTGGGCGCCGCCGACGACTTCGTCGTGGCCCGCGCCATCCTCGCCCGCAACCCGGGACCCTTCGCCGCCGTGATCGGCGCCGGGCTCGACCACGCCGACCACGACTGGCAGATCGTGCGTGACGTGCTGCAGGAGGCGGGCCGCCAGGAATCCGTCCGCATCTCCCGCCACCTGAACATCCTGGAGGTCGTGGCCGCGGTCGCGCCCCTGCTGGGCCTGCTGGGCACGGTCACCGGCATGATCCGCCTCTTCGAGGACGTCAAGGCGGTGGGGCTCGGCGACGCCACGCTGCTCTCGGGCGGCATCTCCGAGGCCATGATCACCACGGCCGCCGGCCTGATCATCGGCATCCCGGCGCTGGTGGGCTACTACTGGCTGCAGGGCCGCGCCGACGCCATCATCTTCGAGCTGGAGCGGTACGCCACGCAGGTCCTGGACACCTTGCGCGAACGGCGCCTGCGCGCCGCGCCGCGGGCCGGGAGCTGAGCATGCAGTTCGCGCCGCCGCGCCGCAGCAACCGCACCATCATCAACGTGACCTCGCTGATCGACGTCATGTTCCTGATGCTGATCTTCGTGATGGTCACCTCGACCTTCAAGGAGACGCAGCCGGCCATCCAGCTGGACCTGCCGGGCTCGACCAGCGCCCGCGCCGCCGACGAGGGCCCCTCGGTGATCACGCTGACCGAACAGGGGGCCCTCTACCTGGACCGGACGCCGATCGCCGAAGCCGAGCTCGTCGCGGCGCTGCGCGCGCGGCTGGCCGAGTCCGGCGACGACCGCATCGTCCTGCGCGCCGACACCAACAGCCAGCACGGCCGCGTCGTGCACCTGATCGACCTCATCAAGGACAGCGGCTACGCACGCGTGAGCCTGTCCGCGCGCGTCGAAGCCGCCGCTCCCGGGAGCGCGCCTTGACGCTGCCCGGGCCGAGACCTAGAATGCGCCGGCCCGCCGCGCCGGCTTCCCGGACCAGCGAAGGAGACCGCATGTCCCAGTTCCCACCGCGGCCGATGCCGTCGCGGACCACGGCGACCATCGTCCGCGCCCTGCTCGCCGCCTGCGCCCTGGGCGTCGGCCTGGCCGGCTGCACCAGCGACGAGGCGAACCTCGTCGGCACGGGCCTGCCGGGCGAACTGCAGCTCAACACGCCCCAGACGGTGTTCGTCGAGGCCCTGTCCGCAAGCGGCCGGGTGGCCGTCAAGGACGAGTCGCTGTCCTACGACCACAACGAGCTGCTCTACTTCGGCAGCCAGGGCGTCGACGCCTCCTCGATCCTCGCGCACTACGACGTGCGGACGCTGCCGGACAGCCTGCCGGAGGGCGCCGTCCTGGACGAGACGACCGTCACCAGCGTGAAGCTGCGGCTCTTCCGCACCGAGGCGTACGCCGCCGTCCCCGACTCGCTGCAGGACGTCGTGCACCCGCTGGTGCCGCAGAACCCGACGAAGGTGTTCGAGATCCACACGCTGGCCGCGCCCCTGGACGTCGCCCTCTATCCCGGGCCGGAGCCGGCGACGGCGGACCCGCTCGGCTCCCAGGAGGGCTCCGGCGCCTCGGTGTTCCTGGACGTGCCCGTCGCGCAGTTCCTGATCTGGGTGGCCTCGGGCATGAACGGCCTGCTGATCCGCGAGGGCGTCGGCTCGCAGCCCGGACTGCTGGGCTACGCCGCCGTCGACATGACGACGGCGGGCTACCAGGAGATCGACCTGGTCGGCGCCGGCACGACGGTCGGCCCCGTGCTGACGGTCGCGTACCGGGACGCGGCCGCCGAGCTGGACACTGCGTTCGTCTTCGAGCCGGACGCCGACGTCTCGACCTTCCACGCGCTCGCGGCGCCTCCCGCCGGCTTCGACGCCGGCCTCGAGGTCCAGACGCACCTGCGGCGCTACCCCTACTTCTTCCCCGACCTCGCGGGCCTCCCCGACGACATCCTGATCAACCGCGCCGTCCTGAGGCTGGCGATCGACGCGGCCACCTTCGGGCCGGTGGAGTCGCTCGTCCTGCACGAGGTGCCGCTGTCCCTGCTGGCCGGCCGCGACACGGTCACCGTCCAGGAGATCGAGGCGGCCGCCACGACCGCCGACGGGATCCTCGCGGTCGACATCGGCCAGATGATCTTCGACGAGGAGACCTGGGTCGGGTTCGACATCACCGGCACCGTGCAGCGCGCGCTCAACGGCGCCCTCGCGCCGGACACGGTGCTGCTGCTGACCGCGGGCGAGGAGTTCGGCGGCTACAGCGTCAGCGGGAACTACTCGCCGGATTTCTACTTCGGCCGGATGCTCTTCCTGGGCGAGGGCCACCCCTCGCTGGCGCCGCACTTCGAGATCACGTTCACGCCCTTCAGCGGAGGTGGGTCATGATCGCCCGCGCGCGCGTCGCGGCCGCCGCCGCCCTGCTGCTGTCGCTGGGCGCCGCCGCGGCGTCGGCCCAGAGCCCCTTCGCCCGCACGAACATCGGCCAGGACATCCGCGCCAGCGACGCCCGGATCGAGGGCCGCGGCGGGTGGGGGGTCGCGGAGAGCGACACCCTGTCGCCGTCGTTCCACAACCTCGCCGGGCTGCCGGGTCTGCGTCACGTGGCCATCTCGATCTGCGGCTTCGCCGCGCTGACCGCCAGCGAGACGGCGACGGCCGACCGCAACACGAGCCGCATCACCACCCCGAGCGTGCGCGTCGGCCTGCCGCTGCTGGACGGCCGCGCCGCCGTGACGGCGGGATTCCGCGCGCTGCGCGGCACCCAGTACACGAGCGTCACCCCCCTGGAGACGCTGCTGCCCGATCCCGACGACCCGCTGGGCGACCCGGTGATCTTCCACGGGACCGAGACGCTGGTGCGCGAGGGCACGCAGTTCGAGGTGCCGCTCGGCGGCGCCTACCGGGTGAACGACCGGCTCTCGCTGGGCGCGAGCCTGAACCTGGTGCGCGGCGTGGTGCGCGAGCGCCTCCGCGACGACGTGGGCACGCCGGACGGCACCGGCGACTCGCCGTACGTGGCGGTGTCGGAGGTCCTCACCGACGACATCAGCGGCCTGTCGACGACGTGGTCCGTCCTGGCCCGGCCGTGGCGGGACCTGAGCGTCGGCGCGACGGTCACCCCGGGCCACGGCTGGGACATGACCCGGACCCGCGACATGCTGGGCCTGCCGGGAACGCGGACGCAGGCGTACGAGCTGCGCCTGCCGGCGACCTGGACCCTGGGCGCCCAGCTGCCCGTGCGCGGCCGCTGGCGCGCCGGATGCGAGTACGAATCCCAGCCCTTCGGCGACTTCGCCGGCAACGACGCCTGGGCGACCGACATGGTCGACGCCTGGCGCTGGAGCGCGGGCGTGGAGCGCGTCGAGCAGTGGCGACGTCGCGGGGGTTGGCGCAACCTGCCGCTGCGCCTGGGGATCTCGCGTCAGCGCTGGCCCTACCAGGTCGGCGGCGCCGACGTGCTGGAGACCAGGATCGCGGCAGGCACGGGCCTGACGTTCCGCGAGCAGAGCGGGCACCTGGACGTGGCCCTGTCGTACGGCTGGACCGGCGACCGGCAGGACAACGGCCTGACCGACCGCACCTGGCGCCTGACGGTCTCGCTGGCGGGTCTCGAGCGTTGGTGGTAGGATCAGGGGAGGCGCTCGGGCGGGCGCGCGTCCCAACGGGAGGGGAGTGGACTTGAGGCACGGCACGCGATCGGACATCCGGTTTCCGGCGCTCGGCATCCTGCTGACCGCCGCCCTGACCCTGCTGGCGAACGGCTGCCGGGACAAACCGGCCGAGGGCGCGCTGGACGCGGCCCTGGCCCCGATCCGCGGGTTGCCCGCCGAGCAGCAGGAGCCTGCGTTGCGCCGCGCCCTGGCCGACGGTTCGGTCGAGGCCCGGATCGTCTGGTACGAACTGGGTAACCTGGCCTACCAGGCCGCCGCCGCCGCCGACGCCCCGCCCCCCGGTCCGGACTCGCCGACGGGCCGCAGCGCCACCCTGGACTCCGCCCTGGCCTACTTCCAGCGGGCCTCGGCGCTCGACACCCTGTTCGTCGAGCCGCTGGTGAACGCCGGCCTGATCTGGGACGACGTGGCCGAGGGGCGCGACGTCATCGCCCGCAACGCGCTGGCCTCGGCGCGCGAGTGTTACCAGCACGCCATCCGGCTGCGGCCCGACGACGAGAAGGCCCGCTGCAACCTCGGCTCGCTGAACTTCCGCCGCCACCAGTACACCGAGGCGATCGAGCAGTTCAACACGGTGCTGGCCCGCAACCCCCGCAGCGCCCTGGCGCACTACAACCTGGCGATCATGTTCGCCGAATCGAAGATGTACCGCGAGGCGATCCGCGAGTGGGAGGCCGCCGCCAAGCACGACCGCGACGGCGACATCGGCGAACGCTCGCGCCAGAACATCAAGGTGATCCAGGACCTCATGAAGGCCGAGGTCCCCGCCGGGGTCGCGGCGCCCTCCCATTCCTGACCCGACCCGCCGGTCGGACCGCCGGAGCGCGATGAGCTTCCCGCTGCCCGTTCCCGACGCCCTGCGCGCCGCGCTGCCGCGCGGCAGCGGCGTGCTGCTGGGCCTCAGCGGCGGCGTGGACAGCAGCGTAGCGCTCGCCCTGCTCGCGCACCTCGGCTGCGAGGTGCATGCGGTCACCCTGAAGAACTTCTGCACGGGCGACGGGAGCTTCGGCGGCGAGGGCAACCGCTCGTGCTGCTCGCTCGACGCCATCGACGCCGCGCGCCGCACCGCCGCCGCGCTGGGCGCGCGCCACTGGGTGAGCGGCGTGGAACCGGCGTTCCGTTCGCGGGTGATCGAGCCCTTCGTGGACGAGTACCTCGCCGGGCGCACGCCGAACCCCTGCGTGGGCTGCAACGCCGCCGTCCGTTTCCCGCAGTTGACACGCCTGGCCGACGAGCTGGGCCTCGACCACGTCGCGACCGGTCACTACGCCCGCGTCCTGGCCGGCCCCGACGGCCCCGAACTCCACCGCGCGCTCGATCCCGACAAGGACCAGTCCTACTTCCTGCACCGCCTGGAACGCGACGTGCTGGTGCGGTGCGTGTTCCCGCTGGGCTGGTCGGCCAAGCCCGACGTGCGCGCGGCCGCGGCCGCGCTGGGTCTCGAGGCGGCGGCGCGTCCGGACAGCCAGGAGATCTGCTTCGTGCCGGACGACGACCGCTCGTTCCTGTTCGCCGGCCGCGAAACGGGCGCCGACGGCGAGATCGTCCACCGGGACGGGCGGATCCTGGGGCGGCACCGCGGCCTTGCGCACTACACCGTCGGGCAGCGACGCGGGCTGGGCGTCGCCGACGCCGAACCCCTGTTCGTCGTCGCGCTCGAGAAGGCAGGCAACCGCGTGGTGGTCGGGCCGCGGGACGCGCTGCGGGTCGGCCGCGTGCGCTGCGACGGGTTCGTCGATCTGGCCGGCGTGCCGCGACGCGGCCCGGTCGGTCCCGGCCCGTGGACGGTGCAGTTGCGCCACCGCCACGCCGGCGCGCCGGTACGGGAATGGTCGCGGGACGGCGAGAGGCTCGAGGTCGTGCTGGACGGCACGGCCGTAGGCGTGGCGCCGGGCCAGTTCCTGGTGCTCTACCGGGGGGACCGCGTCTGCGGCGGCGGGCGCATCGTCGGCGCTGGTCCCGCGCAGGGAGGGGTTGCGTCGTGACACTGCCGCGTCGATGGCTGGCGGGCCTGCTGGTCTTCTTGCTGTTGCTGATAGCGCTGACGCTGGCCGTGCGCTTCCTGCTGCCGGTCGACCGCTTCGTCCGGACGGCGCTCGCCGAACTGAACGCGGGATCGGGTGTCGAGGTCTCCGTCGGCGACGCATGGGTCGACCTCTGGCCGACACCGCGGGTCGTGTTGTCGGGTGTGGCGGCGATCCCCGACCCCGCGGCGCGCGCCACGACGCCGGGCGGTTTGCCTTGGCTCCTGAAGACGAAATCGGCGACGGTGTGCCCCGACTGGCGCGAGTTGGCGGGCGGGCGCGCCGCCCTGCGCGACGTGCGGCTGGTGCAACCGCGACTGGAATGGACCCTGGGGGACGGCGTCACGCCTGCGGCCGCGCAGGCCGCTGCGGCCACGCTCATCCCTGTGCCCGGATACCTGCGGTTGCACGTGGACGAGGCGGAGTGGAACGGGACCGCGGTCTCGGCCGACGCGGAATGGGAGGGCTGGCCGGGTCCCGGCCGATTGCGGGGGGAGTGGCGGCTGGAGCGATGCGATGCGGCGTCGCTGTTCGCCGCGTTGCCCCGTCGTCCCGTCCTGGGCCCGACGCCCGTCGCCGGGTTGGCCGGCGGGAAGGTGGAGGCTTCGGGCAGCTTCGACTGGGTGTGGCCGGCGCCGACGCCGGTCCGTTTCCGCGATCTCGTGCCCGGCCTGGCCGGGAACGCGGAGGTGTCGGACCTGGCCGTGAGTTTCGCCGGGAGCGAGGCGCCCTGGAACGCGAACGCGCGGGTCGGGCTGCAGGAAGGCCGCCTCGAGGTGAGCGACATCGTGGTCGGGATCGGCGACGGCCGCGTGACGGGCCGCTTCGACCTGACCGACCTGGGCCGCGACGAGCAGCGCTGCAGCTTCGAGGCGGACTGCGAGGCGATCGGCCTCGCGGACCTGCTGCGGGTGCTCGCGCCCGGTGCCGTGAGCTACGTGTCCGGGACGTCCGACGCCGAGATCCGGGGTGGTTTCGCCTGCGGACGCCCCGGCGCGGCGGTCGCCAGCCTCGCGGTCGACGCCGACCTCGCGGCTCGCGACGGCGTCGTGCACGCACGGGAATGGCTGACCGACGTCGCCGCCTACCTGGGGGAGCGGCGCGACCTGCAGGACATCCGCTACCGCACCCTGACCGGACGGCTGACGCTGCGCGAGGGCCGGCTCGCGACGCAGGACCTGAAGCTCGAAGGTCCCGACACCGACTGGCGGGGCGCCGGCCGTTTCGATCTCGCGGGGCCGCTCGACCTGGCGCTGGTCGTGAAGCTGCCGGCCGGTTTCCGGCCCGACCTGGGTTCGATGTCGCCGTTCGCCGACCTGCTGAAGGGCGATGACGGCCGCATCGCGCTGGGACTGAGGCTGACGGGACGCGCGGGGGGACCCGAGGTGAGCCTGGACCTCGCGAACTCGGGACGCCAGGCCGACTGGCGGTAGGGTCCCTTGACAAACCAGGGGTCAGGACGTAACGTCCTGGTCCGCGGCGCCCCAGGGCGCCGCCGTCGGGGCGGGCCCCGGCGCCGGACGTCTTGCGGATGACACGGCAGCCGGAGGGCTAGTCCTAACTGGTAAGGCAGCGGTCTTGAAAACCGCCGGGAGCGATCCCCTGGGGGTTCGAATCCCCCGCCCTCCGCCAGGATCACAGGCGGGAGAGGTTGCCGAGTGGCTTAAGGCGCACGCCTGCTAAGCGTGTGTGGGGAAACTCACCGAGGGTTCGAATCCCTCCCTCTCCGCCAGACCCCTGTTGGCGCGCCCATAGCTCAACTGGACAGAGCATCTGACTACGGATTAGAAGGTTGGGGGTTCGAATCCTCCTGGGCGTACCACCTCGAAGGCCCCGTCGCACTGAAGCGGCGGGGCCTTCGTCTTGCCGCCCGGCGGCGCCGCGCTCAGTCCTCGACGACGGCCGTGCGCGCCAGCTCCGCGAAGCTCACGCCCTTCAGACCGCCGATCTCCAGCGCCATGCGCTCGATCTCGCCCGGCGTGCCGCGCAGCACGATGGTCTCGAGGCAGTGGTCGTGGTCCAGGTGCACGTGCTGCGTGCAGAGGATGTGGACGAACTGGTTGTGCTGGACCCGGTGGAGCTTGTCGGTGAGGCCGCGGCGGTGGTGGTCGTAGACGATGGTCAGCGCGCCGTGCACCTCGGCGGCGGCGCCGGCCCAGGCCTCCTCGACCAGGCGGGCGCGGATCAGGTCGCGCACGAATTCCGAGCGCGACTCGTAGCCGCGGCCGACGATGCGACGGTCCAGCGCCTCGAGCAGCGAGGCGGGCAGCGACACGGTGAAGCGGATGGTCTCTTGCCTGGCCATGTCCCTAGTCCCAGTCGTGGGTGTGGTCGTGCCGGTGCTCCCGTTCGCCGTGGCGGTGGCGGTGTCCGTGCACGAGGTTCGCGCGGCGCAGCAGGTCCAGGTCGCCGGCCAGCCCGTCCGCCCCGCCGTCGTGCAGCAGCGCGTGGTCCTCGCCCAGCACGAGGCAGCGCGGGCCCAGCTCCGGCGCCAGCGACAGGTTGTGCGTGGTGACCAGCAGAGTCTGGTCGAGGTCCTGCAGGAAGTCCACCAGCCATCCCGTCGAGCGGGGATCCAGCGCGGCGGTGGGTTCGTCCAGCAGCAGCAGCCGCGGCTCGAGCACCAGCAGCGACGCCAGGCAGACCATCTGCTTCTGGCCCGCGCTGAGCGTCCACGGCGCGCGGTCCAGCAGCTCCGCGACGCCCAGGGCCGTCGCCCAGCGCACGACCCTGGCTTCCGCGTCGCCCATCCCGTGCTGGCGCGGCCCGAAGGCGATCTCGTCGCGGACGGTCGGGTTGAAGAGCATGGCGTCGCTGCGCTGGAAGAGCAGCCCGACCTCGGCGCGGAAGCGGCGGCGGAACGCCGCGTCGCGCAGCGCCGCCGCGTCGACGGGGCGGCCGTCGTAGCGGTACCCGCCGGACAGCGGGTGCACCAGCCCGGCGAGGATCTTCAGCAGCGTCGATTTCCCGCAGCCGTTGCAGCCGAGCAGCACGGCCTTCTCGCCGGCCCCGAGGCGGAATGAGACGTCGCGCAGGGTCGTGGCGCCGTCGTAGGCGTGGTCCAGCCGTTCAACGTCGATCAAGGAAGAACCCCCGTGCGTCCAGGGCCTGGGCGATCTCGGCGGCGTCGTGCTCGGCCCGCCGGAGGAACCAGG
>DYDD01000014.1:0-242 GCA_020718045.1 Fibrobacter sp. | reverse complement strand
TGGCGCAGCGAGGCGGCCGTCGAGACCCGGCGCGGCGAGCGGCTGCGCAGGGCCAGCCGGAAGTCCGCGTGGAGCCGGCGGAACGTCAGCACCTGGCTGACGGTCAGCACCAGCGCGAAGCGCAGCGTCCGCGAGAAGCCCAGCGCGCGCTGCAGGTCGAGGCGGGCGGCCAGCGCGAAGGTCAGGCAGGTCATCAGCAGCACGCGCAGGTTCAGCCGCAGCAGCGCGGCGCCGGCCGGGCG
>DYDD01000013.1 GCA_020718045.1 Fibrobacter sp. | reverse complement strand
GCCGGCCGCCGCGAGCGCGCCGGCCGCCGCGAGCGCGCCGGCCGCCAGGGTGGTCCTCAGGAAATCGCGTCGGTCCATGCTCATGTCGGGGTCTCCTGTCGTTTCAAGGCCAGCCGCCGCTGCGCGGCGCCCAGGGCCAGGCCCAGGGCGCCCCACAGCACGGCGACCGGCACGGTCGAGAGGGCGAGACCGGCCAGGCCCAAGCCCGCCCGTCCCAGGACAGTGTACAGCGATGCGCCCAGGGCGTCGCCGCCCCGGTAGACGAAGGTGTCGAGGAAGCTCTTGGACTTGAACCTCTGCTCCCGCGTCACCACGGTGAACAGCGTCTCGCGCGCCGGGTGCATCAGCGCGTAGTTGGACGCGCGGCGCAGGACCTGGAAGACCGCCAGCACGGTCAGGGTCGGCACGGCGCCCAGGACGGCGAAGCCGGCGGCGGTCAGCGCCGGGACGATCAGCAGCGTGCCGCCGACGCCCAGGCGCGGGATCAGGCGTCCGGCCACGCCCAGCTGCAGCAGCAGGGTCAGCCCGTTCACCGCCGCGTCGATGCGGGCGAAGATCGCGGCGCGCGCCTCGCGGTCGACCGCGGCGGCCTCGACGATGTTCGCCTGGGCGAAGTAGAGGATCGTCGAGGACACGGTGTAGAGCACCAGGTAGAGGGCGACGCCCAGCAGGTAGGGGGAACGCGCGGTCGCGACGATCCCGCTCAGCGCACCGGCGCGTCGCGGCGCGTCGCAGATCTCGCCTTCGGGCGTCTCGCCGTCCCCGCGCGCCGGCAGCCGCGCCGGCAGCGCGCGCAGGCACCGCACGGCCAATTCCAGCATCGCCGCCGATATCAGCAGCAGGTCGGCGCGGCCCACGCCGCCGACCAGCAGGGCCGTCAGGCCGGCGCCGGCCAGCCCGCCGGCGCTGCCGCCCACGGCGATGAACCCGAACAGCCGTTTGCTGCGCTCCAGGCTCCAGCCGTCGGCCATCACTGCCCAGAACAGCGACACCACCCACATGTTGAACACGCTGACCCAGACGTAGAAGACGCGGCCCAGGGCCAGGTCCGAGCCGGCGGGCGGCCAGCGCTGCAGCGCCCAGAACACGAGCAGGCAGGCGATGAAGAAACGGTAGGCGGCGGGCACGAAGACCCGCCGGGGAAAGCGGTCGACCAGCAGCCCGAACAGGGGCGCCGCCAGCAGCATGATGCCCAGGTTGACCAGGTACAACCGGGGCAGGCCGTCCACGCCGCCGGCGAGGCCCATCTCCTCGCGCAGCGGGCGCAGGATGTAGTAGCCGCACAGCACGCAGAAGAAGTAGGCGGCCGACAGCAGGACGGCGGCCGACTCCTCGCGGCGCACGGGCGTGAGCCGGACGATCCAGCGAGTGATCATGTCACGACCTTAACAGGGCCCGGGCGGGGGCGACAGCGGGGAAGTACGGCGGAGAACGGAAGTTGTTCGCCGCCGTCCCGCGGCAGGAGCGGGACGGCGGCCACGGGGACGCGGGTGTCAGGCCTGCCGCAAGGCGGCCGCATGCCAGCGTTCGGAAATGCGGCGTTCGTCCAAACCCTGCCAGAACGCCAGGACCCCGTCGAGCATGTCGCGCCCGCCCTGCAGGAACTTCTCCTGGTCGAAGCCCTCGGCGAAGAAGGCCTCCTCCAGTTCGTCCATGACGTGGCCGGCGTGCTGGTCCTCGATGCGGTCGTGCCAGGTGAAGAAAGCCAGCGGCAGGTCGGGCTGCTCGCGCCGCTTGAAGGCTTCGAGGCCGGCGATCAGCTCCTTCCAGAAGCCGGCGGCGGCCCAGTTCTCCACCGCGAAGCTGGCGCCCTCGGCGAGGTTCGCGTCGGCGCTGCCGTAGATCGCGGCCAGGCTGTCGCAGAAGAACAGGGTCGATGGCGTGCCGTGCCGGCGTTTGCCCATGTCGTTGAAGCCCAGCCCGAGCTTCTCGCCGATCTTCAGCAGCCACTCGAAGTGGGCGGCCCGGAAGCGGAACATCCCGCCGTCGACCGAGCCCTCGATCGAGACCAGTTCGGGATCGCCCTGCCGGTCGGCGTCGTCGCCGCCGGGGCGGCCGCCGGCGCTGTTGAAGATGACGCCGATCTCGTTGGCGAGGATCTCCTTCGAGGCGCGCATCCCTTCCAGCGAGGAGGCGTTGATCGTCTTGAGGAGCTGGGCCACCAGGAAGAGGTTCGAGAAGACCGAGAACTGCACGATCATGTGCGTGACGTCGGCCCGTCCGGCCTCGCCGGTCGCGAACCAGCGCGTGTAGGCGTTGTCGGTGATCACCGGGTGTCGCATCAGGCGGTGGTTGCAAGTCGCCACGAAGGCTTCGAAGCGGACGGCGTCCTCGCGGGACACCTCGCCGGCCGCGATGCGGCTGCGGAACTCCTGGGAGACGGTGAGCTGCATCGACGACCTCCTGACTCCGGATGGATCTCGAACAGAGAGGACAGGATAACTCCGGCATGCGGCGGTGCCACGTCGATGCCGCGCTGGTCAAGGCGGGAGGCGTGTGCTAGCATGAGCCCGGTGAATGCCGTTGCGGCCGGAGGTCGGACGTCGTAACTTGATATGACATTACGAGTTGCTTGATCGGTTGGCCGCGACGGCCATGCAGGGAGCACCGCATGGGATTCCGCTATGGGGAGGTCCTGGACCTCTGGCGACGGTGGACGGGGCTGGGGAAGCCGCGTCCAGAGTCCCGTGCCGCCCGCGGGCCCGTCAGCCCCGCGATCGTGCCGCGGATCCTGGAACAGGCCCTGCGCCAAGTCGAGCTGCTGCGCGCCTCCGGGCGCGACCTGCAGGGCGCCACGGTGCTCGAGATCGGCACCGGTTCGGCGCCGGTCGTGCCCCTGGTCTACAGCCTGGCCGGCGGCGACGACATCATCCTGGTGGACCACGTGCGCACCCTCGACCTGGACCTCCTGGTCCGCACGGCGTTCAACCTGCGGGGCCACTCGCGCGAGATCTCCGCGCGGCTCGACCTGCCCGAACGCGATGTGCTGCATCGGCTGCGCGTCGACGACGACGAGACCGTCTTCGCGGTGCTGCGGCAGTTCCACATGCAGTACCTGGCGCCCTACGACCTGCTGGAGGCGACGCTGCCCGACCACGGCGTCGACTTCGTCACCGGCAGCGACCTGATGCAGCAGTTCACGCCGCGCTACCTGCGCGCGATGATGCCGGTGATCGGCCGGCTGCTGCGGCCCGAGGGCCTGTTCTGCCACTGCGTCGACCGCGCCGACCGGCTGGCCGCGGTGGCCCTGCTGCGCGAGTCGGGCTTCGACATCGTGTCCGAGGCGACCGAACCCGTCCTGCGCGTGGTCACCGGCGACGAGCCGGCGGCCCTGCGCACCACGCCCCCCGACTCCTTCCTGCTGGCCTCCTGGCAGGGCGGCGCCCTGCGGGCGGACGAGCACTGACCTTCCGAACGCGGAGGCCGCTCCGTTGCAGAACCTCGCCCTCGACATCAGGGAGCGGTACCGGCACCTGATCGACCTCATGTACCAATAGGTGCGTTCCACACGCGAAGGCGGCGCGGGACCCTTCCCGCGCCGCTTTCGCGTGTGGAACGCCCCGACAGGAGTCAGCGGGGGGCGGTCTTGGTGAAGACGAGGGGGCCCTTGGTGGAGCCCTGGATCTGCTGGTCGTTCTTGTCGTAGCCGCGGTCCCAGATCTTCAGCCACATCGCGGTGACGGTCACCTCGGAGGTGGTGTAGGCCGCGCCCGCGAACCCGCCGGCGCAGGTCTTGCCGCCGGTTTCGCCGTTGTAGGTGTAGTCGTCGACCTTGTTGAGGGTCACGCCGCAGCCGGTCTGCGGGACGAGCAGCTCGGGCGCGAGGGCGTCGAAGCGGGACGGGTCGCTCCAGGCGCCGGCGTAGGCCGCGGCATCGGGCAGGGCGTAGGCGTCGCAGACGTAGCTGTCGTCGTCCTTGCGCGTGAGGCGGTGGATGCGCTGGCGCAGGGAGGCCGGGTCGCCTGCGGCGGTCTGCTCGACGTACAGCCAGACGCCGTCGGCGCGGGCCGGCCAGATCTGGGCCGACTCCAGGCGGAGGTCGCCGAAGTCGGGGTCCGCGGCCGCCTGCGCGGCGCTGCTGAAGGAGCCGGTCAGCAGCTTGGACACGGCCAGCATCGGCATGTCCGGGGGCGTGGGGGGCGTGTAGTCGTAGAACTTCTCGCCCAGCATGCCGCCGCAGCCCGTCAGGACCGCCGCCGCACCGGCCAGGATCGTCAGGATGGACAGGGTCCGCACGGCCGTCGTCATCGTTCTCTCCTCGTTGGGAATCCGCCGGTTCGCACCGCCATGAATTTGCGCCTCCGGGGGCCGTCTGTCCACCTCCGGATGCGTCCGGGGCGTTTTCACCAAGAATTCACAGACGCGACCGGATTCTGCGCCTATCATGGTCGCCGGGAGGTGACAGGATGGCCAAGGACACGATCCTGATCGTCGAGGATGAGGAGGACATCCGGGAACTCGTCCGTTACACCCTGGAACGCGAGGGTCACGCGGTGGTGGCCGCCGAGACCGGCGAGCAGGGGCTGGCCGCCGTGCGCGGCTCGCGCCCGTCGCTGATCCTGCTGGACCTCATGCTGCCCGGCCTGGACGGCAAGGAAATCTGCCGGCGGCTCAAGCAGGACGAGGCGACCCGCAGCATCCCGGTGGTGATGCTGACGGCCAGGGGCGAAGAAGCCGACATCGTGGCCGGCCTGGAGCTCGGCGCGGACGACTACATCACCAAGCCCTTCAGCACCAAGGTGCTCGCGGCGCGGGTCGGCGCGGTGCTGAGGCGCGCGGCGCGCCACGCGCCGACGCCGCTGGACGTGATCGAGATCGACGACCTGACGATCCATCCGGGCCGCCACGAGGTGACCGCGGCCGGGGTGAAGGTCGATCTGTCCAGCACGGAGTTCGGCATCCTGCAGTTCCTGGCCCACCGACCCGGCTGGGTCTTCACGCGACGTCAGATCGTCCGCGGCGTGCACGGCGAGGACCACCCGGTCCTGGACCGGTCCATCGACGTCCAGATCGCCACGCTGCGGCGCAAGCTCGGCGACCGCGGCGACCTGGTGGAGACCGTCCGCGGCGTCGGTTACCGGTTTGCCGAGTAGGGCGGGAGCCGGCGGCGGCGGTCGGGCCATGGGCCGGCGGCGCCTGTTCTGGCAGCTATTCCCCTCCTTCGTGGCGATCACCGCCCTGTCGCTGCTCGCCGTTTCCGTCCTCACCACGCGCGTCGTGCGCACCTCGTTCCGGGAACGCGCCGCGGCGGACATGCGGCGCAGCGCCGGCGGGATCGCCTCCGACTTCGAGACCTGGTTCCCCCGCGCGGCACCCGCGGATGCGCGCGACGCGGCGTGCCGCGAGATGGCCCACCGCCTGGGTTTCCGCCTCACCGTCGTCGCACCCGACGGGACCGTGCTCGGGGATTCCGACGGGGACTCCGCCGCGCTGGAGAACCACGCGGGCCGCGAGGAGCTACGCGAGGCGCTCGCCGGGCGCTCCGCCACCGCGGTCCGGGAGAGCCGCACCGTGGGGCACCAGCTCATCTACCACGCCGCGCCCGTGCTGCGCGACGGCCGCCCGGTCGCCGTGCTGCGGCTGGCGGTCTCCGCGGCCTTCGTCGACGCCGAACTGGCCGCGATCCGGTCCCGGATCGTCCTGAGCGCCCTGGTGGTGGCGATGCTGGCGGCCGTGGTCAGCGTGTGGATCAGCCGCCGGCTGAGCCGCCCCCTCGAGCAGCTGCGGCGCGACGCGGAGCGATTCGCGGCCGGCGATCTCGCCCACCAGTCGCCGCGGGCGACGACGCGCGAGATCGCCGAACTGTCCGAGGCCATGAACGCGATGGCGGCGCAGATCGACGACCGCATCCGGACCGCGGAGCGCCAGCGCGACGAACTCGAGGCGGTGTTCGCGGGCATGATCGAGGGAGTGCTGCTGGTCGACGACCGCCAGCGCATCGCCGGCCTGAACCAGGCCGGCGCCGACCTGCTGGGCGTGCCGTCGGCGGGCGCCGCGGGCCGCTCCGTGCCCGAGGCGCTGCGGCACGCCGCGCTGCAGCGCTTCATCGAGCGCACGGAAGGCGAGGAGGCGGCCGCCGCCTGCGAGGCCGACCTGGAACTGCCGGGCGCCGACGGGGGGACGATCCACCTGCGGGTGCACGGGGTGCGGCTGGAGCGTCCCGGCGAGCCGCCGCGCACCCTGATCGTCATGCACGACGTGACGCGCATGCGCCGGCTGGAGAACGTGCGCCAGGAGTTCGTGGCCAACGTGTCCCACGAGCTCAAGACGCCCGTCACCTCGATCAAGGGCTTCGTCGAAACGCTGCGCGACGGCGCGCTCGAGAACCCCGCCGACGCGCGGCGCTTCCTGGACATCGTGGCCAGGCAAGCCGACCGCCTGCAGGCGATCATCGAGGACCTGCTCTGCCTGTCGCGCCTCGAGCAGGGTACCGGAGAGACCAGCCGGGAGATGGGGGTCTACCCGGTGGTCGCCGTCCTGGCCGCCGCCGTTCAGACCTGCCAGCCCCACGCCGACGCGCGCGGCACGATCCTGGCGGTGGACTGCGATCCGGCGCTGCGCGCCCACCTCGACCCGCCGCTGCTGGAGCAGGCCCTGGTGAACCTCATCGAGAACGCCATCAAGTACAACGACGCGGGGACCAGGGTCACGGTGTCGGCGCGGGAGCAGGGGGATGCGGTGCGCCTCACCGTGGCCGACGACGGCCGCGGCATCGAGGCCCGGCACCTGCCGCGTCTCTTCGAGCGTTTCTACCGCGTCGATCGGGCGCGCAGTCGGCAGGAGGGCGGCACGGGCCTGGGGCTGGCCATCGTCAAGCACATCGCGCTGTTCCACGGCGGGGAGGTGGACGTGCGTTCCGTGCTGGGGGGCGGCAGCGAGTTCACGCTCACGCTGCCGCGGCGGCCGGCGGCGGACCGGCCCGGCTAGCGGTCACCTGGAGTAGGTGGGCTCCCGGCCGGCGGCGATCCCGAAGGGGAGGCCCAGCGAAGCCAGGTTGACGCCCATCGCGAAGCTGTCGTTGCGGTTGAGATTGAAGGCGAGGCCGGGGCGCAGTCCGCACACCTCGAACAGGCCCGGGTACAGGTTCACCCTCAACTTGTAGTCCTTCGAGCGCGCCCAGAGCACCGAGGCCAGCAGGGAGTTGTGGCGGTCGTAGAAGACGCCGGCGGTCGCCGCCAGCTGGGCGCCCTTGTGGTACTGGGTGATGTCGATCAGGATGTCGGCCTTCATCCCGGCGCCGAAGGAAAGGCTGCGGCCGTCGTCCCAGGTGCGCGACAGGCCGAGTTCCCCGTGCGTGCCGTAGTGGTAGAACAGGCTCCAGCGCTCCCAGAACGGCAGGTCCAGCTTCATGGCAAAGTTCTGCCCGTTGTTGACGAGCGTTTCGTGCCAGGGATCGACCAGCGGCTGGTAGGACCAGTCGCTCATGTGCAGGGTGTCGCCGAAGAAGCGGCAGACGCCCTCGTGGCTGAACAGGATGATGCTGGCCGGATCGAACAGCAGGACGTCGGCGACCGGGTCGGTGGTCCAGCCGTCGTAGGCGTCGTTCTCGACCACTTCGTTCAGCAGGTGGTACGACATCAGGGTTCCACCGCTCCACAGCGACGCCCGTTCGTAGCCGTGCGCACGGTACCACTCGGAGATCATGCGGTAGCTCATGCCGCCGCCGAGCAGGTGCTGCGTGTAGTTGGGCCAGTAGTGGGCCTTGCCGCTGTTGAAGCTGATCGGGATCACCTCGCGCTGCAGGAAATCCCACCAGCCCTCCGCCTGGATGGCCCCGCCGGGATCGGCCAGGTTCTTCCAGACGTTCTTCCAGCCCTGCCGGTAGTCCACGTCCAGGGGATGGTTGTCGCGGCTGGAGAGCTGCATGATCCCCCAACCGCCGTTGACGACCAGCCGCAGGGGGTGGATCAGCGAATCGGTGCCGTAGTCCAGGCCGTGGTAGAAATAAGCGCGCGGCTCCGCCTCGGCGCGGGCGGGGCCGGCCGTCGCGGCGAAGAGCAGCATCAACGGGATTGCGGCCGCCAGGGTCCTGTTCATGACCATCCGTGTCGCTGGTGGGAGGCGCCTGATCGGTGCCGAATATCCGCCCGGATGGTGGCGTTCGCAAGTTCCCATCTGCGAGGGAGATCGGGCCGGGAACAACCTATTGACAGCCGGGAGATCGGACGCCACTTTTGATCTCATATATTCGAAACCGTCTCTCAAGATGTCGCCGGGAGTGCTTGTGAACACGCAGCCGAACCGTCCCGCCCTCCGCCGACGTACCTTCTTGACGGCGCTGTGGCTCCTCTCGCTGATCGCCGGCGCCGCCGCGGCCCAGTCGGTCGACGACTGCCTAGTGTGCCACGAAGACCAGACGCTCACCAAGAACCGCCGGGGCGTCGTCGTTTCCCTCTTCGTCGCCAAGACGGTCTTCGAGAGCTCGGTCCACGGCCGCGGCGGCCTGGCCTGCGTCGACTGCCACGCGGACCTGGCCGGCGTCGACGGCGAACACGAGTCCCGGCTCGCGCCGGTGGATTGCGCCTCGTGCCACGACGACGTCGCCGCGATCTACGCGGGCAGCCTGCACGGCAGGCGGGTGGCTGCCGGAGACCCCAACGCGCCGAGCTGCGCGGAGTGCCACGGCGCCCACGACATCCTGCCTCCCGGGGAGCCGACCTCCCGGGTGAACCGCTTCAACATCCCCCTGATGTGCGGCGGCTGCCACAAGGAGGGGACGCCGGTCGCGCGGATGTACGACATCCCGCAGGACAGCATCCTGACCCACTACTCGCAGAGCATCCACGGGGAGGGCCTCTTCAAGCGGGGCCTGACCATCTCCGCGGTCTGCATCGACTGCCATACCGCCCACGACGTGCGCCCCCACACCGACCCCAAGTCGTCGATCTCGCGCGAGCGCGTGGCGGCCACCTGCCAGCAATGCCACGGGCGCATCGAGCAGGTCCACCAGAAGGTGATCGAGGGGGCGCTCTGGGAGAAGGAGCCCCACAAGGTGCCGGCGTGCGTCGAATGCCACCAGCCGCACCGGGTGCGTCGCGTCTCCTACCAGGAGGGCGTCTCGGACGGCGAGTGCCTGGCCTGCCACGGGCGGCAGGACCTGTCGGTGGTGCGCGGCGGGGAGACGATTCCGCTCCACGTCGACGCCGCCGAGGCAACCGGATCGGCCCACCGCAAGGTGTCCTGCGCCCAGTGCCACACCGGCACGACGCCGAACCACCCCGAGCGCGCCTGCGCCACGGTCTCCGGCCGTGTCGACTGCTCCATCTGCCACGCCGAGCAGGTGGCCCTCTTCGCCGAGAGCACCCACGGCACGCTGCTGGCGCGCGGCGACCCCGACGCGCCGCAGTGCAACACCTGCCACGGCACGCACGGCGTCCGGCTGCACATCGATCCCCGGTCGCCCACCTACGTCAGCAACGTCGCCACGCTGTGCGCCGAGTGCCACGGGGCGGGCGGCAAGGCCGACGTCCGCTACACGGGACGCGACAAGGGCATGGTGGAGAACTACGCGGAGAGCGTGCACGGGCGGGCCATCCAGCAGAGCGGCCTGGTCGTCTCGGCGACCTGCACCGACTGCCACACGGCCCACCACGTCCTGCCGCAGACCGACGTGCGCTCGACCATCAACCGCAGCCGGATTGTGGACACCTGCGCCCACTGCCACGAGGGTATCTACGAGACCTTCCGCAGCAGCATCCACTTCACGGGCCAGGAGCGCGACGGCGTCCTGCTGCCGATGTGCAACGACTGCCACTCCTCGCACGAGATCGCCGAGACCGACGCCCAGGGCTTCATGCACGAGATCGTCACCACCTGCGGCCACTGCCACCCGGACGTCACGGAGTCCTACTTCGAGACGTTCCACGGCAAGGTCGTCAAGCTGGGCTACACCGAGACGGCCAAGTGCCAGGACTGCCACGGCGCCCACAACATCCTGCCGCCGGACGACCCGGCCTCGTCGCTTTCGCGCGGCAACATCGTGGCCACCTGCGCCCAGTGCCACCCGGAGTCGCACCGCCGCTTCGCGGGCTACCTGACCCACGCCACCCACCACGACAAGGACAAGTACCCGTTCATCCACTACACGTGGCTGTTCATGACGGCGCTGCTGGTGGGCACCTTCGCCTTCTTCGGCATCCACACGCTGCTGTGGCTGCCGCGCTCGATCATGGCCCTGAAGCACTCGCGCCAGCTGCGCCGCGACGAGCGGCCGGGCGAGAAGCAGTTCCGCCGCTTCCAGCGCCTGCCGCGCTACCTGCACATCCTGGTGATCGTCAGCTTCCTGGGCCTCGCGGTCACCGGCATGACCCTGAAGTTTTCCTACCTGCCGTGGGCGCAGTGGATCTCCCACGCCTTGGGCGGCTTCCAGGGCACCGGCGTGATCCACCGCCTCTGTGCGCTGATCACGTTCTTCTACTTCACGCGCCACATCATCGACATCGTCTGGCGCAAGAAGCAGTCCGGCCTGGGCTGGGCGGGATTCCTGACCGGACCCAACTCGATGATGCCCAAGAAGCGCGACGGCGTGGAGTTCGTGCAGACGATCCGCTGGTTCGTCGGCCTGGGGCCGCGGCCCGAGTACGGGCGCTGGACCTACTGGGAGAAGTTCGACTACTTCGCGGTGTTCTGGGGCGTGGGCATGATCGGCCTGTCCGGGCTCATCCTGTGGTTCCCCGAGGCGTTCACCCGCGTGCTGCCGGGCTGGTTCGTCAACGTGGCGACCATCATCCACTCGGACGAGGCGCTGCTGGCGACCGGCTTCATCTTCACCGTGCACTTCTTCAACACGCACTTCCGGCCCGACCGCTTCCCGATGGACCCGGTCATCTTCACCGGCCGGATGTCCCTGGAGGAGTTCAAGGCGGACCGGCCCCGCGAGTACCGCGAGCTGGTCGAGTCCGGAGAGCTGGAGAAGCACCTGGTCGACCCCCTGGCGCCGAACATGGTCAAGGCGCTCAAGGTGTTCGGCTTCACGGCGCTGACGGTCGGGCTGAGCTTGATCGTCCTGATCATCTGGGCGGAGATTTTCGGTTACCGCTGATGCGGGTCTCTCTCGGGTAGCGTCGGGATCGGAAATAGGGTATTCATATGGCCACGGCTTGCTTGGGCCTTCGGGTTTTCCGAGGCTCAAGTTCTTCCCCCGCCTGCCGATACTTGATATTAGGCCAGAATTGGTGTAGAATTGAACGGCGCTGCCTGGACGATTCCGCAGGTGCGGTGGTCGTCCGACGCCTGTCTGTCAGTGGAAAGGACATCCATGATGTTCCCGACGAAGAAGTCCGCGTGTCGCCAGGGTGCGGTCGTCCTGCTGTCGTTCCTGCTCGTCGTCGTCGCCGGCCCCGCCGCGGCCCAGTGGACGGATGCGAGCACGCCGCTGCTCGCGGACGCAACGCCCAGCCATGGCGTGTCCTGGGCCGACTTCGACCTGGACGGGGACCTGGACATCTACCTGGCGAACAACGGCGTCAACAAGCTGTTCCGCAACGGCGGCGAGGACCCCGGCAACCCCGGCCAGTGGCTGTGGGACAACGTGGCGCCGACCAACGGCACGGGCATCGGCAGCAGCCAGGTCTCGAGCGTGGGCGTCTGGGGCGACTACGACAACGACGGCGACCCCGACCTCTACCTGTCGAACACCCAGGGCGCGAACCACCTGTTCCGGAACGACCCGGTCAACCCGGGCCTGCCGGACGATCCCAACCGCGCCTTCGTGGACGTGACCAACTCCCTGGTCCTGGGCTCGACCCGGGCCAGCCACTCCGCCGCCTGGGTCGACTACGACAACGACGGCGACCTGGACCTGTACATGGCCGACCCGGTCAGCAACTACCTGCTGCGCAACGACGGCGCCGACCCCCAGGCCCCCGGCTTCACCACCTTCACCGACGTGACGGCCGCCACCGGCACCACGAGCGTCTACGACAGCCAGGGCGTGGCCTGGGCCGACTACGACCGGGACGGCGATCAGGACCTCTTCATCGCCAACTACAACGGTCCGAGCCAGATGCTGCGCAACGACCCGCAGACCCCCGGCGATCCCGACGATCCCGACCGCGTCTTCGTGAACGTGACCGCCGCCGCCGGCCTGACGCACACCGGTCCCAGCCGCGGCGCGTCCTGGGGCGACTTCGACAACGACGGCGACCACGACCTCTACCTCACCAACTACGGCACCGCGAACCGCCTGTACCGCAACGACGGCGGCGTCTTCCTGTCGATCGGCGTCGCGGCGGGCGTCGCCGACGCCGGCAACGGGCGCCACTGCTGCTGGGTCGACTACGACAACGACGCCGACCTGGACCTCTGGGTCACCAACTACGACAACGGCATCGTGACCAACGACAGCCGCCTGTACCGCAACGACGGTCCCGACGGGCTGAACCCCGACGGCTGGCTGTTCGCGGACGCCGCCGACGTCCTGCTCGCCAACGACCTCGGCCTGGGCTCCTCCGCCGGCTGGGCCGACTTCGACGCCGACGGCGACCTGGACATCTACTTCGTCAACTGGAACGTGGACCACCCCAACAAGCTCGTCCGCAACGACCTGTCCAGCGGCGCCGACTACCTGCACCTCGAGCTGGCCGGCCGTCTCTCGAACGCCTCGGCGATCGGCGCGCGCGTGCGCGTGGTCACCGGCACCCACACGCAGATCCGCGAGATCAACGGCGGCGAAGGCTACCACGGCCAGAACAGCCTGCGCGCCGAGTTCGGCCTGGGCATGAGCGCCGTGATCGACTCGGTGACCGTGCGCTGGCCCTCGGGCGTGGTCCAGCAGCTGGGCGCCGTCACCGCGAGCCAGCTGCTCGATGTCGTGGAACCGGGTCCCGACGCCCCGGTCATGGTCGCCGAGCCCGCCTACACCCCCGGCACGACCAACACCGTGTCCTGGAGCGACGAATCCGGCAGCGGCGCCGTCGAGTACCGCGTGCAGGCCGCCCTGGACACCGGGTTCGCCACGCTGGTGGGCGACTCCGGCTGGATCGCCGGTCTCTCGCACGTGTTCACCGGCCTTGCGGACGGCCAACTCGTCCGCTACCGGGTCCGCGCCCGCGACGCGGCCGGCATCGCCTCGCGCTGGTCGGGATCCGTGGGCTCCCTGCAGGACGACGCGCCCCCCGTCTCGTCGCTCAACGCCCTCGCCAGCCCGCAGCAGAACGTGCCGTTCAGCGTCGCGTACCTGGCCACGGACACCGGCAGCGGCGTGGCGTCGGTCGGCCTCTACTACCGGGTCGACCCGGCCCCGTGGACGCTCTTCGGCACCCGGTCCGACGGGCAGCCCTTCGTCTTCACCAGCCCTGAGGGCCCGGCGACCTACGAGCTGTACTCGATCGCCACCGACAACATCGGCAACGTGGAGGCGGCGCCGCCCATGGCCGACGAGACGGTCGTCGTCGAGCCGGCGCACTGGGTCAACGTCGCCCCGGCCGACGGCTCGGGCGTGGGCAATAACGGCAACGGCCGCGGCGCCGCCTGGGGCGACTACGACGGCGACGGCCTCTACGACCTGTTCATCACCAACCGGCCCGTCTGGTTCCTCCAGAGCGACGACACCGACCACCTCTTCCACAACCTGGGACCCGACCTGGGCAACCCCGACTCCTGGCTCTTCGAGGACGTCACTACCGGCGCCATGGCCGACCCCGCCTACGGGCAGGGCATCTCCTGGGGCGACTTCGACGGCGACGGCGACCTCGACGTCTACCAGGCCAACATGGCCGTGGGCGGCCCGGCGCCCAACCACCTCTGGCGCAACAACGGCAACGGGTCGTTCACCGACGTCGCGCCCCAGACCGGCACCACCGACCCCGCCGGCAGCGGCCGTGCCGCGACCTGGGTCGACTTCGACCTCGACGGCGACCTCGACCTGTACCTCTGCAACGACGGCCCCAACTACCTGTGGCGCAACGACGGCGAGGACCCGCTCAACCCCGGGCAGTGGCTCTTCGTGAACGTCGCCCCGACCGACGGCACGGGCGTCGGCGACGACATGTACACCATGGGCTGCTCGTGGATCGACTTCGACAACGACGGCGATCCCGACCTCCACTTGGCCAACTACAACAACGGGCCCGACCGCCTCTTCCGGAACGACGGCGAGGATCCCTTGAACCCCGGCCAGTGGGTCTTCACCAACGTGGCCGCGCTGATGGGCATCGAGGACACGGGCAACGGCATGAACGCCAGTTGGGGCGACTACGACAACGACGGCTGGCTCGACTTCTACCTGGCCCACGACGGCGCCAACCGCCTCTACCACCGCGTGCCCGGCGTGAACCACTTCGACGATGTCACCGCCGTCAGCGGCGCCGGTCTCGGAGACCCCGCCTACACGGCCGGCACAGGCTGGGCCGACTACGACAACGACGGCGACCTCGACCTCTACGTCGGCAACCACTGGACCGACGCCACGGGCGACTGGGCTCCCAACCACCTGTTCCGCAACGACGGCGAGGACCCGCTGAACCCCGGACGCTGGGTCTTCACCGACACGGCGCCGGCCGGCGGCGCCGGCATCGGCGCCGGCGAGAACACCACGGCCACCGCCTGGGCCGACTACGACAACGACGGCGACCTGGACATCTACCTCTGCAACATGTCCGGCACGCCGAACTTCCTGTTCCGCAACGACGTGCCCGACGCGCAGACCAACCATTGGCTGCAGTTGGACCTCGTGTCGCTGTCGGCGAACACGTCGGCGATCGGGGCGCGTGTGCGCTGCGTCGTCGGCGGGACGTCGATGCTCCGCGAGGTCGAGGGCATCACCGGCTTCCTGTCGCAGAACTCGCTCACCGTCGAGTTCGGCCTGGGCGCCGCGACCGCGGCCGACTCGGTCCTGATCCGCTGGCCCTCGGGGATCGAGCAGAACCTCACCAACGTGCCGACCGGACAGCGCCTCGAGGTGATCGAGAGCGGTCCGGGCCGCCCGCTGCTGGCCGCGCTGCCCGCGATCACCGCGGGCGACTCGCTCGTGCTGGCCTGGGACCCCGTTACCGGTTCAGCGCCGGTGACCTACGAGGCCGAACTGGGCGCCGACCCCGCCTTCGCCACGGTGCTGGCCGGCAGCGGCTGGATCACCGCGACCTCGCACGTCTTCACGGGCCTGCCCGACGCCTTCACCGGCTTCTACCGGGTCCGCTCCCGCGACGCCGAGCTGCTGATCTCGCTGTGGTCCAACACCGTCACCACGACGCAGGACGCGAGCCCGCCGGCGTCGGCGGTCGAGCCCCTGGTCCTCGCCTTCCAGGGCCTGCCCTTCGATGTGACGTACGCGGCCGCGGACTCGGTCAGCGGCGTCGCGCGCGTGGACCTCTGGTACCGCCACGGCGACGACCAGGGACCGTTCACGCTGCTCGGATCGAAGACCGACGGCACGCCGTTCCTCTTCGAGCTGCCCGACGGCCTCGGGACGTACTTCTTCTACACGACGTCCGCCGACAGCGCCGGCAACGAGGAGCCCGCCCCCGCCGGCTGGGACCAGTCCGTGCTGGTGACCCAGCCCCAGTGGGTGCTGGTCTCGCCCGAGGACGGCAGCGGCGTCGGCAACGACGGCAACGGCCGCGGCGTGGCCTGGGGCGACTACGACAACGACGGCGACCACGACCTCTACATCACCAACCGCATCGTCTACCAGAACTCGGCCGACGCCACCAGCCACCTGTTCCGCAACGACGGGGCCGACCCCGGCGAGCACGACAACTGGCTGTTCGCCGACGTCTCGGTGCCCCCGATGACCAGCCAGGGCTACGGCCAGGGCGTGGCCTGGGGCGACTTCGACGGCGACGGCGACCTCGACCTCTACCAGACCTACATGCAGGTCAGCCCGGGCGATCCGGCGCCGAACCGGCTGTACCGCAACGAGGGCGCCGGCGCGTTCACCGAGATCGGCGTGGAGACCGGCACCGACGACGGCGGCAGCGGCCGCAGCTGCTCCTGGGCCGACTACGACCGGGACGGCGACCTGGACCTCTACCTCTGCAACAACGGCGCGAACCGCCTCTACCGGAACGACGGCCTCGAACCCGAGACGCTCGCGCTCTGGGTGTTCACCAACGTGGCCCCGGCCGACAGCACGGGCATCGGCGACGGCAGCTACACCATGGGCTGCGCGTGGGGCGACTTCGACAACGACGGCGACCCCGACCTCTACCTGGCCAACTACGACAGCCAGCCCGACCGCCTGTTCCGCAACGACGGCCCGAACCCGCACGACCCGAACGACTGGGTGTTCACCGACATCGCCGCCGAGGTCGGCCTGGTCGACAACGCCAGCGGCCTGGGCTGCGCGTGGGGCGACTTCGACAACGACGGCCTGCTGGACCTCTACGTCAGCAACGACGGGCCCAACTTCCTGTACCACAACGTCTCGACGGGGTTGGCGACGGGCAAGCTGGGCCGCCGCACGCTCGAGTCCGGCGACAGCGCCGCCGAGAAGGCCGGACCGACGCTCCAGTTCGTCGACATCGCGCCGCTGTACGACGTCGGTCTCGACGACGGCCTCTACGGCGCCGGCATCGGCTGGGCCGACTACGACAACGACGGCGACCTCGACCTCTACCTGGGCAACCACTGGAACGCCAACGGAGACCCGGCGCCCAACCGCCTGTTCCGCAACGACGGCCCCGACGTGGGGAACCCGACGGGCTGGCTGTTCAGCAACGCGGCCCCCACGCACCTGGGCCTGAACATCGCCGACGATTCGAGCACCAACGGCGTCGCCTGGTGCGACTACGACGGCGACGGCGACCTCGACCTCTACATGGCGAGCATGATGGGCGTGACCAACAAGCTCTTCCGCAACGACGTGGCGGACTCCACGGGCAACCACTGGCTGCACCTGGACCTGTCCTCGCCGTACCTCAACACCTGCGCCATCGGCGCGCGCGTGCGCGTCGTGGCGGGCGGGATGAGCATGATCCGCGAGGTCGACGGCGGCTCGGGCTTCATCTCGCAGGGCTCGTTGACCCTCGAATTCGGCCTCGGGGCGGCGGCGGTCGCCGACTCCGTCGAGATCCTCTGGCCCGATGGCTACCACCACCTGATGCTGAACGTGCCCGGCGACCAGCGCTTGCTGGTCACACAGCCGGAGACGGCCATCGATGACGACGGCCCGGCGCCGACGCCGCTGGCGTTCCGCGTCTACGACAACTTCCCCAACCCGTTCAACCCGTCCACGACGATCCGCCTGGACCTGCCGACGGCGCAGCGCGTGCGGCTGGGGATCTACGCGGTGGACGGCTCGCTCGTGCGGACGCTGTTCGACGAGGAACTGCCGGCCGGCACGCACCAGGCGGTGTGGGACGGCCGCGACCGCAAGGGCGGGCGGGTGGCTTCCGGGGTCTACTTCTACCGGGTGGAGACGTCCGGGGATGTGGTGACTCGGAAGATGTTGTTAGTGAAGTGATCGCGGAAATCGATGATGACAGGGAATGGCCCCGGGCTAGTGCTCGGGGCCATTTCTGTTGGTGGGGGTCGGTAGGGCTGTCAACTGAATGAGGTGAGTTCGAGCCCTGCACGGGGAGCCGAACAACCGATCAGGGTACTCCCGAGCAATGGTGCCAGCGGACCAGCCCTCAAGCGGTGATCTTAGCGCAGACCGCGTGGAATAAGTCCCTGCTCCAGATCGTAGTGGCGCCGCGGTGGACGAGGAAGCGCTCGACGTCGGCTTGGGCGGCAGTGACGTCGAGATCTTCGATTCTGGCATGGAGCATCTGCTTGGCGGTGGCGAGGTCGAGGGGGGAGTCGCCGCGGTAGTGGCCGGTCTGGCGGAGTCGTGCATCCAGGTGCGCCAGGTTGAGGCGGGTGTCGCGGCCGACGTGCCAGACGAGGTCATACCAGTCGCGGCCCTTGACGCGATTCTTCCAGTTACGGCAGAGGGCGGCGTGGATCTTGCCGGCGAAGAACGACGGCAGATCGAAGGTCTGCACGGAGAATGGCACCGGAGCGAGCAGGTACCGGGATTCGACGGCGAACATGGGCGGCGGGTCGGTATCGACTTCGAATCTGATGCGCATGACACGGTTGGTCTGGACGCTGGACGCGATCGACGTTTCCGCCGTGATGATCAACAGCTGCTGCCTCGTGTTGGCCTTGAGGAAGGCCGATTCCACCGCGCTCTCGACGCTCTTCGTCTTCCTCTCCACGGTTGCCGAAAAACCCCAGGCGGCGAGTTCCCCTTCGATGGCCGTGCAGTAGGGCGCCAGGTCGAACCCTGGCCGAGGACTCAGCAGCGAGAAGTCCATGTCCTCGCTGAACCGGTCGAGCCCGTGCAGGATGCGCAGCGCGGTACCACCGTAGAACGCCGCGTGCTCGAAGAACTTGCCGCGCCAGAGACCGCAGAGCGCAACCTCCTGCAGGATCTCGCGCAAGGCGTTGACGTGGTCTTCGGTCGTGCGAAGCGAGTACTGCCGCAACATGCTGGCGAGCGCATCATTCACGAGGCGACCTTCTTCGTCGGAGCCAACGGACCAGGAGCGCGATCTTCGACGAACGCTCGGCGGCGGCCAACGATTCGAGCACGTAGGTGTCGAAACCGGCCAGGTCTTCGGGTTCGATGCGCAGGTCGTTCAGAAGGTAGTCCGACATGTCGCCGTGCGAACGGAGCGGGTGGCCGCGGTCGTCCCGGAGCTTGTCGGCCAGAGCGCGCTCGGGCGATGCGATGAGGAAGGCGATGTCGCCCGTCTCGACCCTCTGCATGCCGATCGGAAAGGCGGACAGCGGCACTTGTCGGTACACGAAGCAACCGAGTGGTGTTTCGAAGCGCTTGGGCCGCTTCGGCGTGACGGAGGTCACCGCCGTGACGCGTTCCGGAATCAAGCCGTGGTAGGACAGGGCGGACTCGAGCGACACGTAGGACGGACCGTGGATGAGATTGGCAAGGAGTTCCCTGGAAACCGGACGCCTGCGGTACGTGTCGCCGAATACGTAGAGGCCCTTCTTGACCCGCACGACAACACCACGGCGCATGAGGCTCCCGGCCTTGGCCCGGGGATTCGCGTACCGAGCAAGTGCGGACATCAGGGCAGGATAGTCGAATTCTTCCCGCCCGATCTTTTGCCTGAGCATGGCTTCCATGGAGATTATATAAGCATAGTATGTACCATAATTCAATACATAATATGGTCAAATTGCGGATAATGCCGCCGGAACCGCAAGGTGATCAATCACGTCATGGGCTGACTGCGGGACAGCGGTCTCGGGCACCACGCACTGCGGACCCCGGATGTGTCGGGGCTGCTGTCGTACCCGTAGGCCGGGGTGTATTGAGTAGGCATGGCCGTCGAGATCATGCTGGGGCAGCACGTGCGCGCCCGACGACGGCCGCCGTTGCCCAGCTTGCACACCGCCCCCCCGCAGGACATCTTTCCCCCTCAAGAAGGGGGTCACGGAACCATGCTCATCAGCGACCTGTCCGCATCCGACCGCACCTGGGTCCGCGAACGCACCGAACTGCTGTTCGGCGGCGACACCGTCGTCAGCCGCGACATCGTGCACGTGCCGGCGGACCTGCCCGGGTTCATCGCCCGCGAGGGGGGGGAGCGGGTCGGCCTGGCCACCTTCAAGGTCGAGGGGGCGGTCTGCGAACTGGTGACCCTGGACGCCCTGTGCCAGTGGTGCGGCGTCGGCACCGGCCTGTTGGAGGCGGTGGAGAAGGCCGCCCGCGCCGCCGGGTGCGCGCGGATGTGGCTGATCACCACCAACGACAACATCGACGCCCTGCGCTTCTTCCAGAAGCGCGGCTACCAGATCACCTGCGTGCGCCCCGACGGGATGCAGGCGATCCGCGCCCTGAAGCCCGGCATCCCCGAGACCGGCCACTACGACATCCCGGTGCGCGACGAGATCGAGATGGAGAAGCCGCTCGACGCGGCCGGGCCGGGCTGGCGCGTCGTCTGAGGAGGGCCGCGATGACCATCCGCATCTTCGCCACCGGCGGCACGTTCGACAAGGAGTACAACGAGCGCGACGGCTCGCTGTTCTTCCAGGACACTCATGTGACCGAGATGCTGTGCAAGGGACGCTGCCGCGTGCCGGTCGAGGTGCGCACCCTGATGATGATCGATTCGCTGGAGATGACCGACGACGACCGCGCGACGATCCTCGACAACTGCCTGCGCTGCCCCCACGAGCGCCTCGTGATCACCCACGGCACCGACACCATGGAGACCACGGCGCGGCTGCTGGGGCCCGCGATCGTCGACAAGACGGTCGTGCTGGTCGGGGCGATGGTGCCCTACACCTTCGGCAGCTCCGACGGGCTGTTCAACCTGGGCGCGGCCGTCGCCTTCGCCCAGACCCTGCCCCACGGCGTCTACGTGGCGATGAACGGCCGGGTCTTCCCCTGGGACAACGTGCGCAAGAACAAGGAGATCGGGGAGTTCACGGAACGCGGCTAGCGGGCCCGGCCACAGGCGTAGGCTCGGGCGCGCGCCAGGAACTCTTCGACGCCGGCCTCCTCGCCGAGATCCTCGTCCCTCGCGATCGGCAGCCCCGGTGCCGCCCGCCGCAACGCCAGCGCGAACAGCCCGTCCCCGGCGACCGGGTCCCCGCTTCCCGCGGGATGGACCGGTGCGTCGCCGACGCCGCAGCTCGGTGAGCGGGCCTTCAGCACCGCGCCGGCGATCCCCTGGTCCAGCAGATCGTTGATCCGTTCGCGGGCCCAGGCGTCCAGCCGCCGGGTCCAGTCCTCGCCGGTCCGTGCGCCGATCATGCGCGTCCCCGAGGGATCGCCGAACAGGTCGACGGGTTCTCGCGGCACCGGCATCCCGACCTCGACCTCGGGGCAGACCCCCACCAGCTCCGCCCGCGCCGCCAGCAGCTCCCGCACCGCTGCGCACGGCTTCGAGTTCCCGTCGAACCGCACCGCCTCCCCGAGCAGGCACCGGCTCACCGCGATCTTCAGCATCATCCCGCTCCCCTCGGTCCCGGACGTGGCGCCTATCGGTCAGGAAGGAAGAATCGCACGGGATCGGCGCGCCGCCCAGCCAGCAGATTACGTCTGGCGAGCGAGGGGGCGGCGCGGGTATGCTGGCCTCGGCCGCCGCAGCCCGCGACGGCCGGGGAGGTCGTCATGCTGCGCGCCGCCGCCGGTCTCGTGGTCGGGTTCCTGGTCCTGCAGGGGACCGTCGTCATCACGATGAGCCTGAGCTGGCTGGCGACCGGCCCCGGGTTCGTCTTCCGCGAGGGGTCGCTGGACACCTCGACGGGCTGGTCGCTGCTGAGCGTCGGGCTCGGCCTGGTTTGCGCCGGTTTCGGCGGGCGTGTCGCCGCGCGGTTCTCGCCGCACGCGGTGCCGCTCCTGGCGGGCGTCGTGCTCGTGCTCGGCGGGCTGTCGGCCTTCGGGCCGGCGCCGGCGCGCCCGCCGCTGGAGAAGCCGATCGCCGAACTGGGCGTGTTCGAGGCCGCCTCCTACGCCGTCCAACCGGCATGGTCGCGCTACGCGATCCCCCTGATCGGGGCGGCCGGCGTCCTGCTCGGCGGGGCCTGGCGCCGGACCCGGCACAATCCGGCCGAATCCTGACCGTCTTTCGCGTCCTGCACCTTCCGCCCCGGGTCGCCCCGCGGGCGCCTGCCCGTGTCCCCCATGCCGCCGAGATGCGATCGGGAAGCATGGGGCACGATCCTCCCTCATAGGGAACACCGCCGCGGCCTCCCCGACCGCTGTCTTTTTCCCCGCCGACCCGCCGTTCCGGCTGAAAACTTGCATATCCCCTTCGTCCCGCAGCGCGGGCATCGGCGACTTGCGACGAGGAGGGATTCATGAAGAGATGGACAACGACCCTGACGATCCTACTGGCCTGCCTGGCCGCCGCCACGGCGATCGCCGGGCAGGAGAGCAAGGATCGGCGACACGAACTGAAGAGCTTCCTGGACCTGAACCGCACCCACGGGCCGGCGTTCTCCAGCCGCTCGCCCCTGATCGGCAGCCGCTCGCTGTTCGAGGGCTTCGAGGGCGGCGCGATCCCCGCCGGCTGGACGGCCGGCGTCACCAACCCGTCCCGCACCTGGAGCGTGAGCGACGCGACCTCGACCGGCGCGCTCGAGGGCGGCTACTGCGCCTATGTGGGCTACGACCTGACGAACTTCCAGGACGAGACGATCTCGTTCGTCCAGACCATCGACGTGTCGGCGGGCTCGTCGGTGCTGAGCTTCTGGATGGCCGGCAGCCGCTCCGACTCCTGGTCGGGGAACGTGGCCGAAACCGTCGAGGTCGACGGCGTGATCGTCTTCGACTTCGACGGCGCCACCGCCGCGCAGTACGCCTGGGAGAAGTTCTTCGTCGACCTGGGCGCCTACGACGGCCAGACCGTGACGATCTCCTTCCGCTACCGGGGCGTCGACGGCGACCTGCACGTGCTGGACGCGGTGACGGTCGACGACGGCACCGGCTATGACGTGCCGCTCCCGCCGCCGGCGCCGGCGAACGACCTCTGCGCCGGGGCCATCGACCTGCAGGAGCAGAGCCTGACGGTCTTCGAGCTCGACCTGTGCCTCTACGCCGACGACTACTCGCCCGGCGTGTACGGCGCCAGCTGCACCGGCTGGGGCGCCGGCGGTTCCGACGCGACCTACAAGATCCACCTGGGCCAGGGCGACAGCTTCACGGTCTGCGAAGCGCCGACCGCCGAGTACATCGACCTGTCCCTCTACGCCGTCACCGACTGCGCGGACGCGCAGGCGACCTGCCTGGCCGGCGACGACAGCGGCAACCCCGAGTGCATCAGCTTCGTGGCTCCGGCCTCCGGCTGGTACTACCTGATCGTGGACGCCTACAGCGGCTGCGGCCGGGTCACCGTCACCATCGACTCGCCCGTGGCCAACGAGAACGAGTCGTGGGGGTCGGTCAAGGCCATCTACAGGTAACAGACCGTCGGCGATCACGGCGGCCGCCTTCCTCCGGGAGGGCGGCCGCTTCCGCTTGTGGCTGCCGTGTTTCGAAACCGTGGATTCGAAAAGTGCGCCGCTGCCCGCCTTGACATTCCAAGGCCGTCTCCTATCGTAGCCCGTGCGTCCCCACGGCCTGTCGACCGGGACCCTCTGCCCGCGGCCGTGAAGACCCCGGGGACGCGATCTGCGCACAAGGAGACATCATGGCGGCAAGGCGACGTTTCGAGGAACTCGATGCGCGGCGCCTGGAGCTCCAGGCCGGAGGCGGTGCGGACAAGATCCGCCGCCAGCACGACCAGGGCAAGCTCACGGCGCGCGAGCGGCTGGCCCTGCTCTACGACGAGGACACCTTCGTCGAGTTCGGGCTCTGGGTGAAGCACAACTGCGCCGAGCTGGCGGGCAAGTCGTTCCCGGCCGACGGCGTGGTCACCGGCAAGGGCGAGGTCATGGGCCGGCCCGTGTTCGCCTTCTCTCAGGACTTCACCGTCGGCGGCGGCGCCGTCGGCGAGGTGCACGCGGCGAAGATCGTCGAGATGCTGGCCACCGCGCTGAAGTGCGGCGTGCCGGTCGTCGGCTTCAACGACGGCGGCGGCGCGCGCATCCAGGAGGGCGTCAACGCGCTTTCCGCCTACGGCAAGATCTTCTACCACAACACGCTCATCTCGGGCGTGGTGCCGCAGATCTCGGTGGTGGCGGGTCCCTGCGCCGGCGGTGCGGCCTACTCGCCCGCGCTCACCGACTTCATCATCATGGTCGACGGCACCTCGCACATGTTCATCGCCGGTCCCGAGGTGATCAAGGCCGCCACCGGCGAGGTCATCTCCGACGAGGATCTCGGCGGCGCGCGCGCCCACATGCAGATCGCCGGCAACATCCACTTCGTGGCCGCCGACGAGCAGGAAGCCGTCGGCATCGTCAAGGCGCTGCTGACCTACCTGCCGCAGAACAACATGGAGACGCCGCCGTCGCGACACTTCGACGGTACCGTGGTGGACGACGAGGCGATGGACTGGATCATCCCCGACGACCCCCGCGCCGCCTACGACGTCAAGGAGGTCATCGCCCGCCTGGTGGACGACGGCGTGTTCCTGGAGGTCCAGAAGGACTTCGCGGCGAACCTGGTCGTCGGCTTCGCGCACCTGGGCGGGCTGGCCGTGGGCATCGTCGCCAACCAGCCCATGGTCATGGCGGGCGTGCTGAACATCGATGCCGCCGACAAGGGCGCGCGGTTCATCCGCACCTGCAACATCTACAACATCCCGCTGATCACGCTGGTGGACGTGCCCGGCTTCCTGCCCGGCGTCGCGCAGGAGCACGGCGGCATCATCCGCCACGGCGCGAAGATGCTGTTCTCCTACTCCGCCGCGACGGTGCCGAAGCTCACCGTGATCCTGCGCAAGGCCTACGGCGGCGCCTTCCTGGCCATGTGCAGCAAGGACGTCGGCGCGGAGTCCGTGCTGGCCTGGCCCACGGCCGAGATCGCCGTGATGGGGCCGGAGGGGGCCGCGCGGGTGCTGTACCGCAAGGAGCTGAAGGAGGCGGCCGATCCCGTCGCCCTGTTCAAGGAGAAGGTTGCCGAGTATCGGCAGGAGCACGCCAACCCGTTCCACGCCGCCGAGGCGCTGCACCTGGACGACATCATCCGCCCGTCGTGGACCCGGCGCCTGCTGATCGAGCGCCTGGGCCTGCTGCGGACCAAGCGCGACATCCGCCCCCACAAGAAGCACGGGAACATACCATTATGACGACGCATCTGTCGCCGGGGATGGTGGCCCTGGTCGCCTTCGGGCTCGTGTTCGCGTCCCTGGGCTGCCTGGCCATCCTGCTGTTCGTCCTGCGCGCCCTGTCGGTCCGCTCCCTGAAGGGCGCGCGCGCGCCCGAGCAGGGCGGTCTCGATCCCGATACCCTCGCCGTGATCGCCGCCGCCGCCTACGCGACGCTCGGCGCTCCCATCCGCATCCATCGCGTCCACGCCCACGCCGACGAGGCCGACGAGTCCTGGGGGCAGGCGGGCCGCATGGATATCATGGTCTCCCACCAGGTGGGTCCGAAATGAAGAAACTGCGCCTGACGCTGAACGGAACGGTCTACGAGGTGACGGTCGAAGTGCTCGAGGACGACGAGCAGTACGTCACCGGCTCCAACACGATGTCGGGTCTGCCGTCGTCGCCGGGAGCGCCGCGGCCCCGC
>DYDD01000206.1 GCA_020718045.1 Fibrobacter sp. | reverse complement strand
CAGCACGCGCGGCGCCCGTCTGCCGGACGCGAGCAGGACCGCCGCCAGTGCGGCGGCGAGCCGGGCGGGATCGTGCACGAATGTCGCGGCCACGACCGCGCCGAGGTAGAGCAGCAGCAGGGCGCGGTCCCTCACGGCGCCTCCGGTCCGCGGGGAGCTTCCGCCGTCGCCGGTCGCGGCGCCAGGCAGCGCCCGGCCAGCATGGCGAGGATCCCGTCCGCCACGCCGACCACCAGATGCGGGAGGACCACGGCCGGCAGCGTCGTCTTCCAGCCGAAGGGGAAGAACAGCGGCGAGCCGTCGGGCGCGCGGGAAAGCAGCGGCTGCAGGCCCAGCACTCCGGCCAGCACCGTCGCGGAGGCCACGGTGCCGGCCCAGCCCGCGGCGAACAGGGCGGCGTCGCGGTTCACCGGCCGCAACAGGCGATGCGCGCCGACCGCGGCGAGGCTGCCGACCAGCCCCATGGCCAGGGCGTTGACCGGCAGCGCCGTCACGCCGCCGTCCCCGAACAGCAGCGCCTGCAGCAGGAAGACGAGCGACAGCGACAGGAACGCGTTCCAGACCCCGAACAGGACCGCGAGCATGCCGATGCCCGCGACGTGGACCGTGGTGCCGCCGGGCAGCGGCACGGTGATCATCATCAGCACGAAGGCGGTCGCGGTGACCACCGCGAGGCGCGGCAGGGTCGCCGCGTCCAGGCGGGCGCGCAGGCGGCGCAACCCGACCATCCACGCCGCGGCGGCGAGGCCGTAGGCGGGCAGGTAGGTCTGGGGTCCCAGGAAGCCGTCGGGCACGTGCATGACCGCTCCGTGGCGTCGTCGTTCAGAACAGGCAGGGCAGGGTGGCGATGAGCCGGCCCGTCTCCTTGCCCTCGGCGCCCTGCTGCAGGGAATCCTCGTTGAGGTCGGTCCAGACCGGTTTCTTCCAGCCCAGCCCCAGACTCGCGGCGCCCTTGGTGAGCCGGATGCCGCCGACCCCGTAGAGGATCAGGCCGCCGGTGGCCGTCTCGCCGACGCCGTCCGTCTCGTCGCGCCCGAGGTCCAGGAGGTTGGACTCGAGGTTGACGTCGAGCCGCAGCTTCGACGCCGGTCGGGTCAGCACCCGCGCCACCAGCGCCGCGTTCAGGCGCGTCTCGCGGCCGAAGCGGACCCGCGCGCCGTCGGCGTACTCGTGTTCCGTGAACCCCACGACCGACGCCTCGGCCACGGCGACGAACGAGAGGTCGGTGAAGCCGGCCGTGTTGTAGGAGTTGTCCTGCACCGTTTTGGCGCTGAACGGCAGGAAGGCGTAGACCGACAGCCAGGGTCGCACGCCGTAGCCCAGCCCGAACATCATGAAGGTGCTGCGGTCGCCCTCGCCGTCGCGCTCCGGCGTGAAGGCCGCGAACGTCGGCTGGTCGATCTTGACGCAGGCCAGCCAGGCGGCGCGCGGCAGCGTCTGCGAACTGGAGGTCTCCAGCGGCGCGCCGGGTCCGGCGAGCCCCGCGACGCCGAGTGACGCGACGCCGTGATGGGCGGTCGCCGCGTCCGCCGACAGCAGGGTGGCGGAGAGGACCGCGCAGGCGGCGACGACGCGGGTGCGCGGGCGGTTCACGGTTTCCTCCGGGACATCAGCAGGGTGACGACGCCGAAGATGCCGAACAGCACCGACACGCCGGTGACGAGCTTGACGGGACGGGTGGGGCCGGCCGCGCGTTCCCCCGACGGCAGCAGGTCGGCGCCGACCGGCACCGTCAGGTCGGCGCCGTGTCCGTCTTGGGCCACGACGCGCACCCGCCAGTCGCCGGGCCGGTCTGCCAGGAACACGACACGTCCGCGGCGGTCGGTGCGGCCGACCTGCGAGGGCGCGTCCCCGGCGGGCGGCGTGACCTCGCAGGATTCGAAGGAGAAGGGGGCGCCGTCGTCGTACGTCAGCGTCACGACGACCGCGTGGTCGCCGGCGACGGTGTGGTCCAGGCCGTGCGCCGTCGTCGCGACGGGCGCCGTGAGCAAGGCGAGGAAGGCCGGCAGCGCGAGGACGACCGGCAGCGGTGCGGCGCGCATCAGCGGGCCGCCAGGTCGAAGGTGAGCACCGCCGTGCGGACGTCCTCGTGTCGGGGATCGTCCGCGTCGGGCCGGCGCAGGGAGGCGCGCACGATCTGCAGCCCCGCGCGGCGGATGCGGATGTTGATCCGGCCGTCGGCTCCGGTGGCGCCGCGGGTGTTGTCGTCGTAGGCCACCGCCGCGTCCGCCACGGGCTGTCCGTCGAAGGTCGCCAGCACGGTGAGCTTGTCGCCGGGGGAGAGGGCCCGCGGGTCGGTCAGCGGCGTCAGTTCGAAACCCCGGCCCAGCGGTGTCGCCAGTCCCGGCGACCAGCCGCGCAGGTGCTTGACCGTCTCCTGCGAGCGCCAGGCCTGCAGGGGACGCGCGACCGCCGACGGGTGGCGGTTGACGGTGCCGTCGGCGGTCTTGGTCCACCAGCCCCAGTCCACGAGCGCGACGTCGGCGAGGCCGTCGGCCGGCACGGTCACCGGCGCGACGGCGGGCACCGTCGCCATGCGCAGGGTGCCGTCAGCACCGACCGTCGCCAGCCAGGTGACCCGCGGGGCGTCGAGCGGCCGGTTGTCGGCGCCGCCGTGCCGGTGCCCGGAGAGGTGCCCTTCCAGGAGCGTGTCGGCGACGGCGCCGGCGGACCAGAACACGTCGTGGGCACCGGCGGGCGCGTGCGCCAGCCACATCGTCACGGTCAGCAGAGCGATCGTCGGGCAGGTCCGGCGCGACGGTGGGCCTGAGTTCATGGTTCGCCTCCGGCCATGGTGTTACGATTATCAGATACGTAACACTAAATCGGGGCGGACCTCCGTCCTGTCAAGAAATTATCAGGAGGGATGGCGTCCGCCGGCGCCGTCTTGCCTGGTCGCAGGGGGAATGGTATATTGCCGCGGTCGCGCCCATAGCTCAATTGGATAGAGCATCTGACTACGGATTAGAAGGTTGGGGGTTCGAATCCTCCTGGGCGCGCCACGTCGAGCGACCCGCCGCCGGCGGGTCGCTCCATTCCCGGGATGCACGCCCCGACGAGGATCGCGACCATGGACCTGGATTCCGGTCTCTTCGTCAGCCACGAGCGTTGGATGCGGCTCGCCTTGGCGGAGGCGCGCGCCGCCGGCGAAGCCGGGGACGTGCCCGTCGGTGCGGTCGTCGTGCACCGGGACCGGGTCATCGGCCGCGGCCGCAACCAGGTCGAGGCGCTCAAGGATCCGACGGCCCACGCGGAGATCCTCGCGCTCGGGGCGGCGGCCGCCTCGCTGGGCGACTGGCGCCTGGACGAGTGCACGCTCTACTCGACGCTCGAGCCCTGCACGATGTGCGCCGGCGCCGTGCTGCTCGGTCGCCCGCGGCTGATCGTCTATGGGGCGGTCGATCCGCGCGCCGGGGCCCTGGTGTCGACCGCGCGCTTGCTGGAGACCAATCCCTACCGCCTCGCCTTCGAGGTGCTGGGCGGCGTCCTGGAGGCCGAGTGCGCGGATCTGCTGCGGGATTTCTTCCGGCGGCTGCGCGCCCGGGGGGGCGTGGAGGGCTGAAAAACCGGGAATCCCGTGCCGCGGCGCGAGTTGATTTCATTCCAGGTCCGTGCTATATTGCCGGCCGCATCGAATCGAGCGGAGAGTTGCGAGAGCGGTCGAATCGGCACGACTGGAAATCGTGTGTACCGCAAGGTACCCAGGGTTCGAATCCCTGACTCTCCGCCATGATCGCGAACGGGGCGGAGAGGTGCCGGAGCGGTTGAACGGGGCGGTCTCGAAAACCGTTGAACACGCAAGTGTTCCCAGGGTTCGAATCCCTGCCTCTCCGCCATGATCGCCGCGCTCTGAACGAGCTCTGAACGACCGGCGCTCTGAACGACCGGCGCTCTGAACGAATGGACCGGGTGGGGATGTAGCTCAGCTGGGAGAGCACTACGTTCGCAACGTAGGGGTCGTCGGTTCGAACCCGATCATCTCCACCACCTCATCTCGACGTGATTTCTCGCTGGGGAAGGAACCCCGACCGACTCGATGGGCCAGGCCCGGTGCGACGCCGGTGAGCTAACCCCGTCAGGACTGGAAAGTAGCAGCGGTACGCGGAAGCTGTCGTGTGCGCCGCCAGCCTGGCCCACCTTCCCCCGACATATCCTTCTCCACGAAGGTGCCATGTCCTACCACGCGCTGGCCCGCAAGTACCGCCCCGCGACCTTCGATGCGATGGTGGGCCAGGAGCACGTCACGCGCACGCTGCGCGCGGCGCTGCGCCGCGACAAGCTCGCCCACGCCTATCTGTTCTCCGGCCCCCGCGGTTGCGGCAAGACCACCGTAGCGCGCCTGCTGGCCAAGGCCCTGAACTGCACGGCCGGCGTCAAGGACGAGCCGTGCGGGACCTGCGAGGCCTGCGCGGCGGTCGCCGCCGGCTCGTCGCTGGACGTGCTGGAGATCGACGCGGCCAGCCATACCGGCGTGGACAATGTGCGCGAGCTGCGCGACATGGCGCAGTACACGCCCAGCCCCGGGGCGAGCCGGGTCTTCATCATCGACGAGGTCCACATGCTCTCGAAGGGGGCCTTCAACGCGCTGTTGAAGATCCTCGAAGAGCCGCCGGCCCGCGTCTTTTTCTTCTTCGCGACGACGGAGCCCGCCAAGATCCCGCGCACGATCCTCTCGCGCTGCCAGCGCTTCGACTTCCGCCTGCTGACGCGCGACGAGCTGTCCGCGCGCCTGACCGCGATCGCGGCCGAGGAAGGCGTCCAGCTGGAACCCGGCGCCCTGCGGCTGGTCGTGGCGCAGGCGGAAGGGTCCATGCGCGATGCGCTGAGCATCCTGGACCAGGTCCTGGCCGCGAGCCCCGAGCGCATCGACGAGCAGGCCGTCGTGGACCTGTTCGGGCTGGTGGGCAGCGAGGTGGCCATCGAGCTGAACGAGGCGGTCATGGCGCGCGACGCCGGCCGCGCGCTGCGCCTGGCCGACCGCGTGGCCGCGGGCGGCCAGAGCCTCGACGACTTCGCCCGCAGCCTAGTCGACAACTTCCGCAACCTGATGCTGCTGCGCATCGACCCCGCGCTCGCGGCGGGCATCAGCCTGCCCGAGGACCAGATCGAGATCCTGCGCCGGCAGGCCGGACACTTCGCGCCTCAGGACCTACTGGCCCTGCTCGACCGCGCCAGCCGCGGCTTCGAACGCATCCACCGCAGCGGACAGCCCCGCGTGCTGCTCGAAGCCCTGCTCGTCGAGCTGGTCCTGCTGGAGTCGCGGGTCGTGCTGTCGGACCTCGTGCACCGACTGGAAGCCCTGACCGGGCAGCCGCTGTCCGGCAACGACGGCGGCCGGGGCGCCGGCCGCCGCCCCGCAGCGGGACGGGCGGC
>DYDD01000205.1 GCA_020718045.1 Fibrobacter sp. | reverse complement strand
GGCCAGCCGCGCGACGCCGTCGGGGCCGGTGCGGTCGTCGCCGATCGACGCGCCGTCCTGCGTCAGGCCCACGCGCGCGCCGGCCAGGGGCGTCGCGCCGTCCTGTTCCAGGACCGTCACGTCGAAGCGGTCCGCCGCCGGCGGGCAGCCGGCGTCGTGCTCGACCACGGGCTCGGAGACGGGACCCTTCCAGAAATTCAGCTCGGGGTCGCCGAGCAGGTTGTAGATGTGGAAGTAGAACTCGACGGACTCCTCGCCGGTGGCCTCGAACTCCAGCTCGTGCGGGAAGTAGGCGAGGAAGCGCAGCTTCCCGGCGAGCATCAGCGACCCCAGGTCGGTGACGGCCGGGTCGGTGATGCGCTCGAAGAACGAGATGGCCATCGCGTCGTTGTAGCGCGTGTGGGACCAGTGCTCGCCGTTGCCGATGAAGGCGACCGCGCCCTTGCGCGTCCCGGGCGTGCCCTGGCGCAGGAACACCTCGCCGAAGCAGGGGACGTCGGCGGCGAAGTCCCCGTTCAGGCAGACGAAGCTCATCACGACCGGGGTCATCGCCCCGTTGTTCACGTTGGGGATCTCGGTGACCGTGAAGTGCGGCGGCTCCCAGCCGGCCGTGCCGTAGGCCCAGCCGCGGTAGACCACCATCGACGCGCCGGCCTGCAGCGCCTGCGTGATCGGGAAGACGCCGTTGAACAGCGGCGGGAACGAGACGTGCGTGGCGGCCTGGAAGCCCAGGCTCATCAGCTGCCGGCCGCACCAGGCCACGGTGCTGACCGGGGTGTCGGAGCCGTAGTTGCCGGCGACCATGAGCTGGCGCGTCAGCCAGCCCTCGTCCGCGCGATAGGGGTCGCGCTCGTAGGCCACGCTCTTGTTGACCACCGTCTGCGCCTCGGCGAGCGACGAGACCGGCATGCGGCCGAGCATCAGGTCGGGCAGCCAGTCCCCCTCGTCCATCAGGGCGTAGGGCAGGTCGGTCACGTTTTGGCTGATGCTCCAGGCGGGCACGTCGTCGACGTCGCCCAGGATGAGCACGTACTCGGGCGGCGCGTCCCAGGACGCGTACGCCGCGCGCAGCCAGTCGCGCACCGCGACGTTGGTGGCGCCGGTCTCCTCGGTGGTCGCCAGGCGGACCGCGAGACCCTTGGCGCGCTTCCAGTCCAACAGGGGCGCGGCGGCGGCGGCGTAGGCGGACGTCGTGATCACGACGTAGGTGCCGCGCGACCTCGCCAGGGACTTCCCGGCGTCGGTTTCCGGCCAGCCCATCGACGATCCCAGCGCCGCGTCGAAGGCGCGCGAGCGCAGGCGGTCGTCCGCCGCCGAGGCCCAGTCGCCGTCGTGCACGATCTCGAAGCTGGCGCCCGCTTCCAGACCGGCCGCGTTCACCACGGCCATCGGCAAGCCGCGCAGCCGGGGCAGCCGGCCGTCGCCGGACACGCTGCCGGCGCCCGCAGTCAGGCGCACCGACCAGGTCGTGGCGTCGGGGGGCAGGGGGACCAGCAGGGCCGGCGCGGCGGTCGCGTCGGTGCCGGCGGGGAGCCGCGTGACCAGGGTGCGGTCGCCGGCGACTTGGATCGCGTAGGGATCTTGGATCGCATCAGGATCGTGCGCCCGCTGGTCGGCTGCGACGGCGGTCCCGCAGACCGCCGCCGACAGGCCGATTCCGAGAGCGAGCGTGAGCGCTGCCCGTTTCATTTGATCAGGATCATCCGCCTCGTGTGCTGCAGGCCCAGGGCCTGCAGTTCGTACAGGTAGACACCACTCGGCGCGGGCCGGCCCGCATCGTCGCGTCCGTCCCAGACCGCCTCGTGGCGACCGGCGGGGAGATCGCCCAAGATGAGAGTCGCCACCGTTCTACCGGAGACGTCGCTGATACGTACGAGGGCGGCGCCGGGCGCGTCAAGCGCGAAAACGATGGCCGTGCTGGGGTTGAACGGATTCGGATGGTTCCCCAGCAGTCGCGAGCGCGCGGCCGTCTCGCCGACTGCGGTGGCGTCGCACCCGCCCAGGGGGGCGCCCACCAGATCTCCGCCGCAGCCGGTGAAGCAGGGGCTGCCCTCCTGCAGGCGGTAGTCGCCCGGCGCGCAGAAGAGCGGGGCGAGCGAGAAGTTGCCGCCGCCGTCGACACCGCAGAGCGCGTCGCCGCCGGCGTTGCCGTGGATGTCGGTGCAGGTGACGGTCGGGGTGCCGCCGTCGCAGTAGAGACCGGCGCCGGCGGTCGACCCGGCGATGATGCAGCGGTCGATCGTCGGGGCGCTGCCCCACTGGGCCATCACGCCGCCGGCCAGCCCGCCGGCGCTGGTCTGGTTGCCGGCGATCGTGCAGTTGCGCAGGGTCGGGGACGGGCTGAAGAGGGTGTGCACGCCCGCGGCGTCGCTGAAGGCGCCGGAACAGACGTTGCCGGCGATCAGGCAGCCCTCGATCAGCGGCGTGGCTGAGTCGACGGCGACGCCGGCGCCCGAGACGTAGCTCTGCGTCGCGACGTTGCCCGTGATCGTGCAGGCGCGCAGCGCGCCCGCGGAACCCAGCTGGTAGGCGACGCCGCCGCCGTTGCCCAGGGTGGTGTTGCCGCTGATCGTGCAGCGCTCGATCACGGGGGAGCTGGCCGCGACGAAGATGCCGGCGCCCTGCCCGTAGGCCGCGTTGATCGCGTTGCCGCTCACGGTGCAGTCGGTCAGGTGCGGGTCGCTGCCGTTGCGGATGAACACACCGGCGCCGCTGGGGGCATGGTTGTCCAGGATGTCGCAGTCGTCGACGCGGGGGCTGCTCTGCTCCTCGATGGCGAGGCCGCCCCCCTGCTTGGCGGAGTTCGCCACGCAGTCGACCCGGGTCAGGACCGGGCTGGCCTGGTTGTAGCAGATCACGCCGCCGTCGGTGCACTGGGTCACCAGGACGTCGGTCACGCGCACGTCCGCCCCGACCTGCCGCAGCAGGATGCCGGCGCCGTAGGCCGCCGCGTACGCGCGTCGGACCTGGAGGTTCTCGATGCGGCAGTTGACGACGTTCTCGACGAAGATGCCGCGGCCGAGCAGCTGCGCGTCGATGATCGTCGCGGTCGTGCCCGCGCCCCGCAGGGTGACTCCGGACTTCATGATGACGCAGGCCGGGGTCGTGCCGGGGCCCTCGGTCGGGTGGGTGCAGTCGCCGTACGTGCCGGCCGCGACCTCGACGACGTCCCCCGCGGCGGCGGCCTGGACCGCGGCGTGGATCTGGGCGTAGTCGCCGGGCACGTGGATGACGGCGGCCGGCGCGGCGGCGGCGGCGGCCAGCAGGGCGAGCCCGGCGAAATAGCGCAGGAACCTGGGCATGGGAATCCTCCCGGGATGGACCGTTGATCCGGGTGTCGGCGGGGTGGTCGGGTCTGGGGAATCATAGCATACGCCCCGGTCGAACGCTACCCGGAGCCCACGGACGCCAACATTCCATTGGCTCCAGTGAGGGTCCTTGTGGTATCATGATATGCAGTCGGTCCCGTCCCGGCATTCCCGACATTCCCAGCGATGGCTCCCGCAACCATCCCGGCCCAACGCGTCCTGGAGGCCTTACATGCGTTTGTCCACAGGTGTCATCCTGTCGCTGCTGCTGATCGCGGCGACCGCCCTCGCCGCGCCCGCCGCCCACGAGGTCGTCCTGGATCCGGCCGCCGGCTCCCAGCCGGCCCTCTCCCTGCTCGGGGACGCCGGCGACGTCCTGACCCTCGAGCTGACCCTGCCGCGCCTGTCGGTCGAGGAGGTCGCGGCCGGCGGCGACGCCTGGCAGGTGCTGTCCTTCCCCGACGCGGCCCAGCGCGGCGTCGAGGGCGCGCCCGGGCTGCCGGTCTTCAGCCGGCTGATCGCGTTGCCGGCGGGTGCGACCGCCAAGGCGCGCGTCGTCGCCAGCGAAACGGTCGAACTCGCGGGCTACCGGCTGCTGCCGGTCCAGGGCCGCGAGGGCGAGCCGTTCGGGTTCGACAAGGACGCCTACGCCGCCGCCGGCGCCGCCGGCGCCCCGACCGTCGAGGTCGGCAGGTCCGGCATCATGCACGGGCTGACCGTGGCGCCGGTGGTCTTCTCCCCGCTCGGCTACGATCCGGCGACCGGCCGCGTGACGGCCGCCGTGCACCTGACCGTCGAAGTGACGATCACCGGCGGCGCCGGCAAGGCCGCGCGGCGGGCCGAGACCGCCGCCTACGACGAGTTCTTCCGCTCCCGGGTCCTGAACTACGGCGGCGCCGACAAGAGCGCCGTCACCGAGATGGGTAGCTACCTGGTGATCTGCCCCAACAACGCCACGGTGATCGCCAACCTCGCGCCGCTGCTGGACTGGCGCCGGCGCCAGGGCTACAACGTCGTGCTGGCGACCACGGCCGAGGCCGGCGGCACCAGCGCCGCGATCAAGACCTACCTGACCAACGCCTACAACACCATGAAGCCGCAGCTGGAGTTCGTGACCCTGGTGGGCGACGCCAACGGGACCGTGATGCTGCCCACCTGGACCGAGGACCTCAGCGGCTACTCCGGCGGCGGCGACCACTACTACTCGATGCTGGACGGCCTCGACCTGCTGCCCGACGTCAACCTGGGCCGCCTGTCGGTGACCTCGACGACGGAACTCACCACGGTCGTCAACAAGATCGTCAACTACGAGACCAACCCGCCCCTGACCCCCGATCCGGGTTGGTTCACGCGCGGGTCGCTGGTCGGCGACCCCTCGTCCTCGGGCATCACGACGATCTTCGTCAACCAGTGGGTGCGCGACCAGCTGCTGGGCCTGCACTACACCCAGATCGACTCGATCTACGGCGGCAACTACGTCTCTCTGATGACCACGAACTACAACAAGGGCGGCACGCTCTTCACCTACCGCGGTTGGTACGGCATGAGCGGCATGCAATCCACCAACCTGCAGAACCTGACCAACGCCGGCGAACTGGCCTTCGCCGTGATCATGACCTGCGACACCGGCTCCTTCCTGCCCGACACGACCTGCCGCTCCGAGGCCGTCTTCCGCGCCCCCAACGGCGGCGCCGTGGCCAGCATCGGCACCGCCACCACCGGCACCCACACCCGCTACAACAACTGCATGTTCGCGGGCGTGATCGACGGCGTCCTGAACACCGGCGACTACCGGGTAGGCCCGGCCTTGAACTCCGGCAAGCTGGCCATGTACAACAGCTACAACGACGCCGAAGCCGACCACGTCGAGATCTGGATGGTGTGGAACAGCCTGATGGGCGACCCAGCCACCGAGATCTGGACCTCGCTGCCCACCGCGTTCTCCGTCGTGCATGCCGCGTCGATCTCGACCGGCGCCAACGCCTTCCAGGCCACCGTGAACGACGGTGTGACGGGCCTGCCGGCCGCGGGCGCGCGCGTGTCCCTCTACAAGGGCGCCGAGGTGCGCGTCAGCGGCTTGACCGACGCCGACGGCCGGGTC
>DYDD01000204.1:466-5449 GCA_020718045.1 Fibrobacter sp. | reverse complement strand
AACATCCGGCTCCCATTGCAATCATTATTTATTTACGCCGCCTAAGCGGCCGCCGGCGCCGGTTTTCATCGAATTTTCACACGATTCACACCGGATCTTCACGGCCGGGAGCGATCCTGTGCCTACCGCACCCGGGACCATGCCGGCCGGGGCGCAACCGCCGTGGAGGTCGACGTTGAACAAGAAGATGGCCGGACTGCTGATGGGCCTGACCGTCGCCGCGTCCGTCGCCGGCGTCGCCGCCGCCGCCGACCTGACGGGCGCGGGCGCCACCTTCCCCTACCCGCTCTACGCGCAGTGGGCCGACTCCTACAAGAAGCTGACCGGCGTGGGCCTGAACTACCAGTCGATCGGCTCGGGCGGCGGCATCGCGCAGATCAAGGCGCAGACCGTCGACTTCGGCGCCTCGGACGCGCCCCTGACCAAGGCGGAACTCGACGCGGCCGGGCTGGTGCAGTTCCCGGCGATCGTCGGCGGCGTGGTGCCGGTGGTGAACCTCGAGGGGATCGCCCCCGGCGCGCTGAAGCTGTCGGCGGCGCTGCTGGCCGACATCTACCTCGGCGGCGTGAAGAAGTGGAACGACCCCGCCATCGCCGCCCTGAACCCCGGCCTGGCCCTGCCCGCGCGCGACATCACCGTGGTCCACCGCGCCGACGGTTCTGGCACGACCTGGATCTTCACGAACTACCTCGACAAGGTCTCGCCCGCCTGGCACGGCAAGGTCGGCTGCGGCAAGGAGGTCGCCTGGCCCGCCGGCGTGGGCGGCAAGGGCAACGAGGGCGTCGCCGCCTACGTCCAGCGCATCAAGGGCGCCGTCGGCTACGTCGAGTACGCCTACGCCCTGCAGAACAAGCTGACTCACATCCTGCTGGAGAACCGCGCCGGGAAGTTCGTGGCGCCCACCCAGGCCGCCTTCCAGGCCGCGGCCGCCGGCGCCGACTGGAGCGCGGCGCCCGGCCTGTACCTGGTGCTCACCGATCAGCCCGGCGACGGCAGCTGGCCGATCACGGGCGCCTCGTTCGTGCTGATCCACCGCGAGCAGCGCGACGCCGCCCGCGCGAAATCGCTGCTCGACTTCTTCGCCTGGTGCTTCGCCGAGGGCGACGCCGCCGCCAGCAACCTCGACTACGTGCCGATGCCCGACGACGTGGTCACGCTGGTCGAGTCCCTGTGGCGCACCGACGTGAAATCCGCGGGCGTCGCGGTCTGGAAGTGACCGAACCGCAGGGAAGTCTGCGATGACGGACCGCCACGCGACCACGGCGGCGCCTGACCGCCGCCGCCCGCGACCCTGGGGGGACCCCCTGTTCCGTGGCCTCGCGGCGGCGGCGGCGGGGTTCTTCCTGTTGCTGACCGGGGCGATCCTGCTGGAGCTGACGCGCGGCTCGTCCCTCTCGCTGGCGAAGTTCGGCCCTTCCTTCCTGTGGAGCACCGCCTGGAACCCGGTGACCGGGGACTTCGGCGCGTTCTCGTCGATCGCCGGCACGCTGGTCTCCACGGCCATCGCCATGGCCCTGGCCGTGCCGCTGTCGCTGGTCATCGCGCTGTTCCTGGTCGAGCTGGCCCCGCCCGCGGTCGCGAAGCCGGTGGGTGCGGCCATCGAGCTGCTCGCGGCCGTGCCCAGCATCATCTACGGCATGTGGGGGCTGTTCGTCTTCGCGCCCCTGATGTCCGACCACGTGCAGCCCTTCCTGTCGGACCACCTGGGGTTCCTGCCGCTGTTCCAGGGACCGCCCATGGGTATCGGCATGCTCACCGCGGGCATCATCCTGGCCCTGATGATCCTGCCGTTCATCACCTCGGTGATGCGCGACGTGCTGCGAATGGTCCCGCCGGTGGTCAAGGAGGCCGGCTACGGCATGGGCAGCACCGTCTGGGAGGTGACCCGGCAGGTCACCGTGCGCTACGGCGCGCGCGGCATGGCCGGCGCCTGCCTGCTGGGTCTGGGACGCGCGGTCGGCGAGACGATGGCCGTGACCTTCGTGATCGGCAACAACCACCGTGTAGGCACCTCGCTCTTCGACGCCGGCAACACCATCGCCTCCGCCCTGGCCAACGAGTTCGCCGAGGCGGCCGACCCGCTCTACCTGTCGGCGCTGGTCGAGCTGGGGCTGGTGCTCTTCCTGATCACCTTCGCCATCCAGGGCCTGACCCACGTCTGGATCCGCCGGCTGGAACGCAGCGCCGGCAGGGGGCTGTGATGCGAGAGGCTGTGATGCGGGAAACCGTGATGCGGCGCCGCCATGCCCGCGGCCGCAAGACCGTCGACCTCGCCGTGCGCACGGCCGCGAGCCTGGCGGCGCTGCTCGGCATCGGCGTGCTGGTCCTGATCCTGGCCGAGGTGGCCCGCCGCGGCGCGCCCGCCCTGGACCTCGCCTTCTTCACCGCCCTGCCCGGTCCGCCCGGCGTGGCGGGCGGCGGCCTGGCCAACGCCATCCTGGGCACGCTGGCGCTCACCGCTGCGGCGACCGCGGTCGGCGTGCCCCTGGGGATGCTCGCCGGCGTCTACCTTTCGGAGTTCGGCCGCGACACACGCCTGGGCGCGGCGGTGCGCTTCTGCGTGAACGTGCTGATGGGGCTGCCCTCGATCCTGGTGGGCCTGTTCGTCTGGACCGTGCTGGTGGTCCCCTTCCGCAGCTTCTCCGGCCACGCCGGCGCGGTCGCGCTGGCGCTGATCATGCTGCCGGTGGTGGCACGCACCACCGAGGATATGCTGGCGCTGGTGCCGCACGCGCTGCGGGAGGGCGCGCTGGCCGTGGGCGCGCCGCGCTGGCGCGCGACGCTGATCGCCTTCAAGGCGGCCCGCGGCGGCCTGGTCACCGGCGTGCTGCTGGCCGTGGCCCGTGTCAGCGGCGAGACCGCACCGCTGCTGTTCACGGCCCTGAACAGCCCCTTCTGGCCACGCTCGATGTCCGAGCCCGTCGCCAACCTGACGGTCACCGTCTTCCAGTACGCCATGTCGCCGTACGCCGACTGGCAGGCCAAGGCCTGGGGCGCGTCGCTGCTGATCATGGCCGCCGTGTTGACCACCTCGCTGCTGGCGCGCACCTTCGCCAGGGAGAGAACGTGATGAACGCCACGAGACCGGAATCCCGGCCGACGCCGCCCCTGGCGCCGCGCCCCCAAGTAGCGGACCGACCCGTCGCCGACCGGCCCGCCGCCGCGGACGCGGGCGCGCCGCCCAAGATCTCGGTCCGCGGCCTGGACTTCCACTACGGCCGGCAGCAGGCCCTTTTCGACAACAACCTGGACATCGCCGCCAACCGCGTGACCGCGGTCATCGGCCCTTCGGGCTGCGGCAAGTCGACGCACCTGCGCGTCTACAACCGCATCTACCAGCTCTACCGCGACCAGCGCGCGGGCGGCGAGGTCCTGCTCGACGGCGAGAACCTGCTGTCCCCGTCGACCGACCTCATCGAGCTGCGGCGCAAGGTCGGCATGATCTTCCAGAAACCGACCCCGTTCCCCATGAGCATCCACGACAACGTGGCCTACGGGCTGAAGCTGCATTACCGTCTGGGGAAGGGCGAGCTGGCCGAGGCCGTCGAGAAGGCCCTGCGCGGCGCCGCGCTCTGGGACGAGGTCAAGGACGCGCTGGACCGGCCCGGTACGGCCCTCTCGGGCGGCCAGCAGCAGCGGCTCTGCATCGCGCGCGCGATCGCCGTGCGCCCCGAGGTCCTGCTCATGGACGAGCCCACCTCGGCCATCGACCCCGTGGCCACGGCCAAGATCGAGGACCTGATCGAGGAGTTGAAAAAAGACTTCACGATCGTCATCGTGACGCACAACATGCAGCAGGCGGCCCGCGTCTCGGACCACACGGCCTTCTTCTTCGAGGGCCGCATTGTGGAGTTCGGCGCCACGCGGCAGATCTTCACCAAGCCCGTGCACCGCCAGACCGAGGATTACATCACGGGCCGCTTCGGATAGCGGCGACGGAGGGTGACATGTCGGTCCATCTGCGGCGCGAGATCGAGCGCCTCAAGGAGCAGGTCCTGGCCCTCAGCGCCACCGTCGAGGAGGCCGTGTGGCTGGCCGTGCGCGCCGTGCAGGAGCACGACCCGGCCCTGGCCCGCGCCGTGCTGGCGGGCGACCGCGCCATCGACGAACGCGAGGTGCGGGTCGAAGAGGAGTGCCTGAAGATCCTGGCGCTCCACCAGCCCGTGGCCAGCGACCTGCGCTTCCTGGTGACGGTCCTGAAGATCAACAACGACCTCGAGCGCATCGGCGATCTCGCCGTGAACATCGCCGAGCGCGCGATCCACCTGGCGGCCCGCGAGGAGGCACCGACGACCTTCGATTTCGTGGGCATGGCGACGCGGACCCAGGAGATGCTGCACACCGCGCTGGACGCCCTGGTCAACGTCGACCCGGTCCGCGCGCGGGACGTCTGCGCCATGGACGACGAGGTCGACGCCGTCAACCGCGGGATGTACGGGCAGGTGCAGGCGGGCATCCGCGAGCACCCCCGGCAGGTGGACTTCTACCTCCAGCAGCTCTCCATTTCGCGCCAGCTCGAGCGCATCGCCGACCACGCCACCAACATCGCCGAGGATGTCATCTATATGTCCGAGGGGAAGGTCGTGCGGCACCACGTCGAGGAATTCCACGCTCCGGAACCGCCGGCCGCCGGCTGAGCGGCGGCGGCCGCCCGACCCGCGGACTCCCGCCCTGTACGAACCGCAGCGGATGTGCTAGTTTCCCGCCCGCGCGCACCCGCACCGGCGACCGCCGGTTGGCGCGCAACCGGTCGGCGTCCGGCGACGGCGCGACATACCCGGCGGTGCCCATGACCCGCAAGTCGACCCTGTTGGTGCTGCTGGCGACGCTGGCCGCCGTGCCCGCGCTGTGCGCCGAGGACGAGGCCCCTGGCGGTCGTGTCGGCGCGCGGCTGCGGCATCGGCTGGTGGCGGTCGTGGCGGATCCGGTCGCGGCGGATTCGGTCGCGACGAGGCTGGCGGCGCCGGTCGTGACGGCGCTCGG
>DYDD01000204.1:0-441 GCA_020718045.1 Fibrobacter sp. | reverse complement strand
GTCCTGCGGTTCTACCAGGGACGCGACCACGCGCCGGCCTGGACCGGAGACCGCGGCCCGCTGGTCGTCGCCGATTCGCTGGGCGCTGCCCTGGCCGGCCTCGACGCCGACGGTCTGCAGGTCCGCGACTACCACCCCGATGCGCTCGCGCAGGGCCTCGCCCGACTGCGCGACCGCCGCTGGTGGCGCGCCAACCCCGACCCGGACGAGCTCGCCGAATTCGACCTGCTGGCGACCGACGCCTACCTGCTCGCCGCGACCCAGTGCCTGGGCGGTCGCCTCGACCCGCGCGCCTTCGACCCCGACTGGATCGCCGAGCGCCGCACCGCCGACGTGGTCGCGGTGCTCGCGGGGGCGCTGGCCGCCGACGGGATCGGGGGCTCGCTGCAGCGGCTGCTGCCCGCGCACCCCGAGTACGCGCGGCTGCGGCGCGCCTACGCG
>DYDD01000203.1 GCA_020718045.1 Fibrobacter sp. | reverse complement strand
ACGCGGCGGCGGTCGCGGCGGTCGCCGAGGCCGGGCGCGCCCCGGACCAGGTCCTCTTCGACACCACCATCACCGATTCCCGCGAAGGCGTCCGGCGCTGGACCCTGACCAGCGACCGCCTCGAGAAGTTCGTGGACCAGGACGAGGCCGAGCTGCACGGCGTGCACATGGATTTCTTCCAGGCCGACACGCTGTTCTCGGTGCTCACCGCCGCGCGCGGGCGCGCCAGCCAGCGCAGCGGCAACCTCTTCGTCTGGGGCGACGTCGTGGTCGTCGCCAGCGACGGGCGCCGGCTCGAGACCGGGGAGCTGAACTACGACGACCGCAGCGGCCGCATCAGCAACGAGGTGTTCAACCGCTTCACGCGGGGGGCCGACGTGATGACCGGCGTGGGCATGCAGGCCACGCCCGGCCTGGACTACTTCGAGCTGAAGCGCGAGGTCGACGCCACCGTGCACGGCGCGCCGGGCGCGGCCGGCGCCGGGGAGGAACCGTGAGCGACGCGATCGGCATGCACGGCGCCTCGGGCGTCCTCGCGGCCCGGGGGCTGCGCAAGGTCTACCGCGGCCGGGCCGTGGTCGACGCCGTGGACTTCGAGGTCCGCCCCGGCGAGGTGACGGGCCTGCTCGGCCCCAACGGCGCCGGCAAGACCACGACCTTCTACATCGTGGTCGGCTTCATCCGGCCCGACGCCGGGACCGTGACCCTGGACGGCAAGGACCTCGCCCGACTGCCCATGTACAAGCGGGCCCGCCTGGGACTCGGCTACCTGCCGCAGGAGTCGTCGATCTTCCGCCGGCTGACGGTGGAGCAGAACCTGATGGCCGTGCTCGAGACCCTGCCCCTGAGCCGCGTCGCGCGGCGGGAGCGGACCGACGAGCTGCTGGAGGAGATGCGCATCACGCACATCCGCGACAGCCGCGGCTACCAGCTGTCCGGCGGCGAGCGCCGGCGGGTCGAGATCGCGCGCGCCCTGACGACGCGTCCCCGCTTCATGCTGCTGGACGAGCCGTTCGCGGGGATCGACCCCATCGCCGTGGCCGACCTGCAGCGCAGCGTGGCGCGCCTGCGTGAGCAGGGGCTGGGCATCCTGATCACCGACCACAACGTGCGCGAGACGCTGAGCATCACCGATCGCGCCTACATCATGTTCGAGGGCCGCATCGCGCTCGCCGGCACGGCCGGCGAGATCGTGGCCGACGACCGGGCCCGGGAGATCTACCTGGGCGAGGGGTTCCGGCTGTGAGGCCGGCGGTGCGCACGCCAGACGAGGGAACGCGGCGATGGACGTGAAGCTGAGACTGCACCAGGGGCTCTACCAGCGGCAGCAGCTGGTGATGACCCAGCGCCTGCAGCAGGCCCTGAAGCTGCTCCAGATCCCCACCCTGGAGCTGGAGCAGGTCCTGCGCCAGGAGCTGCAGATCAACCCGTTGCTGGAGGAGTACGATCCCGAGGACGACGAGGCGCCCGAGACGCCGGACGAGAGCGAGGCGGAGCCCGCCGTCCACGAGACCGAGGAGCCGGAGGAGAAGGTCGACTGGGACGAGTACTTCAAGGACGGCTTCCGCGACGGCACCTGGGAGCGGGAGACCGACGAGGAGGACCGCCTCGAGCGGCCGGCCGCCTCGGTGCCGTCGGGCCAGCAGGAGCTCGCCGAGCAGCTCGCGTACACGCTCGACGAGCCGCTGGACCGCCGCATCGGGGAGTACATCATCGGCAGCCTGAACCGCGACGGCTACCTGGTCTGCCCGCTGACCGAGATCGCCGCCACCTTCGAGACCGACCTCGAGCGCGTCGAGCGCGTGCTCGCCGTGATCCAGGGCTTCGACCCGCCGGGGGTGGCGGCCCGCGACCTCCAGGAGTGCCTGCTGCTGCAGCTGCGCGCCTCCGGCCGCGACGACGGCCCGGAGGCCCTGGTGGTGCGCGACCACTTCGAGGCGCTGAAGAACCGCCGCTTCGCGGACATCGCCCGCGAGCTGCGCATCACGCCGCGGGAGGTGCAGGACATCGCCGGCCGCATCGGCGAGCTCGACCCCAAGCCGGGCCTGTCGGTGGTGGGGGAGGGCGCGGCCTACATCACGCCGGACCTGGTGGTCGAGAAGGTCGACGACGGCTACGTCTGCTACCTGAACGACGGCAACCTGCCGCGGCTGCGCATCAGCAACGCCTACGACGCCGTGGCCGCCGGCAAGCAGGGCGGCGACGACGACACCGTGCAGTTCATCGACGAGAAGCGCCGCTACGCCGAGTGGATCATCAAGACGATCGAGCAGCGGCGCCGCACCATGATCAAGGTCATGGAGGCGATCGTGCGCGAGCAGGGCGAGTTCTTCGAGCAGGGCGCCATCGCCCTGCGGCCCCTGACCCTGCAGCAGGTGGCCACGGCCATCGGCATGCACGAGTCGACCGTCTCGCGCGTGACCAAGCAGAAGTACGTCCAGACGCCGCGCGGCGTGTTCCCGCTGAAGTACTTCTTCTCGGCGGGCCTGGACACCGACGAGGGGGACGAGGTCGCCGCGAAGGCGGTCAAGCAGATGATCCAGGAGATCGTGGCGGCGGAGAGCCCGGCGCGACCCCTGTCCGACAAGAGGATCGTGGACCTGCTCTCGGAGAAGGGTCTGAAGATCGCCCGGCGCACGGTCGCCAAGTACCGCGAGCAGATGGGCATCCTGAACGCGAGGATGCGCAAGCAGTTCTAGAACCGACCCGGTCCGCGACCGGAAGGAGGACGCCATGCAGCTCGAGATCAACAGCCGTCACTTCACCCTCGGCGACGACATGCGCGACAAGATCGTCGAGAAGCTCGAGAACCTGAAGCGCTACAGCCCGAGCGACCCGCTGGCCGCCCGTCTCACGCTGACGCTCGAGGGCGGCCGCTTCACCGGCGACCTGTCGCTCAACCTGAAGCAGTACTCCTGCCACACCAAGGTGCAGCACGTCGAGCCCGACGGCGCGGCCTTCCTGGCCATCGAGAGCGTCGAGCGGCAGGTGCGGCGGCACAAGGACCGGGTCAAGGACCACCGCGGGCGCGGCGAGGAGGGCGGCCTCGGCGAGGCGCTGGTCGATCCCGGCCTGCTCAACAACCGCGGCTCGGCCCTGTCGCAGGAGGGCTTCCAGCTGCGCGACCTGACGCTGGAGCAGGCGCAGTCGGCCTTCGCGGCCTCGAGCAGCCCGTTCTTCGTCTTCCGCGATGCCGACAGCGGCGAGGTGGCCGTGCTGTACCGCCGCGACGACGGCGGCTACGGCCTGATGCGGCAGGAATAGGAGCACGGCGTGCAGGAACCCGTCACCGTCCAGAAGGTCCACCAGGACCTGCGCGAGACCCTCGGCCTCGCGCTGCTGACGAGCCTCCCGGCGCAGGACGTCCCGCTCGCCGCGGGCGACGTCCATCGGCCCGGCATGGCGCTGATGGGGTTCATGGAGAACTTCCTGCCCCACCGCCTGCAGGTCCTGGGCGAATCCGAGCTGGCCTACCTGGCCACCCTCGCCCCCGACGCGCAGCGCGGGGCCCTGGAGCGCCTGGTCGCCCTGCAGGCCCCGGCGGTGTTCGTGACCCGGGACCAGGCGGTGCCCGCCGCCTGGCTGACCGCGGCCGATGCGGCCGGGCTGCCCGTGCTGCGCACCCCGATGGCCACCGAGGAGTTCATCCACGAGCTGTCGGTCTACCTCACCGACGCCTTCGCGCCGCGCGCCGAGCTGCACGGCTCGCTGGTGGACGTGTACGGCATCGGCATGCTGTTCACCGGCAAGAGCGGCATCGGCAAGAGCGAGTGCGCGCTCGACCTCGTGGAGCGGGGCCACCGCCTGGTGGCCGACGACATCGTCGAGGTCAGCCGCGTGGGCGACGACGTGCTGGTGGGCCGCTTCCGCGAGGTGCTGCAGCACAACCTGGAGATCCGCGGCGTCGGCGTGATCGACGTCCAGGCCATCTTCGGCATCCGCGGCATCCGCATGCAGAAGCGCATCGAGGTCGAGGTCAACCTCCAGCAGTGGCGGGCCGACGCCGACTACGAGCGCATGGGGCTCGACCGCGAGCAGACCGAGATCCTGGGCGTGCCGATCCCGCGCATCGTCGTGCCGATCTATCCCGGCAAGAACATCACGGTCATCGCGGAGGTGATCGCCCTGGACCTGATGCTGAAGATCTACGGCATCGACTCCGCGCAGGACCTGAACCGCCGCATCATGGAGACGCTGCGCTCCGGGGACCGGCTGCGCCGGTACCTGCGGCACGACAGGGAGTAATCATGCTCTGCGGCCTCGTCGTCACGCACGGCGGCATCGGCAAGGAACTGGTCCGGGTCGTGGAGCTGGTGCTCGGGCCGGTGCCCGGGCTGGCGGCCATGACCAACAGCGGCAAGTCGGTCCAGGACCTGATCGACGAGATCCGCGCCTGGACGGCCGCGAACTGCGGCGCGCCGGGCGACGGCCTGCTGCTGTTCATCGACGACTTCGGGGGGAGCTGCGCCAACGCCGCGCAGATCGCCGCGATCGGCGGCACGCCGGCGCGCGTCCTGACCGGGATCAACCTGGCGATGCTGCTGGACTTCGTCACCTGGCGCGACACGCTGGGGCTGGACGAGCTGCCGCGCCGCCTGGTCGAGAAGGGGCGCGACGCCATCACCGCGCTCGGACCGGTCCAGGAGGGCTGAGCGCACCATGCCGCTGCTGCTGGCCCGCATCGACGACCGCTTCATCCACGGCCAGGTGACCGTCGGCTGGTGCCGCAAGCTCGAGCCGGACCACATCGTGCTGTGCAACGACGAGATCGCCGCCGATCCCTGGCAGCGCCGCGTCTACGCCAGCTCGGTGCCGCCGCGCATCCGCGTCTGGGTCCGCGACCGCGCCGACACGGCCGCCCTGCTCGGCGACGGCCCCGAGGCGCTGCCCGCCGGCGAGGGAGCGGTGCTGCTGACCGGCGGCCCGGCCGACATGCTCGACCTGGCGCGGCGGGGCGTGCCCCTGCCCGCGGTCAACGTCGGGGGCATGCACATCGGCGGCGGCAAGCGCGAGCTGCTGGAATCGGTGTACGTCGACCGCACCGACGTCGCGAGCCTGCGCGCCCTCTTGGCCGCCGGCTCGCGGCTGACCGCGCAGACGGTGCCCGGCACGCGCGCGGTCGAGATCGACCGCGCGCTGCTCGACGCACTGGAGGAGACGCGTTGAACCCGGCCGAGATCGCCGCCTGGGGGCCGCAGATCGCCGCGACCGCGCTGCTGGGAGCGTTGCTGGTCCTCGACGACACGGCCTACGCGCAGACCTGGCTCAGCCAGCCCGTCTGCGGCGGCGTGCTCGCGGGTCTGGTCTGGGGGCACCCCGGGGCCGGGCTGGCCCTGGGGCTCACCGTGCAGCTGCTGTCGCTGGGGAACCTGCCGGTCGGGCAGGCCTTCGTCGGCGAGCGCGTCGGGCCGCTGCTCGGGGCCGT
>DYDD01000202.1 GCA_020718045.1 Fibrobacter sp. | reverse complement strand
GGCGCCGCCGGAAGCCAGCGCCCGTCGCAGGCCCGCCGTCGCCAGATCGTCGAGTCCGGCGCAGGTCCAGTCGGTGTCGCCGGGTCCCCATCCCGTCTGGTCCACCTTGCCGGTCTGGTCGACGCCGCCGGCCGCGCCGGCACCGTCCGTTCCGTCCCCCTGCGCGAGGAAGACCGCGCCGACGAAGCCGGGCGCGCGCGCCGCGGCGGCGCCCAGGGCCGCGTCGTCCTCGACCCCGTAGACCGAGGGTTCGGTGAACAGCACGTCGAAGGCCACGGTGCGTGCGCCGCCGCGGGCGCAGAAATCTAGGAGCGGGGCGTAGACCTCGCGCGGCCAGGGCCACGACCAGCCGTTCTCCCGGCTGCCCCAGTCCAGGCTGGCCTGGTCGAGCAGGATGAGCTTGACGGTCGGGGTGGCGGCCGAGGGGGCGGCCGCGGCGCGGACGCGCCACGACCAGGCCGCGCGTTCCCACGCGTCCAGCATGCCGACGGACCAGAGCGCCGCCGCGAGCGCGGCGGCGCCCAGGCCGATGGGCAGGGCCGGACGCAGGCGTCGGCCCATGGGTCAGACGTCGCCGACGGCGCGCGTGAAGCGGGCGCGGCGCGCGGCGGGGTCGGCCATGGCGCGCTTGTCTGCCAGCGACGGGTCGAGCGCCCCGATGCGGTCGCCCGTCGAGGGGTGCGTCCTGCCGAAGCCGGGGCCGCCCGGCTTCACGCTCTCGCCCATCTGCACGAGCATCATGACCAGCGCGCGCGGGTCGTAGCCCACGCGCCCGAGGATCGCGACCGCCGCCTCGTCGGCCTCCTTCTCCAGGCCGCGGGCGTAGCCGCTGTTCACGAGCGTCTGGGTGACGTCCATGATGCTGCCCTCGAAGTCCGCGGTGAGCTGCTTGAGGTCCTCGTCGCCCAGGTTGCGGGCCGCCTCGACCGAGAGGACGGCCAGGGCCGAGGTCAGCCGGCTCTTCTTGATGGCGCGCAGCCCGTGCTTACCCTGCACGTGGCCGATCTCGTGGGCCAGCACCGCGGCCAGGGCGTCCTCGCTCCCGCAGCAGCGCACCAGCCCGCGGGTCACCAGCACCAGGCCGCCCGGGGCGGCGAAGGCGTTCACCTCCTCGCTGTCCAGCAGCAGGAAGTGGTAGCCGCCGAAGGTCTGCGGGCGGTCCGAGGCCATGGCCAGCGCCTGGCCCAGCTCGTTCAGGTAGGCGTTCGCGGCCGGCTCGTCGGCCGCCGGGTAGGTCTGCAGGATGGTCGCCGCGACGGCGCGGCCGATGTAGTGCTCCTGCTCCGGCGTGATGTCGGCGAAGGTCTTCTCCAGCGCCTCGGCGGAGCGGTTGATGGAGGTGGCCTGCTCCTCGGTGATGGCGCCGGAGCCCTGGCCGATCTGCGTGCCGAGCTTGGTCACCGACGCGCAGCCGGCGATCAGCGCGGCGAGCAGCAGCAGGGCGGCGGGGGCGGTCAGGTTGCGCTTCTTCACTGCGCACCTCCCTTCGCAACGACCTCGCCGGCGGCGAGGAAGGCCACGGCCTGCTCGGGCGTGACGACCATCGCCTCCATGCGGTCCACCCAGGCGTAGTCGGCCTCGGCGTTCTGCGCCTTGTACTCGCCCTCGACCTGCTCGTTGAAGCCCTTGCCGGCCAGGGCGATCTCGTCGCCGCCGGCGCCGGCGGCCACGTCGGCGTCGCCGGACTTCAGGACCACGCGCTTGGTCGTCAGGGCCGACTCGTGGATCCAGCCGGCGCGGCCGCGCGCGTCCTTGACGCTGTACCAGGCGCCCTGCTTCTGGACCACCGTCAGCCGGTCGCCGTAGGCGACGGCGGCGGCCACCTTGCCCAGGTGGGAGGGGGTCGCCCGGAGCTGCCCCGTCCTGACCTGCACGCTCATCTGCTGCACGGCCGCCCAGGCCACGGCCCCGACGACCAGGATCGCGGCCAGCATCAGGCCTCGTCGCATCGTCCGCATCGCACCCACCTCGTTCTTACGGGACGCCGGCGCGCGACGTGCGCGCCGCGCGCGATCGTACCACCGAACATCCTTCGCGCCAACGCCCATCGGGCCCTGGTCGACCCGAGGGTGGGACCGCAACAACCAGCCCGCGGGCGCGTAGGGAGGCGCCGACCCGGGCCCACGCTCCCCAGCCCCACGCCAAAGAAGGTCGGACCATGCGCAAGACGATCCCGCTCGCCGCCCTGCTGCTGTGCACCGCCCTGGGAACCGTCGCGGCCGCGGAGCAGGCGGTCTTCGTCCCGGTCTACCACCCCCAGCTCGAGACGAGCCGCGCCGCCGGCCCCATCGCGATCGACGGCGTGCTCGACGATCCGGGCTGGCAGGGGATCCCGCGCGCGGAGAACTTCGCCGAGCACAGCCCCGGCGACCAGGTGCGCCCGCCGGTCGACACCCAGGCCATGATCACCTACGACGACGACCACCTCTACATCGCCTACGTCTGCCGCGACGACCCGGCGCTGGTGCGTGCCGGCCTCAGCGAGCGCGACAACATCTGGAGCGACGACTACGTCATCACGGCCATCGACACCTACGCCGACCAGACCTGGGCCTACGAGATCGCCTGCAACCCGCTGGGCATCCAGGGCGACCTGCTCTGGTCGGTCAACGGCGGCGAGGACATGGGCTACAACATGGTCTTCGCCAGCGCCGGCAAGGTCACCGACGAGGGCTGGCAGGTGGAACTGGCCATCCCCTGGTCGAGCCTGCGTTTCCCGGACCGGGACGAGCAGGTTTGGCGCGTCGACTTCTGGCGCAACCACCCGCGCGCGGTGCGCGGCCAGTACTCCTGGGCGGCCTACGACCGCGACGAGAGCAGCTGGCCCTCGCAGTGGGGCACGGTGCGCGGCATCCGCGGCGTCGAGCCCGGCAAGGGCATCGAGCTGCTGCCGTCGCAGGTGTTCACGCAGGCCGGCTCGCGCCGGGGCGACGGCTTCGACAACGGCCCGGTCCTGGGCCAGGCCTCGCTCGGCGCGCGTGCCAACCTCTCCTCCAGCCTCACGGTCGAGGGCACGGTCAACCCCGACTTCAGCCAGATCGAATCCGACGCGGCCCAGATCGACGTCAACACCACCCTGGCCCTGTTCTACCCCGAGCGGCGGCCCTTCTTCCAGGAGGGCAGCGACCTGTTCAACACCTTCTTCAACGCCGTCTACACGCGCACCATCAACGCCCCCCTGTTCGCGGCCAAGGTCACCGGCCGGCCCGGCAGCACGAGCGTCGCCTACCTGGTCGCGCGCGACGAGATCTCGCCGTTCACCCTGCCCTTCGAGGACGTCAGCGCCTTCGCCGCCGGCGGCCGCAGTACCACGAACATCCTGCGCGTCCAGCAGGCCCTGGGCGACGGCGCCAGCCTCGGCCTGCTGGCCACCGACCGCCGCATCGACGGCGGCGGCGCGGGCACCCTGGGCGGGTTCGACGGCCGCGTGCGCTTCACGCCCTCGCTGCAGTTCGAGTGGCAGGCGCTGGCCTCGCGCACCGAGGAGCCCGACGACGCGGCCCTGACCGCGGGTCTCGAGGACCTGACCTTCGACCGCGGCAAGCGCACGGCGGTCTTCGACGGCGAAACCTTCGACGGGCTCGGCGCCTACGCCGGCCTCGAGTACAACGACCGCCTCTGGGACTTCGACGTCGACTACTGGTCCTACAGCCCCACCTTCCGCGCCGACAACGGCTTCATCCCCCGCAACGACCGCCGCGAGGCGATCGCCTCGGCCTCGCGCGTCTTCCGCTGCGACGACTCGCGGCTGCTGGAGTGGGTCCAGCCCCACGTCAACGCGGGCCGCGTCTGGAACCTGGCCGACGCGCGCAAGGACGAGTGGATCTGGGCGGGGGTCGGCGCGCGCGTGCGGCAGTCGCAGCTCTACTGCCAGCTCTCGCACATGAAGAGCAGCGAGCTGTTCGGCGGGATCTGGTTCGACGGCATCGACGCCACGGAGTTCGAGCTGCAGGCCGTGCCCGCCAGCGCGCTGCAGGGGGGGCTGAGCCTGAGCCACGGGCACCGCATCGCGCGGCGCGAGCGCGTCATGGGCCGTGAATCCAACGCCTCGCTCTGGTTCGACCTGCGCCCCACGGACCGCCTGCTGGCCGAGGTCGTCTGGCGCTGGATCCAGAGCGTCGACGACGACACCGACGCGATGCTGTTCAAGGGCTACATCCTGCGCGGTCGTCTCGGCGTGCAGGTCTCGCGCGAGCTGTCGCTGCGTCTGGTGCTCCAGTACGACGACTTCGACCAGAAGTGGGAAGCCGACCCGCTGGTCACCTACCGCCTCAACCCCTTCAGCATCTTCTACGTCGGTTCGACCCGCGACTACGCCCCGCTCGACCCCGAGCACGACGGCGTGCGCGACTGGCGCCTGACCGACCGCCAGTACTTCATGAAGCTGCAGTACCTCTTCCAGATCTGAGCGGCCGCCGCGGCGGGAACGCGAAGGGAGCCCCCGGCGGGGCTCCCTTCTTCGCGACGGGCCGCGGCGGCGTCACCTGTAGAGATGCTTGATGCCGCTCCAGCTCATGTCGTCGGCGGAGATCACGAAGGTCGAGATCGTGTCGATCCACACCTGGTCGATCCAGGTGTTCGGCGGCAGGATCACGTTGACGTACTCGCGGTCGGGGTTGAACGACAGGTACCAGTACTCGGTGGCGAACCCCGGCGCGCCGCCGGACTCGACGCGCTGGCCGTACAGCGGATCGGGCCACTCGTTGGTGCCGGGGTTGGGCGCGATGACCTCCTGGACGAAGGGCGTCCCCATCCCGCCGTAGGTGATCTGGACCCAGATGTACTTGTAGGGGTAGTAGTCGATCCAGTTGCACAGGAAGAACAGGATGCGGCCGGGCGCGTCGGCCGTGAAGACGCGGCCGTCGGCCGGGTCTGCCGGATCCGGCTGCCAGAAGCAGAACTCGAAGTGGGCGTGGGTGAAGCAGCCGGTGTTGAACGCGTGGATGCCGTCGCCGACGATGTTCATGTAGTCGGGCGGCATGTCGTAGAGGTCCTGGCCGACGAACTCCCACTCGGCGGCGACGGTCAGCGGTCCGTCGCGCCAGGGCGGCGGGTCGAAGTCGTCCGCCTGGGCGGCGGCGACGGCGAGGGTCGCGAACGCGACGGTCGCCAGCAGCGTGTTGTGAAGACGCATCGGGATACCCCCTTCTCCGGTTGCGTCCCGTCCGCGGGGACGGGTCGGGCGAAGCGGGTCGTCGGCGACAGGGCGCCCTCCAGCGTCCCGCCGCGGACCCGCGACGGGATCGAGTTGTCCTGGCCACCTCCCTTCGTTGAAATCGGTCGTTCAGGTGGAGGCTAGCACCGTGGTCCCGCCGCCGTCAATCCGGCGCAGGTCGATTGTTTTCAACGGATTGCGCCGCAGCGAGTTATTTGCCGGAACCCAGCAGGCGCCGCAGCTGCGCGCGGGCGCCCTGCGTGGCCTGCGCGGCCGCCCCGCCCGCGACGTCCTTCAGGGCCGCCGCGGCGTCCAGCTCGACCGCCGGCTGCGTCA
>DYDD01000012.1 GCA_020718045.1 Fibrobacter sp. | reverse complement strand
GACCACGAAGTCGACGACGGGCGGGCCGGGCCAGCCCCCCGCCTCCAGGACGGCGACCACGTCGCGTTCGCGGTCGACGTCGTCGCGGGGCGCGACGGCGCGGTGGAGGCGCCAGGCCTCGGCCACGCGGGCCGCGTCGCGCGACATGATCTCGCCGCCGGGCCCGACGCCTTCGTCGCCGTCCCCGTCGATCCCCGCGGGATCCAGGCCGTGCCGCCGCAGCTCGTCGAAGAGGCCCACCAGTTCCTCGGCCAGACCGGCGGCCGCGCCGGGGCGCTCGCGCACCCAGGCGGTGGTCGCCAGGCGCGGCGCCAGGACCGCGGCCCGCAGGCGGTGCGGCACCGTCGGCGCGTCGTCGATCCCGAGGCGCAGGGCCAGGTCCGCCACGAGGCGGCCGGGCGTGGTCAGGCGCGGCAGCAGCAGGCCGTCGGCGCCCGAGGCGTCGAGCAGCGCGTGACGCAGCGAGCCGCAGGCGCGCACGGCCGGCAGCACCACCAGGGCCGACGGCAGGTCGTCGCCGCAGACCTCCAGCAGCAGGCGCGCGAGGCCCGGCGGGAAGGGAGCGTCCAGGGGGAGGTCGTGACGATGCCAGCTGATCATCGCGCGATGATAGACCGGGAGCGGCGGGCGGCACAACCGCGGTTCGTCCGCGGTCGCGCCGGGGCGAGAAAAAGGGGAGGGGCCTTCCGTGGAAGGCCCCTCCCGGAAACCGCCGCGCCGAAGGCGATCAGCGCTCGAGCAGCTTCTGGCTCTCGATCACGCGCTTGATGGCCTCCGCGTTGAGCACCTTGAACTCCACGCGCCGGTTCTGGGCGCGCCCCGCCTCGGTGCCGTTGTCGGCCAGGGGCAACGACTCGCCGTAGCCCTTGACCGAGTACTGGCCAGCGCGGATCTCGGGGAACTTCGCAACCAGGTAGTCCAGCACGGCCCGAGCGCGGCGCTCGCTGAGCTGCTGGTTGGCCGCCTCGGCGCCCTTGCTGTCGGTGTGGCCGCCGATCTCGATCTGCAGCTCCGGCCAGCGCACGAGCGTGGCGCCGATCTCGTCGATCTCGCGGGTGTCGACCTGGTCGAGCTCGGCCGAGCCGGTCTTGAAGGTGATCGCGGTGGTACGGATCATGCCCGTGTCGAGCAGCTGGGTCTCGGTCGCGGTGATCGCGATCGGGCAGCCCTGCTCGTCGACCTTCAGGTGCTGCGGGGTCTCGGGGCACTGGTCGAGGCCGTCGTAGACGCCGTCGCGGTCGCTGTCGAGCGGGCAGCCGACGGCGTCGACCTTGGCGCCGGCGGGGGTGCCGGGGCACTTGTCGGCCCGGTCGAAGACGCCGTCGAGGTCGCTGTCCACGTCGCTGACGCAGCCGCGGGCGTCCACGACGGAGCCGGGGACCGAGTCCGGGCACTTGTCGAGGCCGTCCAGGACGCCGTCGCCGTCGCCGTCGGTCGGGCAGCCGTAGGAGTCGACATTCGCGCCCCGCGGTGTCTCGGCGCACTGGTCGAGGCCGTCGAAGACGCCGTCGCCGTCGCTGTCGAAGGGGCAGCCTTCCGCGTCGACCGTGGCGCCGGCCGGAGTCTCTGGACATCCATCGTCGCGGTCGCGGACGCCGTCGCGGTCGGCATCGCGGCCGCAGCGGCCGAACGCGAAGTTGAAGCCGGCGGTGGCGATCAGGTTGTGGGTCAGGTCGCCGTCGTTGGGCAGGCCGCTGACGAGCCCGCTCATGACGTCGCGCACTTCGAGGCGCAGGTCGCGGCGGTTGATGTTGTCGCCGCCCAGCTTGACCTTCAGGCCGGCGCCGGCCTCCCAGCCGTTCATCTCGGTCTTGCCCGTGGGCACCCAGTCGCCCTTGGCCTCGATCTGGGCCCAGCCGGCGGTCAGGTAGGGGTTGATCTTCTCGAAGGGCATCAGGTTCAGCACCAGGTCGGCGCCCAGGTGGTGCAGCTTGGTCGCCGCGGCGGTGCCGGTCTGCTCGGTGTCGCTGAAGCCGTACGTGCCCTCCAGGCCGAGCCAGGGCAGGAACTGGACGGCGGCGCGGCCGCCGAAGATGAGGTCGTCCTCGATGCCCAGCTCGTCCGTCAGGAAGGTCGCGCCGGCGTAGGGCGACAGGCTGAAGACCGAATACTCGTCGGCGATGTCGGTGGCCGCTGCCGCCGAGGCGATGGCGATCAGGAGCAGCGGCAGCAGTTTCACGAGCCTGGCATTCATGGGTTCATCTCCCGGTTCGGGTCGATCTCGCCGCCGGGAGCCGGCCCGGCGGTCGGGTGCACGATGGCGCGAGGCGTCGAGTGCCGGCGGGCGCGTTGCGGGTCACGTTGTGGCGCTCGGCTCAGGCTGGATTCGATGGCGCCATTCTACTGAATCGATCCTGAATCGCAAGGTGAATAACGCTGTTCCGCCCGGCAGGCGCCGATCCGCGCGTGCCGATTCGGCTCAAGGCGGCGCCCGTCCTGCCGATGGCCGGATGACGGAACCTGGCATTCCTGACCCGGGAGGCGCCCGCCTTGAATCGCGATCTCGAACTGCTGAACCCGCCGCCGACCGCGGCGGACCGGCCGCCGGACCTGTTCCGGCACGCCGTGGACCTGGCCAACGAACTGGACGGGCAGGGGACCGACATCGAGCCGGTCCTGGACGCCGTCTGCCGCACCGCCATCCGCGCGCTGGGGATCGCGAGGGCCAGCTACTGGTCCCTCGACCTCGCGGCGGACACGCTGGTCTGCAGCAGCCTGCAGGGCCCGGACGGCCCCCTCGCCCGCGAAGGCCTCTCCATCCGCGCCGGCGACTTCCCCGACTATTTCACGGCGATCCGCTCCGGGCACGTGATCGACGCCGGCGACGCGCAGGCGGATCCGCGCACCCGGGAGTTCACCGTCGCCTACCTGCGCCCGCTGGGCATCACCTCGATGCTCGACGTCGCCGTGAGGCGGCGGGGCGAGGTCGTGGGCGTGCAGTGCCTCGAGCACATCGGTCCGCCGCGCGCCTGGCAACCGGACGAAGTCGCGTTCGCCTGCCACCTGGCCGAGCAGATGGCCCACCACATGCAGCACGACCGGGAGCTGCGCGAGCAGCGGCGCCGCTTCGAGACCCTGCTCACGAGCCTGCCCGGCATGGCGTTCCGCATCCGCAACGCGCCCGGCTGGCCGGTGGAGTTCATCAGCGAGGGGAGCACCGCGCTGACCGGCTGGCGCCCCGACCAGCTGATCGACGAGATCGAGATCCGCCACGCAGAGGTGGTGCACACCGAGGACCGCGACAAGGTCTGGCGGGCCATGGACGCCGCCCTGCGCGACGGACGTCCCTACGAGATCGAGTACCGGATCGTCACCCGGCAGGGCGAGGTCAAGTGGGTCTGGGAGCAGGGCCTGGCCGTCCACGACGAGGCCGGCGCCCTGGTCGCCGCCGAAGGCTTCGTCACCGACGTCACCCGGCGGGTCGAGGTGGAGGCGGCGCTGCGCCAGAGCGAGTCGCGCCATCGCGGCCTCTTCGACAACATGTGGGCCGGCGTGGCCGTCTACGAATCTGACGACGGGGAGCGCTTCCGGTTCGCTGACATGAACCTGGCCGGCGAACGCACGGACGGGGTCCACCGGGAGGACCTCCTGGGGCGCGACGTGGTCGAGGTGTTTCCAGGCGTGGTCGCCATGGGATTGCTGGACGTGCTGCGCCGCGTCTGGCGCACGGGGGCGCAGGAGCATGTCGGACCGGTGCGCTACCAGGATGACCGGCTCGACGGCTGGCGCGAGAACTACGTCTACCGGATCGCCTCCGGCGAGGTCGTCTCCGTCTACGAGGACGTCACCGAGCGCGTGCGCCGCGAGCGCGACCTGCGCCTCAAGACGTTCAGCCTCGACAACGCCAACGACTCCGTGTTCTGGGTGGCGCGCGATGGCCGCTTCCTGGACGTGAACGCGACCGCCTGCCGGTACTACGGGTATTCCGGCGAGGAATTCCGCGCCCTGTCGGCCGCGGACATCAACCCCGAGTACACGCCGGCGACGTTCGCCGAGCTCTGGGAGACGCTGCGGCGGGTCGGGTCGCTGCGCAAGGAGTCGGTGCACCAGCTGCGCGACGGGCGCATCGTGCCGGTGGAATCGTCGCTCAGCCTCGTGCGGTTCGAGGACCAGGAGGTCATGTGCGCCCTAATCCGCGACATCGCCTCGCGCAAGGCGGCCGAGGAACAGGTGCGGCACATGAACGCGGAACTCGAGTCGCGGGTCGAGAAGCGCACGCGCGAATTGATGTCGAGCCGGGAACGCTACCGCCTGCTCGTGGAGAGCCTCAAGGACCGCTACATCTTCTACTCCCTGAGCAGCGACGGCGAACTGGCCTACATCAGCCCGTCCGTCGCGCAGGTGCTCGGGTACAGCCCCGACGAGTACCGGGAGGCGAGGCCGCGGTGTTTCACGGACTTCCAGGTCAACGAGCAGGTCGAGGCGCGGACGCAGGCCGTCCTGCTCGGGGAGCAGCAGCCGCCCTACGAGGCGGAGCTGCGGCACCGCAACGGGACGGCGCGCACCTTCGAGATCCTCGAGGTGCCGGTCTGCGGCGAGGACGGCTGCCTGCTCTCGGTGGAGGGCATCGCCCACGACATCACCCAGCACAAGCACAACCTGTCCGTGATCCGCGACCAGCAGGGCCAGCTGCTGGAAAACGAGAAGATGGCGGCGCTCGGGCGCATGGTCGCCGGCGTGGCCCACGAGATCAACACGCCGGTGGGCATCGGCCTGACCGCCGCTTCGCACTTCCAGGAGCGGTTCGCGGCCCTGCGCCGGCTCTACGTCGGCTCGAGCATGAAGAAGGCCGACCTCGAGGGCTTCCTCGCCGAGGCCGACGAATCCCTGCGGATGATCCGCGGCAACCTCGACCGCGCCGCCCAACTCATCCAGGGCTTCAAGGGCGTCGCCGTCGACCAGTCCGGCGAAGGGCGTCGCACGTTCGACCTGAAGGCCTACCTCGACGAGACCCTGCTGAGCCTGAAGCCGGCGCTGAGGAAGACCGCACACGGGGTCACGGTCGCCTGCGCCCCGGGCGTGATGGTCGACAGCTACCCCGGCGCGCTGTCGCACACGATCACCAACCTGGTCATGAACTCGCTGAACCACGGGTTCGAAGGCGTGGCGCGGGGCACGATCGGGATCACGGCGGAACGGGCCGGCGACGAGATCCGCCTCGTCTACCGCGACGACGGCGTCGGCATGACCCCCGAGGTCCGCAGCCAGCTCTACGAGCCCTTCTTCACCACGAAGCGCGGCCAGGGCGGCAGCGGCCTCGGCATGCACGTGGTGTACACCGCGGTGACGCAGACCCTGGGCGGCAGGATCGTCTGCGAGAGCAGCCCCGGCCGCGGCGCGACCTTCACGATCACGTTTCCGGTGAGCAACGGGGGCCGCGATGACGTCGCAGAATAACGGGATCCCCCTCGACCTCGACGAGGTGGTCTTCGCCGCCGAGGATCCCGACGGGCCGCCGGCCGCGCCGGTCCCCGGCTGGAAGCTGCTGATCGCCGACGACGACGAGGAGGTGCACGCCCTCACGCGCCTGGTGCTCTCGGGCTTCACCTTCGAGGGCCGCAGCCTGTCGTTCGTCAGCGCCTATTCCGGCCGCGAGACGGTGGAGCGGATACGCGAGCATCCCGACACCGCCCTGGTCCTGCTCGACGTGGTGATGGAGCGGGACGACGCGGGGCTGCAGGCCGTCCGCCGGATCCGCGACGAACTGGGCAACCGCTTCGTGCGCATCATCCTGCGCACCGGGCAGCCCGGGCAGGCCCCCGAGCAGGAGGTCGTCTCCTCCTACGACATCAACGACTACAAGGCCAAGACCGAGCTGACGGCCCAGAAGCTCTTCACCGCCGTCACGGCCGCCCTGCGCGCCTACCGCGACGTGCGCACCATCGAACGGCACCGGGTCGGCTTCGAGCTGATCAGCCGCCTGTCGGGGCGGCTCTTCGAGCACGCCGAGCCGCTGGGGTTCCGCCGCGGCGCCCTGCGGCACTTCGCCGAGATCCTCGGCGCCAGCGGCGGCGAGGACGTCGCCGTCTCCGGCCTCTCGACCGTGCGCTTCGACCAGCGCTGCGTGATCCTGGAGGGGGTGGGCGCCTACGAGGGCCTGCAGGGGCGCTTCGTCTCCGAAGCGTGCCGCGAGGAGCTGCACGCGCGCCTGCGAGCCAGCCGCGGCGACGAGGCCGACGTCTTCGGCGACGACTGGTACGCGGGGCTCTTCGCTACCGCCCAGGATGCCTACGGCTACATCTACCTCGAGTCGAGCTCCCCGCTGCCGGACCTGGCCCGGAGCCTGATGCGGTCCTACGCGGCCAACGTGCGCGTGGCGCTGCAGAACCTGCACCTGAACCTCGAGGTCGTCGAGACCCAGCGCGAGATGATCCACACCCTCGGCGAGGTCGTCGAGAGCCGCTCGCAGGAGACCGCCCACCACGTCAAGCGCGTGGCGCAGCAATCGTACCGCCTGGCGCGCCTGGCGGGGCTCGACGAGGAGCGGGCGCAGCTGCTCCAGATGGCGGCCCCCCTGCACGACGTGGGCAAGATCGCGATCCCCGACGCCGTCCTCAACAAGCCGGGACGGCTGACCGACGAGGAGCGGACCCTCATGATGACCCACGCCGAGCTGGGCCACCAGATCCTGGCGGGGTCGAACCGCGAGGTCTTCCAGACGGCGGCGCTGGTCGCGCTGCAGCATCACGAGAAGTGGGACGGCACGGGCTACCCGCGCGGCCTGCGCGGCGAGGAGATCGACATCTTCGGGCGCATCGTCGGGCTGGTGGACGTGTTCGACGCGCTGCGGCACGAGCGCGCCTACAAGCCCGCCTTCCCGCTTGAGAAGTGCGTGGAGATCCTGAAGCAGGACAGCGGCCGCCACTTCGACCCGCGGCTGGTGGGGCTCTTCCTGGAGCATCTGGACGAGTTCACCGCCGAGCACTGCGCCGGCGGTGCGGCCTCGACGTCGGACGAAGCCGTCGAGGAGCTGCTCGCCGTCTAGGTCGCGTTTCCGGGATCGTATCCGGCCGCGCCGGCGCGGCTCAGGCGCGCAGGTGCCCGATCAGGATGTTCAGCCCGACCAGGATCAGCAGGATCCCTCCCGCGATTTCCAGCCGCCCGCCCAGGTCGCGGCCGCGCCCCAGGGCGCCGCGCAGCCGACTGCCCGCGCGGTGGCCGAACCAGGTCATCAGGGCCGTCACCGCGCCGATCACCGCCGCCGGCTCCCAGATCCTCACCTGCAGCATGGCCAGGCTCAGGCCGACGGCGAAGGCGTCGATGCTCGTGGCCACGCTCAGCATCAGCAGCGACGCGCCCCGCGAGGGATCGCCGCCGCGGGGCGCGTCGCCGGGAGCGAGCCCGCCGCGCACCATCCGCACGCCGATGAAGGCGAGCAGACCGAAGGCGAGCCAGTGATCCACCGGCGCCAGGCCGGCGGCCACGCGCGTCCCCAGCCACCAGCCCAGGACCGGCATCAGCGCCTGGAACAGCCCGAAATGGAACGCCAGCCGGAAGGCGGCGCGCCGCCCGGGGGCGCGCCCGGACGTGCCGGCGCCGACGCTCACGGCGAAGGCGTCCATGGCGAGACCGACGGCGATCAGGATCACTTTCCAGGCCGGCACGGGACCTCCTGCGGCGACGCCTGCCGCGTCGCGCCGCCCCCATGATGGTCGTCGCCCGCCGCCGCGCCAAGCTCCGATTCCCTCCCGGACGTGGATCGCGTAGAGTGGGCGGCGACCCATCCCCCAGGAGGACGACCGCCATGACGATGCTGTTGTGCCGCCGCGCCGCGGCCGCGATCACGTTGACGGCCCTGGTCGCGACGGCGGCCGTCGCCGCGAAGCTCCCGGTCCGGACCCTCGACGACCTGCCCCGCCACACCTACGAGGTGGCGGGGACCGTGTCCGCGCTGCTGCGCGACGACGCGGCGTTCGACGCCTTCGCCGCGAAGGTGGGCGCGGACGTCGCCGCCGACCTCGAGGCCTACGACATCGCCGACCCCGCCACGCTGCAGCGCATGCACGGCGTCCAGCTGACGCTGGCGCTGATGGCGCGCGACGACGACCGCGCCCTCGCCCTGGTCGAGACGATCCGTGCGCTCGAGGACAAGGAGGCTTCCCGGCTCACTTCGGGCCTGACGGCCGTGGCGATGGTCCGCGCCCGTCGCGATGTCGGCGGCGACTCCGACGGCGAGCTCGACGCCGCGTACCTGGCCGCGTTCCGCAGCCGCCTGCGCGAGCAGGTCGCGGCGCTGCCCTGGGACCTCGTGCGCGACCGCATCGTCCAGCAGAAGGGCCGCACCGAGATCCTCAGCGAGAACCTCGTGCTGGGCATGGTCCAGGCCCAGCTCGACCCCGTGGTCGCCGCCTCGGGCGCGCTGGGCTCGGAACTCGCCGCCCAGGTGGTCAACCTCGGCTACGCGCTGCGTTTCGCGCTGCCCCTGAAGGAGTCGCTGCTGGAGATCTACGGCGACCTCATCGCCGCCCGCGAGACCGTCAAGAAGGACATCTGGGAGGAGCGCGAGGCGCGGCTCGAGGACGGCCTCGGCCTCGAACCGGTGACCGTCGCGATCTGGGACGCCGGCGTGGACGTCTCGGTGTTCGCGGACGTCTTCACGACCAACCCCGGCGAGCGGCCCGACGGGCTCGACAACGACGGCAACGGCTTCGTCGACGACGTCCACGGCATCGCCTTCGACTACGACGGCCGCGACAGCGCCGAACTGCTCTACCCGCTCGGCGACGCGGCCCCGCGCCTGGGCGCCGCCATGGACCACATGAAGGGCTACATGGACGTCCAGTCGGGCCTCGACTCGGACGAGGCCTCGGCGCTCAAGGCGCACCTCGCCGGGCTGGACCCGCCGCAGGTGCAGGGTTTCCTCGAGGACCTCGGCCTGTGCGGACTCCACGCCCACGGGACGCACGTCGCCGGCATCGCCGTGCGCGGCAACCCCTACGCCCGCCTGCTCGCGGCGCGCATCTCCTTCGACTGGCACGCCGTGCCGCGGTTGCTGACCGAAGAGATGGTCCGCCGCCACGCCGCGTCCTACGGCCGCACGGCGGCCTACTTCCGCGACCGCGGCGTGCGCGTCGTCAACATGAGCTGGGGCTGGGGGCTGAAGGAGATCGAGGGCATCCTGGAGGCCAACGGCTGGGGGGCCTCGGCCGAGGAGCGTTCGCGCGAGGCGGCCGAGCTGCTGGGCATCCTCGAACAGGGGCTGCGGGAGGCGATCACGGGCTCGCCGGGGATCCTGTTCGTCTGCGCCGTGGGCAACGACGACAACGACGTGGCCTTCGACGTGAACATCCCGGCCTCGTTCACGCTGCCCAACCTGCTGGTCGTCGGCGCGGTCGACCAGGCCGGGGAGCCCACGAGCTTCACCAGTTCCGGCCGCAACGTCCGGGTCTACGCCAACGGCTTCGAGGTGCCGAGCTACGTGCCGGGCGGCCGGCGGATGCGCATGTCCGGCACGTCGATGGCGGCGCCCCAGGCCTGCAACCTGGCCGCCAAGCTGCTGGCCCTCGACCCGCGGCTGACGCCCGTGGAGGTCGTCGACCTGATCGGGCGCGGCGCGGATGCGAAGGGGAGCTACCTGCTGATGAACCCGAAGGCTTCGGTGGGGTTGCTGCCGCGCTGAGTGCAGGGGAGCCGCTTCGTCAGGGCACGAGCGTGCCGACGGCGAGCCCCACCTTCTCGTCGCTCCTGACCAGGTAGGCGATGCGGTCGCCGGCCCAGGAGAGGACCGGCCGGCTCAGCCGCAGCGCGGTGGCCTCGTAGACCGTCGCGACGGCGGTCTCCAGCGCGAACACGACGTAGTCGCCGTCATCGTCGAGGTAGCCGATGACGGCGCCGTCGCCGCTCCAGCTCGGCGACACGCCCTCGCCGATGACCATGACTTCCGCGTGGTCGTCGCTCTCGTACTCCATCCATGAGACCTTCTTCTCGGCGTCGACGAACGCCACGCGCAGCCCGTCGCGCGAGATGCGGACGTCCGTGGCCTCGCGCAGGAAGACGGGGCTGCGGCTAACGACCGGTTCGGTGTCCCCCTCGTAGCCCCATTCCATCAGCCAGGGTGTGCGCCAGAGGCCGGCGAGGCGGCGCGCGTAGCGGGAGAAGGACAGCGTCTGCGGCTCGGAGGTCTGGTTCCCCGACAGGCCCACCGCGGTGCCGGTGAAGCGCCGCAGCGACGTGGGCGCCGGGACGCCGGACACCGCCGCCGTGTCGACGGTCATGATGTGCATGGCCCGGTCGTCGCCGGTCCCCCGCACCTGGTAGAAGGCGACGCGGCCTTCAGCCAGGCATCCCGGCTTGTAGGCGCCGGCGGTCCAGGATGTGTTCAGGGTGTCGGTCAGGGCCACCGGCGTGCCGCCCGCGGCCTCCATACGCCACACGTTGCCGCCGGGGGGGCCGTTGAAGACGAGCAGGCGGTCGTCCTGGGTCCAGTCGGGGAAGGCATCGTGCAGCCGGGCTGCGGCGGGGTCCACCAGGACCGCGGCCGCGACGTGGGCCTGGTCGGGAACGGGCCCGCTGTCCTCGCCGTCGCCGCAGCCGACGATGCCCAGCAGCGGGAGCGCCAGGGACGACAGCAGGGTGCGCAGGCGTCGGTGGGTCACGGGGTACCTTTCCGGTGGCCCTATCGGCCCGCCGGCGGCGGGTGATGCAGTTCGCGTGCCAGTCCCACGGCCCACAAACTAACACGGAACCGCCGCCGGCGGTACTGCGGCCTGCGGCCCCGTCCGGACTCGTCCCGTGCCCCGTGGCGGCGGATATGGTAGGCTCCGACCGTTCCCGTCCGAACTGCGGTCCGAGCGAGAGGAGTGTCCCATGTTGCCGCTGAAGCGCATCCTCTGCCCCACGGACTTCAGCGAACCCTCCTACGCCGCGCTGAACGCCGCGATCGAGTTCGCCCAGTACTTCCGGGCCGAGCTGAACTGGCTGCACGTCGTGGCGCCCGTGCCGATCATCGCCACCCCGGCCGAGGCCGCCGGCGTGGGCGGTCCGGCCGTGCCGTCGTCCGACCTCGGCGGCGAGATGCTGCGCGGGGCCCAGACGATGATCGCGGAGACGGCCCGCGACCGCATCCCGTCGGCGGTGGATCTCCACCTGCTCGTGCGGCGGGGGGATCCCGCGCACGAGATCCTGGCGGCGGCGGCCGATCTGGAGGCCGACGCCATCATCATCGCCACGCACGGCCGGACCGGCTGGCGGCGACTGCTCTTCGGATCCGTGGCCGAAACGGTGTTCCGCGGCGCCGCCTGCCCCGTGCTGACGATCCGGGCGCCCCGCGACGCCGCGGCCGACGGCGACGAGCCCGATCGGCTGTCCGAACGGGCCTGAGCGGCCATCCGAGAGAAATCGCCAAGTGCGGCGAACCCGCGGCGGCGGCCGTGCGTCTCTGTGGTCAGGTGACCCGCACGGGGCCGCCGACGGTGCCGCACCGGCGCGGCGACGAGGGAGAGGGACGATGGAACTGGCCAACCTGCTGGAAAGCTGCCGAGCCGGCGACGAACTCGCCTGGGAGATGCTGGTCCGGCAGACCCAGTCCCGCGTCTTCGGGATCGCCATGACCTACGTCCGCGACCGCGACGAGGCCCGCGACCTCTCCCAGGACATCTTCGTGCGGATCTACCGCAACCTCGACGGCTGCAAGGACGCCGACCGTTTCCTGCCCTGGCTGGTGCGCATCTCCCGCAACGCCTGCATCGACCACCTGCGCCGCCGCAAGGCGCGGCCCCCGGCCCGGGACATCCCGGCCGAGGAGGCGCTGCGGCTGGTCGCGCCGGACGAGGCGCCCGACGAAGAGCTGGAGCGCCAGGCCCGCCGCCGCGTGGTCGAGACGGCGCTGCACTCCCTGAGCGAGATCAACCGCGAGATCATCCTGCTGAAGGACATGCAGGGCCTCGCCCTGGAGGAGATCGCCCGCCTGCTGAACCTGCCCCTGGGCACGGTGAAGTCGCGCTCCAGCCGGGCGCGGCTGGAACTGGCCAAGGCCGTGCAGGACCTGATGGGGCCCGCGGGCGCGGAGGCGACGGCATGAACACGCGCTGCACGGCATGGGAAGCCCTCCTGGACGCGTACCTCGACGGTGCGCTCGATGGGCGCGACGAAGCCTTCTTCCGGTCCCACGCGGCCGCCTGCGACCGTTGCCGGGATCTGCTGCGCCTGGTCTCCGCGGACCTGCCCGCCCTGGCCGTCGAGGAAGAGGCCCCGCGGCTGGCCGACAGCGTGATCGCCGTGACTTCGGGCCCCGCCTGCGGCAGGGCGGAGGCGCTGCTGGGCGCGCGGCCGGACGGCGGGCTCACCGCGGACGAGACCCTCCTGCTGCTGGGGCATCTCGAACATTGCCCTCCGTGCACCGACCTGGCCCGGGCGCTGGATGTCGCCCTGGCGACCGTGCGGGAGCTGGCCGAACCCGAGCTGGACCTGGCGTTCACCTACGACGTCCTGCGGGCGACGTCGGCCACGCGGGCGCGCAAGCGCGGCGGCGCGCTGCCCCGCCTATCGGATCGTCTCGGCGCGTGGTGGCAGGGCCAGGCGGCCCGGCCCCAGTTCCCCTGGGAAGTCGCGTTCGCCGCCACGGTGGTCCTGGTCCTGCTGTTCGGGACGCCGCTCTCCCCGGCGCGGCGCGCCCCGGCCCGGGCCCTGGCCGCGGTCCAGGCCAGCCCCGCCTGGATGATCGATACCGCCGGCGAGCTGACCGGCGTCGCGGGCGCGGGGATCGGCGCCGTGCAGCAGGACGTGACCGAGCGCCGCAACCGCACTGCGCCGGACCGGGCCGACCTCCTGCGTCACGGCCGGGAAGCGGGCGCGGCCCTCCTGCACGGCGATCTCGACGCGGCCGCGGCGCGCCTGCGGGCCGTGGGCGGGGACCTGACGCAGCTATGGCGCGACTGGCGCGGCGGGGAGCCCGACGTCGGCGACTGATTCTGTACGTGGACGGATGCAACGCGAGCCAAGGAGAGAACCATGGATCAGACACACGACACCCGGCAGCCGGCCTTCACCCCGGACTCGCCCCACGCCCCGCCGCCGCCGCCGGTCCCGCCCGTCTACACGCGGCGCGACCTGCCCCTGAAGTCCGCGCCCTTCACGGTCATCCTGTCGGTGCTGATGCCCGGCCTCGGCTACGTGTACCTGGGCTACTTCCGGCAGGCCGTGACCACGGTCATGATCTTCGCCTCGCTGATCACGGCGCTGGCCTCCGGCGCCGCCGACGGCATCGAGCCGCTGTTCGGGATCTTCCTGGCGTTCTTCTACTTCTACCAGCTGGTGGACGCCGGTCGCCGGGCCACGATCTTCAACCAGGCGCTCGAGGCCGGCTACGCCGGCGGCGTGCCCGCCGACTTCGCCCTGCCCGATGCCGGCGGCATGCTCTTCGGCGGCCTGGTCCTGCTGGCCATCGGCGTGGTGGCCCTGCTCAACACGGTCCTGGACGTGGATCTCGAGTGGCTGAAGGACTGGTGGCCCGTGGGCCTGATCGTCGCGGGCGGCTGGCTGGTCGCCCGCTCGCGCCGGGACAGGACCCCGCGCCGGGGCTGAAATCGCCGCGATCTCCACTGCGGGCGCCCCCTCCGACGGGGGGGGGCGCCCGCGGCGTTCCCCGCCGAATCGCGCTATAGGCGCGGCCCCGGCGGTCGATGACACGGACGAGTGTCCCGATCCGGGGAGGTCGCCTCCCCACGATCGTTCGTGCCCGATCACGGAGCGCCATGATCCGCCGACCCGCCATCGACACGCAACCGAACCCGCCCCCGGCGTCGCGGCTCGTAGCCGTCCTGAGGCGGGCGTTGTCGCGTCTGAGCGGTCCGTACGCACGGGAACTGCGCGCGGAACGGGAGGAGCTGCTCCGCACCCGGCGCGAACTCGAGCTGGCGCGCGCATCGATGGGCAATGCCGCCTACGCCATCTTCTGGGTGCGCGCCGACGGCAGCATCATGGACCATAACCGCACGGCGGCCCGCCTGCTCGGCGACGCCGACGACCTGCGCGACATCCAGCTGGCCGACTTCTTCGCCGGTTCGCGGTCGGCTTGGCTCCGGATCTGGCAGTCGTTGGCCACCCAGGGCAGCTTCACCGGCGACATGGCGTGGCGGCGGGCCGGGGGCGCCCAGTTCCCGGTGCGGCTGGTCGGCAACCGCGTGTCCCACGACGGCCGCTTCTACGGTTGCCTCTTCGTCGCGGATCGGACCGAAGCGAAGCTCGCCGAGGACCGTCTGGCCGACACCAACGCTCGCTTCCGGGCGCTCACCGAGAACACCTCCGACCTCGTGTTCGTGCTGGACCGCGAAGGCGTCACGACCTACGTGAGCCCGGCCGCCGCCAGGATCCTGGGCGGGGGAGAGCGCGAGCTGCTCGGGCGGCGCAGCGGCCTGCTGGTGCACGACCGGGACCGGCCGTCGGTGGACCGGGTCCTGGCCGAGGCCCGCCGGCATCCGGGCCGCACGATCCGTCTCGAAAACGTGCGGGCCCGGCGAGCGGACGGTACCTGGCTGCACCTCGACGGCGCCTACACGGACCTGCCGGACGTGCCGGGCGTCACCGGGACCGTCGTGGTCTACCGGGACGTCACGGACAGCCGGCGCGCGGACCGCGACCTGCAGGAAAGCCGCCGCCGGATGGCGACCCTGCTGGGCAACATGCCGGGCCTGGCCTTCCGCTGCCGCTACGAGCGCGCGATGACGCTGGAGTTCGTCAGCAGCGGCGCCTTCGCCCTGACGGGCTACCGGCCCGAGCAGTTCTTCGGCGATCATCCCGTGACGGCCAAGGACATCATCCACCCCGACGACATCCGGCAGGTCCGGACCGCCATCGGCGAGGCCGTGGATGCGGGGAGGGCGTACGCGCACGAGTACCGCATCGTCGCCGCCGATGGGGCGGTCAAGTGGGTCTGTGAACAGGGGGTCGGCGTCGCGGACGAGAGCGGCGGGACCGTCGCCTTGGAAGGATTCATCTCCGACATCACCGACCGGGTCGAAGCCGAACGGACGATCCGGGAATTGAACGGGGATCTCGAGCGCCGGGTGGCGGAACGGACGCGGGACCTGGAGGAGGCCCAGGAGCAGCTCATCGCTTCGGAGAAGATGGCGGCGCTGGGCGGGCTGGTCGCCGGTCTGGCCCACGAGATCAACACGCCGCTGGGCGTGGGGCTGACCGCGGCCTCCCACCTGGGCGAGCGGGTCCGCGACATGCGGCGTCTCCTGGACCGGGGCGGGCTGAAGCGCGCCGACCTCGACGCCCTGCTCGCGGACGGCGAGGACGCGGCGGGGATGATCGTGGCCAACCTGTCGCGCGCCGCCGACCTGGTGCAGAGCTTCAAGCGCGTGTCGGTCGACCAGTGCAGCGAGGAGCGCCGCGCCTTCGACCTCGGCGCGTACCTGTCCGAAATCGTGGCCAGCCTGCGCCCGCAGTACCGTCGCCGGCCGCTGCGCATCGTCGTGGATTGTCCGCCCGGGGTCGTCGTGGACTCGCTGCCGGGGGCCGTGGCGCAGATCGTCACCAACCTCGTCCAGAACTCGCTGCTGCACGCGTACGCCCCCGGGGACGAAGGGACGATCCGCATCGCCGCCGGGGCGAGCGGCGACGACGTGGAGCTGACGTACGCCGACGACGGCCGCGGCATGGACGACGCCGTCCGCCGCCGGGTCTTCGACCCCTTCTTCACGACGCGCCGCGGCGAGGGCGGCAGCGGGCTCGGCATGCACATCGTCTACAACCTGGTGACCGGCGCCCTCGGCGGGAGCATCTCCTGCGCGAGCAGGCCCGGCGAGGGCGCGACGTTCCGGATGACGTTCCCCCGCCGTCCGGCGCCAGCGGAGACCGTCGCCGCGGGGGAGTTCGCCCGATGATCAAATCGCTCATGGCGGACGGGATCGGGCCGATGCAGAACGATGGAGGGTCGGGTGCGGCCGCGCCGGTACGGGAGCGACAGAAACGGGAGCCGACTTGCTGAAACGGACCTGGACATGGCTGACCGCCCCCGCCTGGGGGTTGCCGCTCGCCGGCGCCTTGCTGCCGACGAGCTGCTTCGTCGTGTTCGCAGGCCTGGGCGCTTCGCGGCATTTCGAGGTCGAGCTGCTGCACCAGGCCGCGGAGATGTTGGGCGCCGGCCTGGCGATCCTGGTGGCGGCCTTCTTCCTGGTGCGCCAGGAGCGCGGCCGCGCGGCCCACACGATCTGGATCTCGTCCTCGCTGCTGATCGTGGCGATCACGACGATCGTGCACGTGGTCGCCCTGGCCTCCCCGCGTTCGGGGCACCTGGCGGCGTCCGGCTACATCTTCGGTGGGGCGGCGGCGGCGGCCGTCTGGCTGCCCCTGCGCCGGGTCTCGATCGAGCGGCTCCTGTACTGGCCGGGATTCGCGACGGTCGCGGCCACCGGCTTGGCGCTGGCGATCCTGACGGGAGAGGGCGGGCCGCCTTCCGACCCGGCGACGATGGTCAGGATGAACCTCTACGCCGGCCTGCTGCACTTCGCCGCCGCGCTCTGGTTCGGCCGCCGTTACCGCGTCGAACGCGAAGCGGTGCTGTTCTGGCTCTCCGTGTTCGCCGTCTCCACCGGCGTCGGGCTGGTGTCCTCTTCGCTCGGAGGCGTCGGCTCCGACGGCTGGCCGATGCACATCCTGCATCTGAGCGGCCTGCTGGGCCTGGCCGGTCACGCGATCAGCCGCATGCGCGCCGAGTTCCAGCGCTTCGACGAGGCCACGCGCACGCTGTCGCAGAGCGAGGCCCGCTTCCGCGCGCTGACCGAGAACACCTCGGACATCGTGTTCATCGTGGGCGCCAAGGGCGTGTTCACCTACGCGAGCCCGGCCGCCTCGCGCATCGTCGGCGTCGCGGAGCGGGACCTGCTCGGGAAGCGCCCGGGCGGGTTCACCCACGACGACGACAAGCTCACCGTGATGGCCGGGATCCGCCAGGCGACGAACAACGCCGGCGAGACCGTCGGCATCGGCACGATCCGCGTCCGGCACCACGACGGCCGCTGGCTGCACCTCGAGGGCATGTACACGGCGATGTACGACGTCTCCGGCGTCGAGGGCGTGGTGCTCAACTACCGCGACATCACCGACCGCATCACCAGCGAGCAGGCGATGCGACGCAGCCAGCGCCAGATGGCGACCCTCGTGGGCAACCTGCCGGGCATGGTCTACCGCTGTCGCGGCGACCAGAACCTGTCGCTCGCCTACGTGAACGACGGCTGCCTGAACCTGACCGGCTACACGCGCGAGGAGCTGCTCGACGGGCGCGCCGTGACGGCCCCGCAGTTCATCCACCCGGCCGACTTCCCCTACGTCCGCACGACGATCTGGGACGCGATGGAGCGTCACGCCCCCTTCCGCCTCGAATACCGCCTGATCACCAAGCAGGGCGAGCTGAAGTGGGTCTGGGAGCAGGGCGTCGGCGTCTACGACGAGCACGGGCGGCTCGAGACGGTCGAGGGGTTCATCCTGGACGTCAGCGAGCGCGTCCTGGCGGAAAACGAGCTGCGCCGCTCGAAGTACTCCATCGACCACGCCAGCGACGCCGTCTACTGGATCGGCGAGGACGGTTCCCTGGTGGACGTCAACGACACCGCCTGCCATATCCTTGGCTACGACCGCGACGAGCTGCTGCGCATGTCGATCCTCGACATCTCGACCGACCTGGTGCGCGAGGAGTGGCCGCAGGTCTGGCGGACCGTGCGCGACCAGGGCTCGGTCCTGGTCCAGGGCATCCACCGCACGAAGTCGGGGCGGGTCTTCCCGGTCGAGGTCTCGTCCAGCTACCAGGAGTTCGGCGGCCGCAAGTTCCATTGCGCCTTCGCCCGCGACATCACCGAGCGCAAGGAATCGGAGCGCCGCGTCCAGGACATGAACCTGGTGCTGGAGCAGCGCGTCGAGGAGCGCACCGCGGAGCTGCAGGAGGCGCAGGCCAGGCTGGTCATGTCCGAGAAGATGGCGGCCCTGGGCAACCTGGTCGCCGGCGTGGCTCATGAGATCAACACCCCGCTGGGCATCGGCGTCACGGCCGCCTCGCACCTCGAGCAGCGCGTCAAGACCGCGCGCGAGGCCTACCGGGCGGGACGGCTCAGCAAGTCCGAGTTCGAGGAGTTCCTGGCGACGGCCGACGAATCCGCGAGCCTGGTACTGGCCAACCTCAACCGGGCCGCCCAGCTCGTGCAGAGCTTCAAGCAGGTGTCGGTCGACCAGTCCGGGGAGCACCGGCGCAGCTTCCGGCTGGGCGCCTACCTGAACGAGGTGCTGGTCAGCCTGCGGCCCGAGCTGCGGCGCAAGCACGTGGATGTCGCGGTGTCCTGCCCCGAGGATCTCGCGCTGGACGGCTACCCCGGCGCGATCTCGCAGATCATGACCAACCTGGTGATGAACTCGCTGATCCACGGGTTCGAGGAGCGCGAGACCGGCGCGATCCGCATCGAGGCCCAGGTCCTCGCGGGTTCCGTCCGCCTGCGCTACGCCGACGACGGCTGCGGCATGAGCCAGGACCAGGTCCTGCGCATCTTCGACCCCTTCTTCACGACCAAGCGCGGCCGCGGCGGCAGCGGCCTGGGCATGAACATCGTGTTCAACCTGGTCACCCAGATGCTCGGCGGCACCATCGTCTGCCAGAGCTTGCCGGGCGACGGCTGCTCCTTCGACATCGTCGTGCCGATCCAAGCCCCCGCGACTTCCAGGATGCCGGAAATGCAGCCCGCCGGCGTCATCTGACGCCGGCCGTTCTGCCTTATATCCAAGTTGAATATCAGGTTATGTCGTGACACGTTCGTGATGAACGCGCCCGATCATCGCGCGGTGATTTGTGCTATGATCCTGCGGTCGATTTTCCATATTCATTCAAGGGGGAGCCATGTTCAGGGGGAACAAGACCATCCTGGCCTGTGCGGCGGCGTTGGCTTTGGCGCTGCCGGCGGCCGGCGACGCGCTCGCCGGCACCGTCTTCAGCAGCGGTTTCGACGACCTGACCTTGGGGCCCTTGCTGCCCGATCCGGGCGACCCGGGCCAGGACGGCTGGTACGCCGTCGATCATCCCGGCAGTGGCGTGGGCGAGATCCAGGCTGCGGTCGGCGCCGGGGGCGCCGCCCTGCGCCAGTTCGCGCCCCGCACGAACCCGCCCGACAGCCGCGTGTTCGATGCGCGCCTGCTCACCGCTCCCGATCTGGGGGCCGACCCCCTCGTCACGCTCGAATTCGACGCCTACTTCGCGAGCAGCGACCTCTCGACCATCAACCCGTACGCGGCGGGGCTGGCCGTACGCGGCGGTCCTCATCCCGGTTTTTCGATCATTGAGGCGTCGTTCGGCGGCGGCAACGGCGAGCCGAAGTCGCAGACGGGCGTCGGCCTCGTGCTGTACGCCTTCAACGGCGTCGACAACAACGACGACATCCCGCTCGAGGTCGGCCAGCAGCTGGCCTGGGACGTCTGGCACCACGTCCGGGTGAGCATCGACCAGGCCGCCGACACCTACATCGCGATCACCGTCGACGGCCAGACCCAGGCCCTGGGCGCCTGGACGTTGCCGCGCAGCGAGGACGGCGGAACGTGGTTGCGCGGCCAGCTCGCGGAGGTCGTCGAGGCCGGCATCGTCGCCCTGCCGTGGGACGAGATCAACTGGACCGATGACACCGTGGTCTGGGACAACGTGTCGCTGATCGCCACGAACGCGCAGGCCGCGGTCCTGCCTGGCGCCGACGCGCTGACCGAATGGGCGGCGGACCTGTGGGGCGCGAGCGCCGACGACGGCGCCGCGACGGTCGCCGACGACACGGTCGAGTTCGTGACGGGCGCGTCCTCCCTGCGCTTCGACACCGACGGCTGCTTCGACACCCGGCTGTGGACGCCGCTGGCGCGGGACGCCGACTGGGACCTGACCGGACGCACGGGCGTCGCGCTGTCGGTCCGCGCCGACAACGCCAACGGCTTCCAGGGCGAGTCGCCGTGGCTGCGCCTGCACACCACTCAAGACGACTACGTCGAGCTCCACTCCGCCGGCGAGATCCTCAACGGCGCGCAGGGGACGTGGCTGCTGCTGGAGATCCCCCTGGCGGGCGACGCCGCCTGGATCCGCACCGAGACCGGCAGCCCCGACCTCGCGCACGTCGCCTGGCTCGAGATCCACGCCGACACCTGGGACTGCGGCTTCACGCTCTGGTTCGACGGGCTGACCTTCGTCGAGACCGCGCCCGTCTTCGCCGGCTGGCAGATGCTCCAGCGCGATGCGCAGCACACCGGCCGGGCCGACTTCACCGTGCCGGCCGAACGCCTCGGCGATTCCTTCTTCGACGTCTTCAGCTGGCAGACGCCGTCGCCAGGCTCACCCGGCGAGGGCGGCTTCAGCAGCACCTCGCTGGTCTTCGCCGACGGGGCCGGCCCCGGCGGCGCCGACCTGGTGGTCGGCGGCTACCACTGGCCCAAGGGCGTCCAGGGCATGGACCGCCTCACGGGGGAGACGTACTGGTCGGGCAACCCCGACGGCGGCGAGAGCATCGCCACGCGCAGCCCCGCCTTCTCCCCGGACGGCACGACGCTCTACGTGACCAACGACGCGACCGACCACCCGCTGATGGGCTTCACCGCCGCGACCGGTCCGGCCGCCTACCGCCACAACGGCGGCGATCCCGAACCCCAGCATCTGCAGATGGACTCGCCGGTCGTCGCCCCGGACGGGCGGCTGTTCCTGCGCGCCTGGGTGGACCGCCCGTACGGCGGATACGACGACGGTGCGACGATCTCCGAGAACTGGGCCGCCGCCACCGCGGCCGAGAGCGGCCACAGCGACGCGGCGCTCTACCAGGACGGCGGCGTCCTGAAGGTCGTGGTCGGCTGCCGTTCCGGCGAGGTCGTCTGCTTCGACGGCGACACCGGCGCCGAGCTGTGGCGCGCGCCGACGCCGCCGATCGACGCCACCGCGACCATCGACCCCGCCGGCGGCCGCATCTTCGTGGCCGGCGGCAGCGACAGCGTCTGGATCGTCGGCCTGGACAAGGACGGCGCGCCGCTGTGGGGCGACGCCGCCCTGCTCTGCCACCAGTACGTTCCGGAGGTCAACGAACCCGAGCTCGCCCAGTCGGCCGGCTGTCTGAGCCACGACGGCGCCACCTACTACTTCCAGACCGTCGGGCAGAACGCCAACGGCAAGCTCTACGCCGTCGACACCGCGACCGGCGCCGTGAAGTGGTCCCTCGCGACGGGCAGCTCGGGCTGGGAGAGCCTCTGCTCCTCGCCGATCGTGACCCCGAACGGCGTGGTCGTGGTCGGCAACAACGAGGGGGACGCCTACCTCGCCGTGCTCGACGAGGACGACCACGGCACCCTGCTCGACACGCTGGCCGTCGACCCGGACGGCAACGCGCGGGCCTGCCCGACCATGGACGACGCGGGCCGGCTCTACCTGCCGCTGCGCACGGTCTGGTCGAAGGTCAACGGCGGCGGCGCGGCGCCCAGCGGCGAGGTGGAGAACGTGTTCTGCGCCCTGGACCTGGCCGCCGACGCCCAGGCCACGCTGCCGCCGCCCCCGGACCAGGCGGCGGTCGCGCTGAACGCCCGCGTGCAGCTCACGTGGACCCCGGTCGCGGATCCGAACGGCCTTTTCGGACACTACGCGGTGTACCGCGCGGAGGCGCCCTTCGCGTCGGTGTCCGGGATGACGCCGATCGCCACGGTGCCGTTCGTCCTGCTGGGCGAGTTCACCGACGGCGACGCGATCAACGGCACGTCCTACCACTACGCCGTGACGAGCGTGACGACCGCCGGCGGCGAGGAGACGACCGTCGCCTCGATCGGCCCGCGCACGCCCCGCGACGAGACCGATCTGCAGGTCGTCTGCCTGGCGCGCACCCCGCGCTTCCCGCGCTACGACGCGATCTACACGTACCACGAGATCTCCGAACCGGGCGGCTTCGGCCCGTACGTCTTCAGCGCCGCCACCGGCCTGGGCAGCGGCCAGACGTCCGAGACGCCGCGCTGGCCCGGGACCGGCGAGCCGCTGGCGTACACGGCCACGGTCCGCAACCGCGGCACCAACGACTTCGTCGGCACCGTCACCGCCGTCTGGACCCACGACGGCGTGCCGGCGCAGACGGACGTGCGCGCGGTCGCGATGGCGCCCGGCGACACCATCCACGTCGAGCTGGGCCTCTTCGCGAGCGGCGCGAGCGACGAGATCTCCATCCACCTCGACGTGGCGGACGACAGGTCAGCGAACAACGACCTTACCGCCTGGCTGCGCAGCGTGCCCTGCCTGACCTACATCGACCGCTCGCGCCTCGAGGAGTTCCGGGAGGAGACGGCCGGCTACCCGCAGGCCGCGACCGACGACTTCATCGACTGGCTGAACCGCCACGCCGCGCGCATGAACCAGATGTTCGCGGACCAGGGCTCGCCCAAGCGCATCCACTACGACGTGCTGGAGGTGCTGGACGACGGCGCCCCCGACCCGGATGTCGACCGCCTGCCGTTCGCGATCTTCCCCTTCCGCTGCCGCGCGGGGGAGGGCAGCTTCCGGCTGTCCGGCTACTACGACGCGGGCGAGGACCTGGACTTCGGGCTGATCCACGAGATCAGCCACCAGCTCGGCCTGATCGACATCTACCAGTTCGACATCCCGGCCTCGGCCAACCTGGTCAGCGGCACGGGCTACACGGCCGTGCCCTGCATGATGCACGGCTGCTCGCCGTTCTACAGCGACCACAGCGCGCTGGCCATGGCGCACTGGCAGGACGACGCCCACGGCTACTACGGCCAGTACCTGTACGAGCTGCCCGAGTTCGTGCGCCTGCGCCTGCTGGGCATCGACGGGCAGCCGCTGGCCGGGGCGACCGTCACGCTCTACCAGTACGCCGAGCGGCCCGGCCTCGGCAAGGTCGTCACCGACCAGGCGAAAGCCCAGGGCGCGACCGACGCTCAGGGGTACTGGATCCTGCCCAACGTCGACATCGACGAGAACCTGGTGCCGCCGATCGGCACCGGCGACGAGCTGCACGACAACCCGTTCGGCTACGTCGCCGTGGTGGGCACCAACGGCGTGTTCCTGATCAAGGTCGAGCACGAGGGCTACGCCGACTACTGCTGGCTCGACATCACCGAGGTCAACGTCGCCTACTGGCAGGGCCAGACCGCGACCGCCACCTTCGACAGGCAGCTGCGGCTGGGCGGCGGCATCGAAATGGTGCCTCCCTACGACCTGGCGGAACTGAACGCGGCCTCCTGGGAAGCCTGGGCCGAGGGCGCCACGGCCGCGGCCTTCGACGACACCGGCAACCTGCAGGTCGGCGCAGGGTCGGTCCGCATGGAGACCACCGGCGGCTTCGACACCTACCTGCGCTACCCCGGCGACCACCTGGCGAGCTGGGACCTGACCGGGGCGCAGGAGCTGCGGATCCGCTTCTACGCCCAGAACGAGCACGGCTTCCAGGGCGACAACCCGCTGATCCGGCTGGCCGGCGCCGACGGGCGCATCGACTTCGTCCCGACCGCGGACCTGCTCAACGGGGCGATCGGCCAGTGGGTCGAGTGCGTCGTGCCGCTGGCCGGCGGCGGGAACTGGGTGCGGACGGACTTCGGCACCGTCTCGCTCGGCGACATCCGTGCCCTGGAGGTCCACGCCGACACCTGGGACTACGGCTTCTCGCTGTGGGTGGACGGCGTCACCTTCTGGCCGCACCCGCTGACCGGGGTGCCCGGCGATGGCACCGCGCCGCCCGCGCGGCTGACGTTGTCGCCGGCGGCGCCGAATCCCTTCAACCCGTCGACGACGCTGGCCTTCGCGACGCCGCGGGAGGGGCCGGCGACGCTGCGCCTGTACGACGTGCGCGGACTGCTCGTGCGCACCCTGCACGACGGCGTGTTGCCCGCGGGGTGGCACTTGCTGCGGTGGGACGGGCTGGATGATGCCGGACGGCAGGCGGCGAGCGGCGTCTACTTCGCGCGATTGGAGAGGGAGGGCGAGGTGATCTCGCGGAAGCTTTCGCTGGTGAAGTGATGTTGGTCTGGAGATGTTGAGATTCGGATGTGGCTCCGGGATCGGCCCGGAGCCACTTGTTCGAGCGGGGTGGCCGCCGCCCCTATCGGTACAGCGCCTTCAACGAACCCCAGTCGGCGCCCACGTCGCCCACCGCATCGCAGGCCGGGCACGCGATGCCGTACGACTGTGCCTGGGCGCAGGTCAGGCAGGCCGCGCCGAGGTTCATGATGGACGTCGGCGCCGCGGTCTGCGAGGCCACGACGAAGGTGTGCGTGCCCGCTTCCAGGCAGACCCCCAGGTCGACCACGTCCGGACCCTGCGCGCTGGCGAGGCAGGTGCCAGCCGCGCAATCGTCCATCAGCATGATGACGGTGGTGACGTGGGTGCCGGAGATCAGGGCGCTGATGCCCGAGAACTGGACCCAGCCGGCCTGGGCCGTGGTCAGTTCGATGACGTGCAAGGTCCAGCCGGTGTAGTCGACGCCGCAGACGACTTCGCCGGGCTGGCCGTCCATGTAGTCGAAGAAGCCGGCCTGGCTGCAGGTCCAGCTCTGGAACGGCGTGCAATCGAGGGCGTGGGCCGTCGCCGGCAGCAGGAACAGGACGGCGAGGATGAATGGGCGCATGACGACTCCGGGGGCTCGGGGAACCGATCGTGGCGATGAAACAGGACTAGTATACTACGATATATGGCGTCGGTGTGTGGTGATTCACCTGCCGCCCCGCGAGTCGAATGCGTATGTTCAACATGCCGGAATTCCGATACCATGGAGATGCTGCGCCGGGATGCGCGCAGCATAGAGGCCGGCCACGTCGCCGGCGCGTCGCCATATCGCCAGGAGGGACATCATGTCTTCGAGGGGGAGCGCGTTCCTGGTTCTGCTCGCCGCTTGTCTTTCGATCCCGATCGGCGCCGCGGTCGCCGACACCTGCCTCGTCTACGGGGACTACATCCACTGGGCGGCCGGCGCGCCCCTGCCCGCCGGCTCGGCGGGCGGCGTCGCGGTGGTCGGCGATTTCGCCTACGTCGCCGACGGGGTCCCGGGCCTCGTCGTGGTCGACATCGGCGACCCGCGGCACCCTGTGGTCCGCGGCACCGTGGACACGCCGCACGTCGCGGTGAGGTTGCAGGTCATCGGCTCCCTCGCGTACGTGGCCGACGAGGACGCCGGCCTGCAGATCGTCGACGTGAGCGATCCCGACGCGCCGGCGCTGCGCGGGCGGGCCGCCTTCACCGACGCCCACGACATCGTCGTCGCCGGCGGCCACGCCTACGTCGCCGTCGAAGGCGCCGGCGTGGCCGTGGTCGACGTCGCCGATCCCGACCACCCCTCGCGCCTGACGACGGTGAACACGCCGGGCGACGCCTACGGGGTCTGCCTCGCCGGCGGCCGGCTCTACGTCGCGGACAGCTGGAACGGCCTGCTGGTGTATTCGCTGGCCGATCCCGCGGCGCCGGTCCTGATGGGCGGGTACGACACCGGCGGCGCGCAGGACGTGGTCGTCGTCGGCGACCTCGCGTGGATCGCCGATT
>DYDD01000201.1 GCA_020718045.1 Fibrobacter sp. | reverse complement strand
GCTGGGCGTGGAAGCGGCGGTCGCGCGGGTCGTGGTACTCGCGGGCGCAGTCGGGACACATCGCGAACGGCGCCATGCTGGTGAAGGGGCGGTCGTAGGGGATGCGCCCGATGATCGTCCAGCGCGGGCCGCAGTTGGTGCAGTTGGTGAAGGCGTAGCGGTGGCGACGGTCGCGGAGGTCCAGGATCTCGCGGCGGCAGTCGGCGCACAGGGCGCTGTCGGCCGGCACGCAGGTCGAGGTGCCCGGCGAGTCGCGGCTCGGCAGGATGGCGAACCCCTCGGCGCCGACGGCGGGGAGCGGCTCGGCGGCGACCGACTCGATGCGGGCCAGGGGCGGCGCTTCGGCCTCGAGCCGGCGGCGGAACGTCGCGAGGCCGTCGGGGTCGCCCTCGATCTCGAGGATCACGCCCTCGCTGTCGTTGGCGACGTGGCCGGCCAGGCCGAGGCTCTCGGCCAGGTTGAAGACGAAGGGCCGGAATCCCACGCCCTGCACGACGCCGTCGACGCGGAGCCGGTGCCGTTGCCGCGTCATCTCATCGCGCCGCGGCCGCGCGGCGGTCCCGCAGCCACCGGTACCAGCCGTCGAGCCCCTCGCCGCGGGTCGCCGACAGCTCCACGAAGGCTAGCGCCGGGTTCACGCGCCGCGCGGCGTCCTTGCAGGCCTCCACGTCGAAGTCGACGTGGGGCAGCAGGTCGGTCTTGTTGATCACGCACAGGCTCGCCGCGGCGAACATCGCGGGGTACTTCTGCGGCTTGTCGTCGCCCTCGGTCACCGAGATGATCACGACCTTGGCGTGCTCACCGAGGTCGAACAGGGCTGGGCAGACCAGGTTGCCCACGTTCTCGATCAGCAGCACGCCGCCCGCCGGCACCTCCAGCTCGGTCAGCGCGCGGCGGACCATCTCGGCGTCGAGGTGGCAGCCGAAGCCCGTGTTGACCTGCAGCACCGGGGCGCCGGCGGCCGCGATGCGCTCGGCGTCGTTGAGGGTCTGCTGGTCGCCCTCGATCACGGCCAGGGGGATCTCGCCCCCGAGGTCGCGGATCGTGCGCTCGAGCAGCGAGGTCTTGCCGGAGCCGGGCGACGACACGAGGTTCAGCGCCAGCACGCCGCGCCCCTCGAACCAGCCCCGGTTGCGCTCGGCCACGACGTCGTTGCGCCGCAGGATGTCCTGCTCGACCGAGAGGCGGCGACCGCCGCCGTGATCGTGGCCGTGACCGTGTTCGTGGCTATGATCGTGGCTGTGATCGTGGCCATGATGGTGATCGTGATGGTGACCGTGGTCATGGTCGTGCGGGTGGGCGTGCTCCGTGTCGCCGTGCCGGTGGGGGTGGTCGTGCCCGCCGGGCTTGCGGTAGGTCACCGCGTCCGGGGGCTGGTTGCAGCCGCACGTGTCGCACATGGCGCCCTCCAGGGGCTTGGTGTTCAGTCCACGTCGAGCGAGGCGACGCGCAGCTCGCGCCCGCCCACCACCTGCAGGCAGCCGTCGCAGGCGGGGCAGAGGGCCGCGTAGAAGTCGATCTCGGCGTCGGCGCCGCAGGCGGGGCAACGGCCGCGGCCGGGCAGTTCGCGCACGACCAGCTCGGCGCCGGCGGCCATGGTCCCGAGGCGTGCCGTCTCGAAGCAGAAGACCAGCGCCGACAGCTCGACGCCGGCCAGCCGCCCGATCTCCACCGTGACGGTGTTGATGCGCGCGGCGCCCGCTTCGCGGGCCCGTTCCTCGGCGATCTCGAGGATGCCGGCGACCAGGGTCATCTCGTGCATGCCGCCTCCCGGATCCCAATATAACACTTGGGGTTGGGACCACAAGCCGACCTTGCGGCCGGCGGTTCCCCGTTGCACCTTGGAGGGGCCGCACACCCACCAGGAGGGTCCCATGGAACAGACCACCGCGCAGCCGCCCGTGATGTCCGCCCAGTTCGCCGGGCGCCAGCCTTCGGTCATCCGCATGGCGCAGCTCCGTTTCGACGAGCGCCGCGACGGCACCGAGGCGATCAACGTGGCGATCGGCAACGTCTCGCTGCCGATGTACCCGGCCATGCAGGAGCGCCTGCGGAACCTGGGCACGCCGTCGAGCCCCTTCCGCGACGGGGTCGTGAAGTACTCGTCGACCGCCGGGACCCAGGAATGCATCGACGCCTTCATGAACGTGATCGCCAGCAGCGGCTTCGATACCGCCGGGCTGCACGGCCACATCACCGAGGGCGGCACCCAGGCCATGGAGCTGCTGATCGTGGGCGTCTGCGGCCCCGCCGGCACGGACGAGGCCCCGCTGCTGCTGATCGACGCCGCCTACACCAACTACAAGACGCTCTGCCAGCGCCTGGGCCGCGCCACCTGCTCGGTGCAGCGCAGCCTGGGCGAGGACGGCAAGTTCTCGCTGCCCGACCCCGCGCGGATCGAGCAGGTCATCCGCGAGAAGAAACCCCGCGCGATGGTCGTGATCCCCTACGACAACCCGACCGGCCAGTACTACGAGCACGAGGCGCTGGTCGCCCTGGCCCGCCTCGCGGTGAAGCACAACCTGTGGCTGGTGAGCGACGAGGCCTACCGCGAGCTGTACTACACGGGCGGCCGCTGCACCAGCGTCTGGGGCGTGACCGAGGCCGAGGCGCCCGGCATCACCGGCCGCCGCATCGGCATCGAGACCACCTCGAAGGTCTGGAACGCCTGCGGCCTGCGTATCGGCGCCCTGGTCACCGACAACGAGCCCTTCCACCGCAAGGCCATCGCCGAGCACACCGTCAGCCTCTGCAGCAGCGTGATCGGGCAGCACGTCTTCGGCGCACTGGCCCACGAGGACCACGCGACGCTGCGCGCCTGGTACAGCAAGCAGCGCGATTACTACCGCGGCATGCTCTTCGACTTCACCTCGCGGATGCGGGCCGCCCTGCCCGGCGTGATCGTCTCGAGCCCCGACGCCGCCATCTACTCCGTGCTCGACGTGCGCAACGTCGCGGCCCCGGACTTCGACGCCCTGGACTTCGTGCTGTGGTGCGCGTCCGAGGGGAAGGTCGACGTCGGCGGCCGGGCGCTCACCGTGCTGACCGCCCCGATGGCCGGATTCTACAGCGTGCCCGCGGGCGAGCCCAACCCGGGCCGCACCCAGATGCGCGTGGCCTACGTCGAGACCCCCGAGCGCATGGCGATGATCCCGGAGCTGTTCGCGGACCTGCTGCGGCAGTACGAGCGGAAGCGGGCGGGCTGAGGCGCGGCCCCGCGGCCGGAGTGAACGGGAACGGGAGCCGCCGCCGGTTCCCGTTCCGCGTCCCGGTCCGGGGGTTTCAGCGGAACAAGGCCTTCACTCCGCCCCAGGACCCGCTCCCGATGGGCACGATCTCCAGCATCCGGTAGTCGCAGTGCAGGATGCTGCCCGGGTCGATCGAAGTGCCGTTCAGTTCGACCCGGTACCAGCCGATCGGGTCGGCGACGGCGTCTTCGGAGGGGTCGTACGCGAGGATGATCGTTTCCCCGACGTACATCTCCCACAGGATCGGCAGCCCGATGCAGCCGTACACGCACTCCGGCGTGCCGATCCGGTAGATGTAACAAGGCGGGGAAGAGGCGAACAGGGCCAGGCTGGGGCCGGCGTTGTGGACGGTGATCGTCACGATATCGCCCTGGGAATACTGCGTGGCGTCGGTGGCGACGGTCAACTGGGCGGCGGCCGTCGTGGCCGCCAGGATCAGCGCGCTGGTGGCGGCGATGACACGACGGGGCCGGCAATCCCCTGCCGGACGTCGGCTTCACTTCAGAGGACGGCAACCGCCTTCCACGTAAGGAACATACCGCTTCAGCAGGAAATGCTGCCAGGTCTGCTCGACCACCTCCGGCCAGCCCGCCAGGATCTCTCCGGCGGCGTGGACCTCGACCCGCACCGACGTGCGCCCCTCGCCGGCGTCGGCGAAGGTCCAGGTCGTGACCATGTTGATGGCGTAGCCGGCCAGGCCCAGCGGTCCCTCGTAGCGCAGCATCTCGCCGCGGCGCGCGTAGGTCACCGCGGCGTGACGGACGCCGTCGCCGCTCTCGTCGAAGACCTCGAGGAAGGCGCCGCCGGGCTTCGGCTCGACGACCAGGCGCAACGGGTGTTCGGACATGGTGTGGTCCCACCAGCCGGAGATGTCGCCGGTGGCGGCGTCGAAGGCCGCGGCCGGCGTTCCGGTCACCGTCGCCTCGACCGCGAAGGAGAAGGCGCCGGTCGGCGGCGTTTCGGCGCGGGCGCTGACGACGGGGATGGCCGCGGCGAGCAGCAGCGCGCAGCAGGCGAGGGTCGGGATCCGGCGCATGGAGGCACCTCCGGTGATGATCATTCGAGGACCGATACGGGATCGCCCGGGCGCAGGACCCCCTCGCGCACCACGCGCGCGAACACGCCGAACATGACACCGCCCGGCAGCGTGCGGTAGTCGGTCAGCGTCCGCAGCGGTTCCGGCCCGACCTCTCCGGTCAGGGGATCGACCGTCGTGTTGGGACAGCGCGGGCACGGCCGCAGGATCTCGAACTCGGCCGCGCCGGCGCGCAGCCGCCGCCAGCCGTCCTCGGCGTAGGGCTCGCCACCGCCGATCACCAGGTTGGCCCGGAAGCGGTCCATGCCGACCGGGGATTCGCCGCGCGCGACGAGCCGCCCGTTGAGGTCGGCGAGCGAGGCTTCGCAGCAGATCAGGTAGGGCGCCGATCCTGCCAGGCCGTCGCTGACCGCGGGGTCGGCGGCGGCCGGTTCGCCCGCCGGCGCTTCGCCGTGCGCCAGCAGCGCGAGCCAGACCGTCTCGCCCAGCAGCTCGCTGAAGTAGCGGTTGGCCTCCGGGGCGGCGACCCTGGCCGCGAGCGTGCGGCGCTTGACGGTGACCGGCAGCGGGGCTGAGTCCGGGAGCGGCGGGGCAACGCGCAGGAGCGGGCCGACGGCGCCGGTGACGACGAGCGTCTCGCCGTCGAGTCCGATCGCCACGGTGGCGAGCCGGGGGTGGGACTTGAGCATGACCGGTTCGCCGGACTGGGCGACCAGCAGCCAGCGCCGGTCGCGGCGCAGACCGCGGGCCAGCGCCGCGGCCTCGGCCAGGGGCACCGCGCGCGCGGCCTTCAGGGGGTAGGCGAACAGGTCGGCGACGATGAGGTCCTGCACGGCGTCACTCCCGCGGCACGAGCCGGGACGGCACGTCCACTTCCATCTCCAGCAGGGCCTGCGACAGCGTCTTGCCCTGCGGGTCCAGCATCAGCGACACGGTGCCGCCGCCGCCCAGGGTCCGCTCCAGCAGGAAGTTCAGGGCCAGGAGGTTGGGCGCCTCGTGGCGCGTGACGCGGCCCAGCACGACGCCCTTGAAGAAGCGCCGCACTACGGCCGGCTTCAGCTCGCGGCGCAGCCAGGCGTACAGCTCGGGGCTGCGGCACAGCACGCCGATGTTGCAGGTGTCGCCCTTGTCGCCGGAGCGCGCGTAGGCCAGCGCGCGCAGCTTCACGCGGCGCGTACGGCCGCC